>JAODAO010000325.1 GCA_025463465.1 Glaciihabitans sp. | reverse complement strand
ACTGGGCATCGATCATCGCCCTCGTGCTGTACGCGGCGCTGCCCGTGCTCAGCAACACCATGATCGGGCTCCGCGGGGTACCCGCCCCACTGGTCGAAGCCGGCCGCGGCATGGGGATGTCCTCGTCTGCGGTGCTGCTCAAGGTGGAACTTCCGCTTGCCGTACCGGTGATGCTCGCCGGTATCCGCACCGCCCTGGTCCTCCTCGTTGGCACGGCCGCCCTTGCCGCATTTGTGAACGGTGGTGGCCTCGGCCTGCTCATCGTCACGGGCGTCAACCTTTACCTGATCAGCGTGCTCGTCTCCGGCGCCCTGCTGATCGCCCTCCTCGCACTGTTCATCGACTGGCTCGGCCGGGTCGTCGAATTTGTCGCGCACCCGAGAGGACTCTGACATGTCGATTCGCCCCACCCCTTCCCGCCGCCTGCGCTCGCGCCTCATCGCCGGCACCGCGGTGCTCGGCGCCGGTATGTTCGCGCTCACCGGCTGTGGGCTCGAGCCCGCGGCCTCCTTCACACCGGAGGTCGGCGCCGGTTCGATTGAGAAGCTCGACCTGCCGGAGGACGCGACCCTCACGGTCACCTCCAAGAACTTCACCGAGCAGATCATCCTCGGCAAAATCGCCGTCCTCGCAGCCAAAGCAGCCGGATTCTCTGTTGTTGACCTCACCAACGTTCCCGGCAGTGTCCCCGCCCGCCAGCTGATGCTCAGCGGTGGTGCCGACATGACTTGGGAGTACACCGGAACGGCCTGGATTTCCTACCTCGGCGAGGCCGAGGGTATCCCCGACCAGGCCGAGCAATACGAAGCGGTGCGGGATGCCGATGCCGAAAACGGTCTCACCTGGCTGCCAACAGCCCCGCTGAACAACACCTACGCCATGGCAATGGGTGAGGAAGCCGCTGAGCGACTCGGCATCACCACGATGTCGGAGATGGCGGCCCTTCCCGTCGAGGACCGCACCTTCTGTGTTGAGCCGGAGTTCAACTCCCGCCAGGACGGTATGAACCCCATGCTCGCCGCGTACGACCTCGAACGTGGAAGCGCCGACGGGGTACCGGACTCGAACGTCAGCATTTTCGACACCGGCGCCGTCTACACGGCCATCGACCGGGGCACCTGCAACTTCGGTGAGGTGTTCACAACGGACGGCCGGGTCGACTCACTCGGGCTGACCGTGCTCGAGGACGACCGCGGGTTCTTCCCCGCGTACAACGTCGCGCCGGTGCTCAACACCGCGACCCTCGAGCAGTACCCCGGGCTGGCCGACGTCTTCGACCGAATCTCCCCCGACATCACCGACACCGAGCTGCGCGCCCTCAACCTGCGAGTGGACGAGGGTGGCGAGGAGCCGGCCGATGTGGCCCTCGAATTCCTGGTCGACAAGGGCTTCGTCACAGAGCCCTAAACGTGTGGGTGCGGCTTCCCGTTCACGGCGTCTGTGTCGTGGGCGAGGGAGTCGTCCGGCCCAATCTCCATGGCCTCAAGCTCGGCGCTCGCCAGCAGTCGGTCGATCGCGGCCCTCGGGCCCCCGATCACGGTGGAATCGAAGTCGATCTCGGAGCCGATGAACCAGCTCAGGTCGGCCGGCCAGAGCAGGTTCAGCGTGCGGAACAGCCCGTCGGTGGGTTGCGTTGTTACAGCCGCCCGCGGGTTCGCGGTGGGGTGGTCGGTGAAGTCGGCGGTGCCGCAGTCGAACATCAGGTAGGTGCGCGACGGCAGGACCAACTCCGGGGCCGGCAGGATCTCCCACGGCATTTTCTCGACCAGGTCACCCCACCCCTCCCACACGGCGGCGGTGCAGTCCGCCGGGGTGCCGGTGGCGGTTTCGAGGACCCGGCAGATCACCGCGAGCTCGCGGGCGCCGACATCCCCCTGCTGTGGGCTGCCGTACTGCCAGCCATCCTCGCCGTAGCGGGGATTGGTGTGGCCGGCGAGGATTTTTTCCCACTGCATCAGCGGGTGCACGGAGGTGCCACGGCGGCGGGCCACCTCGGCCCAGCTGAGCAGGCCGATGGTGGAATCTTCGACGCTGTTCAGTAGCCGGTCACCCTCCCAGCGCAGGAACTGCGCCTCCACCGGATGGAAAACGCGGGCGTAGGCCTCAAAACCGCGTGGGGTGACGCCGGCGGCCGTTCCCCAGCTGCCGAGGCGCGGTGCGATCCAGTCGCCGGCCTCCACCGATTCCGTCCGTCGCAGGGTCATGTTGACAGTGCACCACACCTCACACCGTATGTCCCGGAATGGGTCATGCACGCCGCGCCGGTTATCTCTACGCTGGCGGAATGACGCACCTGCACCCGCTCCTCCGCCAGCGGATGGCCGCCCGAGACAGCACAGAGGCCCACCGGGTATCGAGCCCGCTGGAACTGCTGTTCGACCTCACCTTCGTGGCCGCCATCGCCACCATCACGGTGCAACTCGCGCACGGCATCGCCGAGGGGCACACCAGCGAGGTCATCGGCCCGTTTTTGATGGTGTTCTTCGCCATCTGGTGGGCGTGGATGAACTTCACCTGGTTCGCCTCCGCCTACGACACCGACGATGTGCAGTACCGCATCACCACCATGGTGCAGATGGCCGGGGTGCTGGTGCTGGCCGCCGGGGTGCCCTCCGCGTTCAACGACGGCAACTTCGCCGCCGTCACCATCGGCTACGCGATCATGCGCATCGGCCTCGTCACCCAGTGGATTCGCGCGGCCATCGGGGACCCCGCCGGCCGGGCCACCGCCCTGCGTTACGCCGGCGGAATTGTGCTGGTGCAGGCCGGCTGGTTGTTGCGTCTCCTGCTGCCGGCGGAGGTCGCCATTTCCAGCTTTGTGGCGCTCGCCCTGCTCGAACTCGCCGTACCGTTGTTCGCCTCCCGCACCGGGGAGAGCAGCTGGCACCCGCACCACATTGCCGAACGCTACGGGCTGTTCACCATCATCGTGCTCGGCGAGAGTGTGCTGGCGGCGACAACGGGGGTGCAGGCATCCCTGGACTCCCGCGGGGTAAGCGCCGAACTCATCACCATCGCCCTCGCCGGCCTCACCCTCGTCTTCGCCCTCTGGTGGTTGTACTTTCTGGAACCCGCCGGGGACGGCCTCGAGGCCTATCCGAGCCGCTCCTACGTCTGGGGTTACCTGCACTACGGGGTCTTCGCGGCGCTCGCCGCGCTGGGCGCCGGCCTCGAGGTTGCCGTTGAATCCGCCGGCCACCACCTCGAGATCTCCGCGCTCGCCGCTGCCAATGCCGTCGCCGTGCCGGTCGGGGTGTTCCTTGTACTGCTCTGGGCCGCGCACCTTCCCCTGGTGATCACCCGGCTGGTCATCCGGCCCGTGGTGATCCTGCCGGCCGCCGCCCTGGTGCTGCTGGTTCCGCTGGCCGCCGGGGGACTGGGCATCCCGGGTTGCATCGTGGCGATCGCTCTGGTCTGCGTCCTGGTCATCGCCGTCACGCTGTGGGACACCTCCCGGCACCGCGCAGCCGCGGTCACCGTAGCGAGCGGTGCTGCGGGTAACGTCGAAGGGTGACCGACCCCACCAGCACCACCAGCACCGCCGTCATCGTTGACAACGCCGCCGCCCTGGACGCCAGCGACCCGCTCGCCGAGCACACCGGCCGCTTCATCCGCGATGCCGAGGTGCTCTCCTACCTCGACGGCAACTCCCTTGGCCGCCCGCTGATCGCCAGCCGCGATCGCGTCACCGACTTCATCACCACTCAATGGGGTTCCCGCCTGATTCGCGGCTGGGACGAAACCTGGCTCGACCTGCCGCTGAGAATTGGCGATGACCTGGGCCGGGTGGTGCTCGGCGCCGCGGCGGGGCAGACCACCATCGGCGACTCCACCACCGTCCTGCTCTACAAGCTCGTCCGCGCCGCCGTTGATGCCCGCCCTGGTCGGCGCACGCTGGTGATCGACCGCGACAACTTCCCCACCGACCGGTATGTGCTCGAGGGCATCGCCGCCGAACGTGGGCTGCAGCTGCGCTGGATCGATTCCCGCGGCACCAACGGGGTGACCGTGGGGGATGTCGCAGGCGTGGTCGACGACGATACCGCCGTGGTGGTGCTGAGCCACGTCGCCTACCGCTCCGGCTACCTCGCCGACGTCGCCGGTATCACCGAGATAGTGCACAGGGCCGGCGCCCTGATGCTCTGGGACCTCTGCCACTCCGCTGGTGTTGTCCCCACCGAGCTGGACGCCTGGGGTGTTGACCTCGCGGTCGGCTGCACCTACAAGTACCTGAACGGGGGCCCCGGCTCACCCGCCTTCGCCTACGTGGCAAGCTCCCTGCAATCGCAGGTGCGCCAGCCCATCCAGGGCTGGCTGGGCAGCGCCACCCCGTTCGAGATGGGGCAGGGTTACCAGCCTGCTGAGGGCATCCGCGGCATCCTCAGCGGCACCCCGCCCATCGTGGGGATGCTGGCCATGCAGGACATGATCGGCCTGATCGACTCCGTTGGCCTCGCCGCCGTCCGGACCAAGTCGGTTGGCCTCACCGAGTACGCGATCACCCTCGCCGACGACCTGCTGCCCGAGGCACGGCTCGCCTCACCGCGGGATGCCGCCCGCCGGGGCAGCCACATCACCCTCGATGACGACCGCTTCGCCGGCATTATGCCGGGCCTCTGGGAAAAGGGGATCGTCCCCGACTTCCGTCGTCCGAACGGCATCCGGCTCGGCCTGTCCCCGCTGAGCACCAGCTTCGGCGAGGTCGCCGCAGGGGTGCTCGCCATCCGCGACCTGCTGTGACCGGCCCAAGCTGGCAGGGTTACCGCCCCGCGACCACCCGCAGGTAGTGGGCGACGGTGTCGGCGATGGCGTCGCGGCCGACCCGCAGGTAGGCGCGCGGGTCAACCGCGGCACGGTCCCCGTCGAGGAAAGCACGGATCGCTGAGCTGTACGCGATGTTCAGGGCCGTGCCGATGTTGATTTTGAGCATCCCACCCGCCGCGGCGCGGGACAGTTCGTCGTCGGGGACGCCGGAGGAGCCGTGCAACACCAGCGGCACCGCGACGGCGCTGCGGAGCCGGCCGATCAGGTCGTGGTCGAGGGACGCATCGCGGGTTGTCATCGCGTGGGACGAACCCACCGCCACGGCCAGGGCGTCGACCCCGGTCCGCTCGACAAAGCGGTGCGCCTCGGTCGGGTCCGTCCGGACGCCCGGTGCGTGGGCGCCGTCCTTGCCGCCGACCTCGCCGAGTTCCGCCTCGATCCAGACCCCGTGCTGTGCGCCCCATTCCACCGCACTTTGGGTGAGCTCAATGTTGTTGTTATACGGCTGCTCCGAGGCGTCGAACATCACCGAGGAGAACAGCAGTTCCGGGGCCAGCCGCATCAACGCTATGTCGGTGATGTGGTCGAGGTGCAGCGCGACATCCACCTTCGCCGCCGCCGCAACATCGCCCATCGCGTGCGCGATCGCCGTGGCTGAGCCGTGGTAACGCACCGCGTTCTCGCTGAGTTGCAGGATCACGGGCAGCCCCGCCTGCTCGGCGCCCTGCACGATTCCCTCGGCGTGCTCGAGGGTGATCACATTAAACGCTGCCACCGCGCGGCCGCTTGCCACGGCCGAGTCGAGCAGGTCGCGGCTTGGGATTACCGGCACGATGTTCCTCCAGGTTCTGCCCGAGCATCGTGGTGGAACGCCACGGCGGTGAGGCAGCACAATCTTGACACAATCCCAAGCATAAGCAAAGATATCCAACTAAATACAACTCGATTCTCGTCCGCATGGGAGTGCCAATGATTGTCACCGTTACCCCGTCCCCTGCCATCGACTGGACGATCACCGTCGATTCCTTCGAGCTCGGCGGGGTGAACCGCTCCACCCAATCCGTGCGGGAACCGAGCGGAAAGGGTGTCAACGTCTCCATCGCGCTGCACCGCGGCGACGTGGCGACCCTGGCGATTGTGCCGGCGGGTGGCGACACGGGGCGGTTCCTCGCCAGCACCCTCGCCGGCTACGGGGTGCCGGTGAGCATCATCGACTCCGGCGTCGATGTACGCACCAACATCACCCTGGTCGCCCCCGGCCAGCCGGGAACCAAAATCAATGAACCCGGCGCCGCCCTGTCCGCGGACACCGTGTGGGAGATCCAGGCAGCGATCCTCGCCACCGAAGGCGTCGCCACGGCCGTGCTCGTGTGCGGCAGCCTCCCGCCCGGGGTGCCGACAACGTTCCACCGCGACGTGGTGGTGCAGGCCAACCGGATGGGCGCATTCTCGGTGGTGGATGCCTCGGGCGAAGCACTATCGGCGGCGCTCGAAGCCCGGCCCGGCCTGGTGAAACCGAACGTGCACGAGCTCGCCGAGCTGACCGGGAGGGACATCGCGACGCTCGGCGACGTGGTGGACGCGGCGGAGGCCGTCCGCGCCCTCGGCGCCGGCGCGGTGCTGGCGAGCCTCGGCGCGGACGGGGTGGTTTTTGTGGACGACGACGGGCCGCTGTTCGCGGTGGCGCGGGACATCCCCGTGGTCAACGCGGTGGGCGCCGGCGACGCGCTGCTCGCCGGCTACCTCAGCGGGTTGGCCGGCACGGCCGATCGCATCGAGCGGCTGGCCGACGCGGTGCTCTGGGCGTCCTCGGCCGTGGCCCACCCCAGCACCCTGTTCACGGTGCGGCCGGAGTACGCGCGGCTGATCACCGCAGGGCCGCTACCCGCCGCTGACCGCCGGCTGGGCGAGCCGTCGCGGCCGCTCGGCGCTGGTCCCACGGCGCACTGATTCGACGCCAAACCGGCCCGCCGAGAACTGCGCCGGCTGATGACTGGCCCGCCGAGGACTGGTCCGCCGATGGCCGGGAGGTCAGGCCAGTTCGATCTCCAGGCCGGCAGCACGAAGGTCGGCGAGGTCGCCGGGGTCAGCGTCGGTGTCGGTGATCAGCAGGTCGATGTCGTCAAGGGTGGCGTGCTGCACGGTGCTGACCGCACCGAATTTGCTGTGGTCGCAGAGCAGGATGCGCCGCCTGGCCGAGTCCAGCATCGCCCGCTTCACCGACGCCTCCGCGGGGTCAGGGGTGGTCAGCCCGCGCTCCAGGCTGAGGGCGTTTGTGCCGAGGAACGCGACGTCGACGTTGGTCTCGCGCAGCGCTCGCAGCGCCCAGTCGTCGACCTCGGCCAGGGTGTTGCCGCGCAGCCGGCCGCCGAAGGTGAACACGGTAAGCAGCGGGTTGCCCACCAGCGCCAGCGCGATGGGCAGGGTGTTGGTGAAAACAGTGAGCTCGCGGTTGCCGGGGATCAGCTCGGCGAACCGTTCCGTGGTGGAGCCGGCGTCGATCAGCACGGAACCGTGCTCGGGCAGGTGCGCCAGCGCCGCCCGCGCGATCCGGGACTTTTCGGCCGAGAACTCCGTGCGGGTGATTACCGCCGGTTCGAAGGACAGCGACTCCGGCGGGATCGCACCGCCGTGCACCCGGCGCAGCCGCCCGTGGCGTTCCAGGTGGATGAGATCCTTCCGCAGGGTTTCCCCGGTCACACCAAGCACGGTGGCGAGTTGGCCGGCGTCGACCCGGCCGTTTTCCCGCAGGTCCAGCAGGATGCGCTGCAGCCGCTGGTCGGCGTGCGCACCGCGCGCTGCGTCGTCGCTGCCCACTTTTATCTCAGCCATTTCCGCGGCATCCACTCGTCATCTCGCTCCACTGTAGTGGGGCGGTCATCTCCGGCCGCGGAGGGTGGTGCGCGCGATGCACGGGGGATGTCTCAGTGGGCGCCAGCGGGTACCGCCAGCGTGTGGGTGTCGGGGGATGACCAGAGCCCCGCTGCCATCCCGGCGAAGATCGCGGCACCACGGGCGCCGGCCTCGGGAACGTCCGGGTGGCTGAGCTGGCCGAGGGAGCGGCGTTTGCACTCGAGCAGCGCCTCACTGTTCGACCAGCCTCCCGTGACGATCAGCTCCCGGTGTTCCCCCACGATGGCCGACATCGCATTGTGTAGGGCGGCGGCCTGGTCGGTGACCAGCTCGATGCTGCTGCGCCAGATCGCGGCGGGGGTTGTCCCGTCGCCGATGCCGGAGAAGCCAAGCAACCCGGCCGCATCCGTGCTGGCCGTCACGGCTGGAGCGGTGATCGCCCTGGCGTCGTCGTCGAGGTGCCCGGCGGTGAAGTCGGCCACCCCGAGGAGGCGCAGGGTGCGGCCGAGCAGCAGCCCACCCTCGGTTCCTGCCAACAAATTCCATTGCCCGGCGACGGCGTGCCAGCCCACGGTGACCCCGATCCGGGTCAGCGCCAGCACGTCGGCCTGGGCGGAAATCGGGTCTACCACCCGCACGAGGGCTTCGGCCGTTCCGCAGGAATCCACCTCGGTGCCCGCGCGGATCGCGCCGAGACCAACGGCCGCCGCCTGGTGGTCCTGGCCGGCCGCGGTGATCGCGGCCCCGCGCAGCCGTGCCGGTGCGGTGTCGGCGCTGACGCGGCCGAGCAGGGTCCCCGCGCTGACCAGTTCCGGCAGGATGCTGTCGCGTAGTCCCGCCCACTCCAGCGCGGGTGACCACCACGCGCGGGTCGCCAGCTCCAGGAACCCGGTCCGCGACGCGAGCGACAGTTCCGTCGCCGGGGCGGCCCCGAGGGTGAAGGCAATCCATTCCGCCACGTTCAGCCGCAGGGTTGCGGTGTCCGTGCCAGGACAATTGTCCCGCAGCCAACGGTGTTTGGTGATCGACCACTGGTGTCGGAAGGGCAGCCCGGTGGTCGCCGAGAACACGTCGGCGCCCAGCTCGGCACCCAGCCGGTCGAGCTGGTTCCCGTCGCGCTTGTCGTGCCAGGCGATGACCGGCGCGATGGGTGCGCCGCGCCCGTCGAGCAGGACCCCGGACTCGGCGATGCTGGCGATGCCGATCCCGAGGACCGGACCGGGAGGGGTGTCCTCCAGCGCGCGGCGCAGCGCGGTGTTGGCGCCATCGGCGAGGGAGTGGGCGGAGATCTCGGTGCCGTGGGCCGTCAGCTCCCACTCGAAGGAGCAGCGCCCGGTGGCGACGATGGTGCCGTCGAGGGTGAAAACAACCGCCTTGGCGCTGGTGGTGCCGACATCGAGGCCGATCACATACCGCTGGTCCGCGGGGGCGGCGGTCACGGCGCGACCAGGGGAACGTCGGTGGAGAAGCGGAAATCGAGGTCGTAGCTGACCGATGCGCCGGCGGAAAGGACGGGGACGAGGCCCTGTTCCTCCGCCACCGCCCGTCCGGCGAGCGTCGCGCTGTTCGACGGCTCGATGCCGACCACGTACTGGCCGGGCTGCATCACCTTCCACTGGTGCAGGTGGGGGAGGGTGCTCGCGTCGACGTCGATCTCCAGCGCGATTGGGGTGTCCGGATTTTCCACCCGCACCACGCTGCGACCCGATCCGCCGGCCTCGGGCAGGTGGTGCCGGAAGACGAGGCTTCTCGCCTCGGGGTTCGGCTCGGTGAGGGTGGACCACTCCTCGGTGCTCGCCCTGGCGTCGTCATTCTCGGGGGTGACAGCGGTAGCCGGGGTGCTGATGACGGCGGTTGGTCCGAGCAGTGGCCAGCCGATGTTCAGGTGGTAGAGGATCATGTGGGCGGTGTCGGTCGCGCCGTCGTTGCTGACGGTGTCGACCAGATGGAAACTGTCCGATCCGACCGTGGTGGTCAGCGAGCGGCGCAGGAGAAGATTGTGCCCGTGCACACTGGCCTGGCGAATCTCGGCCTCCAGGATGATGCGCTCACCCTCGATGCTGGCGCGGGTGAGGGTCGCGGGGATGGCGCTGAACCGGCCGTGTAACCCGAACCGGGTACCGTCAGCCGTACTGCCGGGGTCGCCGATGGCGTCGAGGCCGCCGGTGGTCAGCAGGCCACCGCCGAACGATTTCAGCCAACCGAAACCCTCGCCATCCACCAAGCCGGGGGCCACCATGCCTGTGGGGGACATCCATGCGACGGGAATCCCGCGGAAGGTGACTCGACCGATGTCGAAGGCCCGGTCGGGGTGGATCTCCAGCTCGAGACCACCGCCGTTGACAACCCGGATCACCCTGGTGCCGTTGGCGGGGCCACCCGTGACCACAAATTGGTCGATCCGGGCGAGCTGCCCGAGGGAGCCGACGAGCGGGCGGGAGGCCGCGACGCCCAGGGGGTGGTGGTCTGTCATGGGGTTCTCTCGTCCGACGTCGTTGTGGGTGAGGGTGCGTCCGCTTCGCAGCGGTACGGCAGCACTATCCTCCCACAACCCCAATTGGAAACAGGGATACCCAAGCAAATCCAAACGGCTCCCGCTGGCGCGGCCATCGGCGCATAACCTTGGGGGATGTCAGTGCTCACCGCAGATCTGCTTGGCCGCATCCGTTCCCGCGCCGCTGGCTACGACCGGGACAACGCTTTTTTCAGCGAGGAC
>JAODAO010000291.1 GCA_025463465.1 Glaciihabitans sp. | reverse complement strand
CGCTCCAAGGAGCGACCCTTCGTTTCCGGTATCGAGCGGATGTAGAAGATCAGGGTGCCGACGTTGATGATCGCGAAGAGGAAGAATGTGTTGCCTTGGATCGCATCGATGAGGATGGGGAAAACCAGCGAAACGATGGTGTTCGCGATCCAGACGAATGACACGGCAAGGCCGGTGGCGAAGCCACGAATTCGCAACGGGAAAATCTCGGCAAGAAGTAGCCAGAAGATAGGGCCGATGCACGCCTGCATGAAGAACAGGAAGATGAGCATCCCTGTCAGTACGAGGTAGGACCGAAGAGTCGATTCTGGTAGCAGGAAGAAGATACCGATAAGAGCTAGGGCGACTGTTAGTCCGGCTTGCCCCACGATGATGATGGGACGCCGACCGACGCCACGGGTGAGTAGCCAGATCCCGAGCAGTGTCCCGAGGACGGAGACGACGCCGTTGGCGATGGTGGCGACGAGGGATGCCTGGGTGCTGAGACCGGTTGAGATGAGGACAGAGGGGGCAAAGTACATGATGCTGTTGACGCCGGTTGTTTGGGACAAGAATGCGATGGCGATTCCGAGAATCACTACTCGGCGTATCCACGGGGTCCGCAGGTCCCGGAAACTTCCTCGACCGATGACGCGATCCCGTTCGGCGGTCTCCTGCATTTCAGCCAGTTCCGGGTCGATGGCCTGTTCCGAACGGGTGCGCTTGAGGGACGCTCGTGCGTCGGCGAAGCGGCCCTGGGTGACGAACCAGCGAGCTGATTCCGGGACGAGGAGCATGCCGAACCAGAGCAAAACAGCGGGAATGGTGGCCATAACGAGCATCCACCGCCAGATGCCCGCGTCTTCGGAATAGAAGCCAAGGATGGCGTTTGAGGTGAAGGCGATCAACTGTCCGGTGACGATCATGAGTTCGTTGACGGAAACGATCTGTCCGCGGCGGTTCGCTGGAGCCAGTTCGGCGAGGAACACGGGGACGGTGGCCGAAGCCCCACCGACGGCTAGGCCGAGGATGAACCTGGCGACGATGATCAGTGCGGTATTGGGTGCCAATGCACAACCGATAGCGCCGATGAAAAAGATGATCGCCAGCATCATGATGTTGCGCTTACGTCCCTGGCGGTCTGACAAACGGCCGCCAAAGAGGGCACCGAAAGCAGCCCCAAGAACGAGCGAGGCGGTGACGATGCCTTCTTGGGCGGGGGTCAGAGCGAGGCCCCCCTCTGACGTTGGCAACGTCATAAATGGCAGGGCCCCACTGATCACGCCGGTGTCGTAACCGAAGAGCAATCCGCCAAGGGTGGCGATAAAAGTGATGAGACCCAGTCGGGGCGATTTTGCACCCGCGGTACCGGGTGGAGTGTTTGATGACGACGTCGTTGTCTGCACGTTCAATTCCTGTCTGAAGTAGTGAAAGCGGTGTGTTTGGGGTCAGATCTGAGCGGGCGCCCAGTCGGGGGCGTCGCGGAGCACAACGGTCTTGAGCAGTTCGGCGGACCGACGAACTCCTTCGACAGAGCCGACGAGGATGTCCTCGTGCTCGATGTTCAGGGGGCCGTCGTAGCCGGCGCCGCGGAGTGCGTAAACGAAATTGGCCCAGAATGTCGCGCCATCGGGGTGGCCGAGGCCGAGGGTGACGTAGTTCCAGGATCGCTGGGCTGCGGACGTCGGGGGAAGCGTGTCCATAATGCCGTTGACGCCCACGTTGGCGCGTTCGATGCGGGCATCCTTTATATGCACGTGAAAAATGCTGGGACCGAGCGCACGGATGACGTCAAGGATGTCGGCGCCCATCCACATCAGGTGTGAGGGATCGAGGTTCGCACCGACGACATCGTCTCCGGTGATGGCCTGGAGCCGGGCAAGTGTAGAAGGGTTAAAGACGAGTTGCCGGGCGTGCATCTCGATGGCCAGCTTCACCCCTCGGCTGCGAGCAAATCCGGAAAGGTCCTCCCAGTACGGGGCGGCCACCGTGTTCCACTGGTAATCGAGAATCTCCAGTGTCTCGGGTGGCCAGGACGTGCTGATCCAGTTCGGGGTCCTCTCCCCTTCCGCACCCGGTAGACCGGACATGACAACTACCGTCGGAATACCCATCTCACCGGCAACGGTGATCGAGTCACGAACGACGCGGTCATGCTCCGGCCCCGTTACCGGGTGAAGCTGGTTCCCGTTGGCGTTCAGTGCGCTGAGGGTGAGCCCGCGGGAGGTGATTTTCTCGATTAGGGCCGCTCGCGATGCGGCGTTACTGACGAGATCGTTCAGATCTGCATGGGGGGATTCTGACCAGTTTCCGGTCGCGATTTCGACCGTGTCGAGTCCCAGTTCAGCTGCCGTGTCGAGGACGGCCTCAAGCGGCTGTTTTCCAAGAGAGTCGGTGATGATGCCGAGTTGCACTGGATTCTTCCTTCGTTGAAACGTCGTTGTTTGCCTAGCCCCGAGGCGACTAGCACGTGCTATCGTACGTTTCATGTCGTGACAATGCAACAAAGAGTTTGCATCTCAGAGCGTTCACGGCCCGAGCAGACCGTGATCAGTGGAACGCGTGGAATCATGGAGTATGCCAACGCCAGCCGATCACCAGTCTTCTGGCGAGACATTCCCCCATGCGTCAGGTCGACCCACGATGAAAGACGTTGCCGACCGAGTCGGCATGTCCCGCCAGCTGGTCTCCTTGGTGCTTCGGGATAAACAAGGAGCCACCGAAGAAACGCGACAGAAGGTGCGGGCGGCGGCTCAGGAATTAGGCTACCGACCGAACGAATCTGCCCGATTGTTGCGTAGCCAGCGCACCCACCAATTAGGCGTTTTGTTCGACATGAGGCAACCCTTCGAAGTCGACCTTGTCGATTCGCTGTATCGCGCAGCGAAGACGCGCGGATATCGATTAGCCCTCGCCACGATGGGCGCCGACCGCCGGGAGAGCGTGGCCCTCGAAGAATTGCTCAGCCAACGCATTGAGGCGCTCTTAGTTCTGGCCAGTGAGTCAGGAGAAAATTTCCTCCGCGACCTTCCCGGCAACATTCCTATCATTCAGGTCGGAGGGCCACATGTTGGCGGACTAACAGACGACATACGCTCTGAGAATCAGCAGGGACTGGACCTCGCCGTCACCCACCTGGTCGAATTAGGACACACGTTGATCGCGTACGCCGATGCCGGTGACGGCCCGAACGCCCCCGAGCGCCTTAGTGGCTACCGGCAATCGATGAGCAGGCACGGCCTCATCAACAACATCGACGTGATACCCGCAGGATATTCTGAAGAAAAGGGATACACCGTCGCCCGCCATCTCCTCTCGCGAGAACAGCTCCCTACGGCCATTGTCTGCTGCAATGACCGCTGTGCTTTCGGATTGGTCGAAACACTGGTTCGCGCGGGTGTCCGCATTCCCGAAGATATCTCTGTCATCGGGTTCGACGACAGTACGATAGCGCGCCTGCCGTTTGTGCAGCTGACGAGTGTGCGATCTGATTCAGACCGCATGGCACACGTGGCGATCGAGGCTACGCTCAACCGCCTCCAACATCCTCACGGCGAGGACTGGGCGCATCCGGTCGAGACGTCGCTCACGATTCGGCAGACGACCGGTGTAGCGCGCGCTTCCTAAATGTCCCCTCGTCGGGTGCTCGTTGCCGACACTCCGGCCCATGCCGTGTTATCAAAACACCTCAACCGACACGGCAAGGCCGCTGAACGCAATCCCTAGCCAAGACTCATCGTGAAACGACGAAAGACCACCGGTAAACCGATGGTCTTTCATTTCAAACTGGATTTCGAGATCTGTTCATGCGATCAGCATGAACATTCCCAGAGCGGAACCGGTGGGATTTGAACCCACGGTGGGCTCAACACCCACACAACTTTTCGAGAGTTGCACCTTCGGCCGCTCGGACACGGTTCCGGGAAAGAGCTTAGTACATTTGCGGCGCTTCTCGGTCCTCCCGGTTTCCCGGCCGGGAGAGGGTGATTGATCAGATGTCGAAGTGGCTGGATGGTGTGCTGGCGCCGGCTGGGGTTGCCAGGGTCGGGGCCAGGTCGCCCTCGATCTCTGGTTCCGGCGTGGGCTCGTCCGTTGGTTCGTCCGTCGGCTCGTCAGTCGGTTCCGCATTCATGGTGGATGTCTCGGGCTCCGGTTCCGGCGCGAGGAACGACAGCACCTGCTCCCACACCGGGATGACAACGAGGTGGCCAACACCCGGCACCAGGTCAACGTGCGCGTTCAGCAGGCGCTGCTCGAACCAGCGGGCGTGCTCACCTCCAACAATTCCGTCGGCTCCGCCGTAGAAGAGAATCGTTTCGGCCTGCACATCGGCGATGTCGTACCCGCGGGGAACGATGGTGTAGCTGAGGATGTCGGCGGCCATTCCAAGGTGGCCCTGGGCCCCGGCGGCGGCCATCATCGACACAAGCCGGTCGTGGGCGACATCCACCAGCGCATCATCCGCCTGCGGTGCCACCACGTCGTGGATCATCGTTTCGGGGTCGGGCGGGGCACCGTTGAACTCGTCGAAGACGGTGGCGAGGGCCACTGTGGCGTCACTCGGCGGCATCCCCCTGAGGTCGTTCAGCATGGCCCGGTTCTCCTCCCCCACCCACGGCACCTCCTCGTCGGGAGCCGGTGTGGCGATCACGGCGACCCGGGAGACCAGGTTGGGGTTGGCCGCGGCGAGCGCGAGGGCGACGTTGCCCCCGGCGCTCCAGCCCGCGACGCCCACCGAGGTGATTCCCTCGGCGGCGAGGTACTCGGCGATGTCCGCGGCGTTGCGGTGGATGGCTGCGGTCTCGAAGGGGACAAGGTCGGAGCCGCCATAACCGGGACGGTCAACGGCGATGATGCGGGCGTCGTGGGCGTCGGTGACGACGGGATCGGGATCGAAGCGTGAGGATCCGGGGGCGGAATGAGCGAAAACGACCACCTGGCGGGACGAGCGGTCGCCGAACTCGGTCACGCTGATCGCCCTGCCCGAGGAGAGGGTAAACATGTTTGTTTCCATAGTTTCCATTCTGCGAGTGCATTTAGGCATTAGATAGGTAGAGTTTTTGAGGTGAAGTGGTTGATCTCCGGGCTGGCAAGCGCCGCCCTCGCAATCGGCGGACTGAGCTGGGCCCGCTACCTCCAGCGCCGCCAAGCGCATTGGAGCGAGCGTCTCTCCAACGCCATTCCGGTGAATTCCAAATGGTGGAAGGAATATCACAAGCGGGAGGGCGAGCTGCTCTACGCGGCCATCGGGGATTCCACCGCCCAGGGCATTGGCGCGAGCCTGCCAGGGCGCAGCTATGTCGGTGAGCTGGCCACCCACATTCGTGACGTCACCGGCCAGACCGTGCGCGTGGCGAACCTCGGGGTGAGCGGCTCGACGGTGCGCGGCGCGCTGCTACAGCAGCTGCCGAAGCTGCGCAAAATCACCCCGGACATTGTGACGGTGGCGATTGGCGCAAACAACATGGCGAAGTTCGACGCCGAGACGTTTGAGAACGACCTGCAGCGACTGTTCGAGGGGCTGCCGGCCCATGCGATCGTCTCCGACCTGCCGTCGTTCTACTTCCTGCCGCAGGAGAAACACGTCCTCGAGGCCAACGCGATTGTGCACCGCCTGGCCGACGGCTTCGGTTTCCCGGTGGTGCCGCTGTATGCGCGGACCAAACGCCAGGGGCTCTGGGGCATCACCACCCAGTTCGCCGGGGATCTTTTCCACCCGAACGATCGCGGTTACCACGTGTGGGCGTCGGCGTTCATCCCCACCCTCGACCTGGCGCTCAAAGCCCGTGACGGTGGTGCCGTTTAGGCTGGTCTTATGGCCAAGACTTCCGCGAATTTCCGCTGCACCGAGTGCGGCTGGAGCTCCCTCAAATGGGTGGGGCGCTGCGGGGAATGCCAGGCCTGGGGCACGGTTGTCGACAATGCCGAAAACGCCCCGGCAGCCCGCGCAGTAGTCCCGATCGCCATCAGCGCAGCGCGCGCCGCCAAGCCGATCACCGCCATCGAGCTGGATGAGGTCACCCACTGGCCGAGCGGCATCAACGAGTTCGACCGGGTTCTCGGCGGCGGCATCGTGCCGGGCGCGGCCATCCTGCTGAGCGGCGAGCCCGGTGTGGGCAAGTCCACCCTGCTGCTTGAGGTGGCCTCCCGCGCCGCCGCCACCGGCATGCGGGTGCTCTACGTCAGCGCAGAAGAATCGGTCAACCAGGTGCGTATGCGGGCGCAGCGCACCGGCGCGCTGCAGCCCACCCTTTATCTCGCAGCCGAGGTTGACCTCGGGGTGATCCTCGGCCAGATCGACCAGGTCAAACCGCAGCTGTTGATCGTCGACTCCGTGCAGACGGTCCAGTCCGCCAACATCGAGGGCCTCGCGGGCGGCCCCTCGCAGGTGCGCGAGGTTGCATCAACCCTGACCCGGGTCGCCAAAACCAAAAACTTGCCCATCGTGCTGGTCGGCCACGTCACAAAGGACGGCTCGATCGCCGGCCCGCGACTGCTCGAACACCTGGTGGATGTCGTCTGCCAGTTTGAGGGTGACCGCCAGACGTCACTGCGTTTTGTGCGGGCGCTGAAAAACCGGTTCGGCCCCACCGACGAGGTCGGCTGTTTCGAAATGACCGGCGACGGCATCGCCGAGGTCAGCGACCCTAGCGGGCTGTTCCTCTCCCACGCCCGCCAGCCCGTCAGCGGCACCTGCGTCACCATCGCCCTCGACGGGCGCCGCGCCCTGCCGGTCGAGATCCAGGCGCTGGACGTCGAGTCGAAGGCACCCCAGCCTCGCCGGGTCGTGAACGGCGTCGACGGGTCCCGCGTTGCCATGCTGCTCGCCGTCCTCGACCGCCGGGCTGGGTTCCGCAAGCTCTCCGAGAGCGACATCTACGTCTCCACCGTAGGTGGCATCCGGGTCACCGAGCCCGGCGCCGACCTCGCAATCGCCCTGGCCATCGCCAGTGCCGTCAACGAAAAAACGCTGCCCCTCACCTTCGCGGCGATCGGTGAGATTAGCCTCGCCGGCGAGATCCGCAAGGCCGCCTCCACCAAACAGCGGGCCGCGGAGGCGAAACGGCTTGGCTTCAACACGGTGCTCGACTCCGAGGCGCTGCACCTGCGTGAGGCCCTGCGGCTGGCGTTCACCGTCGACCCGATGGCAGCCGCCAGCCGGGTCAAAGTCCCCAACTTCTGAACCTTTGGAAA
>JAODAO010000268.1 GCA_025463465.1 Glaciihabitans sp. | reverse complement strand
TGGCCCGGCTTCACGCGGAAGGAGGGGCGGTCGACGATCTTGCCGTCGACGAGGATGTGACGGTGCACGACGAACTGGCGGGCCTGCGCCGTGGTGCGGGCGAAGCCGGCACGCAGGACGAGCGCGTCGAGACGCATCTCGAGCAGCTCGACCAGGTTCTCACCGGTCATGCCCTGGGCGCGACGCGCCTCCTGGAAGACGATCTTCATCTGTGCTTCGCGAATGCCGTACTGGGCGCGCAGGCGCTGCTTCTCGCGCAGACGGACGGCGTAGTCGCTGTCCTGCTTGCGCTTGGTGCGGCCGTGCTCACCGGGAGCGTACGGACGCTTCTCGAGGTACTTGGCAGCCTTCGGCGTGAGGGCAATGCCCAGCGCGCGGGAAAGGCGGGTCTTGCTACGGGTACGTGACTTGGTAGACACGGGGTCCTTTTCTCTAAGTTGACGTTGGCAACCCGGCCGATCGCGCCCACGCATGAGCGCACAACGGGGTGTCCGGTGAAAGTCAGAGGGATTTGCCACGGGAACCGGTCGGCTACAGACCCTGTTCCCTTGATCGAGAATCCGCAGCAGCCGTGCGCGAAGAATCGATGTTAGGCGGAGACAAGATTAGCACGGTAACGACGGTTTCGGTCGCACGGCTGTCAGAACACTCCGGCGGAGTCATCCATCGCACATCCGGACTCAGGAACCACCGCGGATGATGCGCCGCAGTTTGGCCCAGCGCGACGACACATCACGCTCGTTGCCATGCTCCGTTGGCCGGTAATAAACCGTGTTGCGCAACTCGTCGGGAAGATATTGCTGCTCGAGTACGCCCAGTTCGGCATCGTGAGGATACTTGTAGCCCTTGCCGTGGCCGAGTCGTTTCGCGCCGGGATAGTGGGCGTCGCGCAGGTGTTTGGGCACCCGGCCGAAGTTGCCCGCCCGTACATCCGCTATCGCGGCGTCGAGGGCCATATATGACGCGTTCGATTTGGGAGCCGTCGCGAGGTACACCACCGCTTCGGCGAGAGGGATGCGTCCCTCTGGCATTCCGATCATCTGTACGGCGTCGGCTGCGGCCATGGCAATCAGGAGCGCCTGAGGGTCGGCCATCCCGATGTCCTCTGCGGCGCTGATGATCACCCGCCGCGCAATAAAGCGGGGATCCTCCCCCGCCTCGATCATCCTGGCCAGGTAATGAAGTGCGGCGTCCACGTCCGAGCCGCGCACCGACTTGATGAACGCACTAATGACGTCGTAGTGTTCGTCGCCCTGTCGGTCGTACCGCAGGAGCGCGCGATCCACGGCGAGAGCGACCGTTTCCTCCGTCACAACCGGTTTCACAGCCGATCCACCGGCGTTCGTCTCGGTTGTGGTGGTGGATGTTGCGGACAATGCCGCCGCCTCAAGCGCGGTCAATGCCCGCCTGGCATCGCCGGAGGCCAGCCTGATCAACGTCGACCGGGCTTCCGGGCTGAGCACAATTTTGTCCGCCAGCCCACGGACGTCTTCGACCGCCCGGTCGATGACAACACCGAGGTCGTCGTCGCTCAACTGCTCGAGCGTCAACAGGAGCGAACGGGACAGCAATGGGGAGATGACCGAGAACGATGGGTTCTCGGTTGTCGCCGCGATCAGGATGACCCAGCCGTTTTCCACGCCGGGTAGCAGCGCATCCTGCTGGGCCTTACTAAAGCGGTGGATCTCATCGAGGAAAAGTACGGTGGTGATTCCGTACAAGTCGCGGTTGGACAGGGCCTGTTCCATGACCTTGCGCACGTCAGCGACACCGGCGTTGACCGCACTCAGTTCCACAAAATTGCGGCCCGAGCTATGGGCGACCGCCTGCGCGAGGGTGGTCTTACCTGTCCCCGGCGGACCCCAGAGGATGACGGAGACCGATCCCTGCTCGCCGGAGATATCGGAGGCAAGACTGACCAGAGGCGACCCGGGGGTGAGGAGGTGTCGCTGGCCGGCGACCTCATCGAGACTCGTTGGCCTCATTCGTACCGCCAGGGGTGTCGCGCCACCGCGTAGGCCTTGCCGCGTCTCCATCCGTCAATCGTACGTGTGGCGGCACCGGCAAATTTGTCATCCAGCATTTGTCCGCACATCGGGGCGCACCGTAAAGTTCAGGAGGGCATCCCCGCCCGGTTGTCTGGAGGACACGTGGCACCGAGCAAAAACACGGAACGCGACGTTAGAGAAGCGCGCGACCGACTGCGGCGCTTCAACGCCCGCCAGACCGTGCACACGCGACGCATCAAACGCCGCAAGCGCGACAATGTCATCGCCGTCGTCGCGCTCATCGTGATTGCGACTCTCGCCACTGCCACCCAGCTCCTCTACTTCAATGGCGGTCCCGGCACTCCCGCAGCCACTCCAACAGCGACTGCGACCCCGACCGCCACTCCGGAGGCTGGTGTCAACGTGGGCGATGTTCCGTCACCCGACGTCGCAGAGGCCCGCATCTGGACAGGCACCCTCACCCTCAACGACATCGCTGTAGGAGTGAGCCTTGATGGAGCTTCAGCGCCACAGGCCGTCGCGTCCGTGGTGACGTCCGTGCAGGACGGGTATTACAACGGAACAATCTGCCATCGCCTGGCGGAGACCGAGACCCTCAAAGCGCTGCAGTGCGGCTCCATCGACGGTCAGGGCGGCAGCGACACCACTTATAGCTTCGGTCCCATCGAGAACGCTCCGGCAGACGGGATCTACCCGGCGGGAACGATCGCACTCGCTCGTGGGGAAACCCCGTACAGCCAGGGTCGCCAGTTCTTCATCGTCCTCGCCGATTCAACCCTCGACACCTCCACCGGCGGATACACCGTTGTCGGAACAGTGACGAGTGGCCTCGACGCGATCGTGGCCCAAATCGCTGACGCGGGCATCACCGATGGCGCCGATGACGGCGTTCCGCTCGTCCCAACGAGCATCACGGGCTTTACTATCCAGTAGTGATCACGTACGCCGGTATGGCGTGCAATAGGCTGGTGCCCGGAAAGCCAGCGGCATCCGACTCAAACAGCAAGGTGAAATCAACGTGGAATCGAACGATCAGGCTCCGTGGGGGCGCGTCGACGAGACGGGCACCGTGTACGTGCGCGAAGCATCCGGCGAACGCGTTGTCGGACAGTACCCCGACGGCACGGCCGAAGAAGCGCTCGCGTACTTTGAACGCAAGTTCGTAGAACTTGCCGGACAGGTGACGCTCCTCGAACAACGCGCCAAGCGCGGTGCTCCCGCCAACGACATAGCCAAAACGGTGTCGACGCTCACTGCGAGCGTCGCCGGCGCAAATGCCGTCGGTAACCTGGCCGCCCTCCAAGCACGCCTTGAGGCACTTGGTGGCGCCGTCAGCGAATTGAACGAGAAGCAGAGCGAAGAGGCCAAGGCCGCAGTCGGTGCCGCCCTGGCCGAGCGCGAAGCTCTTGTGGTCGAGGCCGAGACCTTGGCAGCTGCCGACCCGGCGAAGGCACAGTGGAAGCAGGTGACTGCCACCCTCGATGACATCTTTGTCCGTTGGCAGAAGCACCAGCAGGACGGCCCACGCCTGCCCAAGAACGAGAGCAATGAGCTGTGGAAGCGATTCCGTGCCGCTCGCAGCATCATCGACCAGCACCGCAAGGCGTTCTTCGCTGAGCTGGACAGTACGCACAAGGACGCACGCACCCGCAAACAGGACCTGGTCGCAAAGGCCGAGGCCCTGGTGCCCAAGGGTGTCGATGGAATTCCCGCCTACCGCACCCTCCTCGATGAGTGGAAGCTCGCTGGTCGCGCCGGGAAGAAGATCGACGACGCGCTGTGGGCGAAATTTAAGACTGCCGGAGACGCGCTGTACTCGGCCAAGTCTGAGATCGACGCCATCGACAATGTCGAGTTTGAAGCCAACCTCAAGTTGAAGCTTGAGCTCCTCACCGAAGCCGAGCCCCTGCTCGAGCAGACTGACAGGGTGAAAGCCAAGGACGCTCTGCTGTCGATCCAGCGACGCTGGGACGCCATTGGCAAAGTCCCGCGAGACAAGGTGAAGCCGATCGAGGACCGGCTGCGCAAAGTCGAGACCGCCGTGCGCAAATTGGACGAGGATCACTGGCAGCGCAGCAACCCTGAAAAGCAGGCGCGCAGCCAGGGTCTGGCCAGCCAGCTTCATGACGCTATCGCCCGCCTGGAGCGCGAGCTCGATGAGGCTAAAGCCAAAGGCAATGCTAAGAAGGTCGCCGAAGCCGAAGAGGCGCTCAACGCTCGAAAGATTTGGCTGGACGCGCTCGGCTCATAATCATCGAATCGACTAAGACGCCCGGCTGGGTCGCATTACGCCAAAAGTGGCGTGCGCGATTCACCGGGCGTTTTGTCGTGTCGGGACCGGCGTGTCTTCTATGACAATTTGCTTCACAATCGCCGTATATATGAGTTACCTGAATGAATCTCCCATAGTTTATGGATGGTGCTGCGATAGGCTGCCAGCACCTGAGCGCTACAGCTTCGGCTGCGCGTAGGTAGGGGCACCAGCTCCAACTTCCACGACCTTCTCAGGACGCAACCACCATGAAAACTTTTGTCGGCGTATTCAAGTACTCGTTGCTTGTTTCCCTCCTGGCCTTGGTTATCGCATACTTCTACGGCGGCTGGGCGGCACTGTTCCTGTGCGTCATTTTGGGCCTGATGGAGGTGTCTCTCTCCTTCGACAACGCCGTTGTCAACGCGCGGATCCTCGAAAAGATGTCGCACTTCTGGCAACAGATCTTCTTGACCGTGGGCATTCTCATCGCGGTGGTCGGAATGCGCCTGCTAATGCCGCTGCTTCTGGTGTCCATCACAACCGGACTGTCCTTCAGCGACGTCATCACCCTGGCGCTGGAGAAAGGGGACCCCGAACAGGTCGGGACGTACGGGCACTACCTTCACGATGCACATCCGCAGATCGCAGCCTTTGGAGGGATGTTCCTCCTCATGCTGTTCCTCGACTTTATTTTTGAGGACAGGGACATCAAGTGGCTCACGTGGCTCGAGAAGCCACTGGCAAAGGTGGGACAACTCGACTCACTTTCCTTCGTCGTAGCCCTCGGTGCCCTCCTGCTTGGAGCATCCATCGCAGACGATCCCGTTGTTGTCCTCATTGCAGGAGTGCTCGGAATCATTACGTACGTGCTCGTCAACGGACTCGGTTCTCTCTTTGAGGGCAGCGCAGAGACCGGCGAGGTGCCAGGGATTCACGGCTCTTCCGAAGACATCAATTCCAACAACCCTTCGAAAAAGAGTGGACCGAACGCCCTCGTCGTATTAACAGGGCGAGCCGCCTTCTTCTCTTTCCTCTATCTCGAGGTCCTCGATGCTTCGTTCTCCTTCGATGGAGTCATCGGCGCCTTCGCTATCACCGCAGACCCAATCATCATTGCCCTGGGACTTGGCCTCATCGGGTCGCTGTTCGTCCGATCGATCACGATCTACCTGGTTCGCCAGGGAACCCTCAACGACTACATCTATCTCGACCACGGTGCCCACTGGGCGATTGGTGCGCTCGCCTCCATCCTCATCGTCAGCATCGGCACACCGGTTCCGGAGCTCGTCACTGGATTGATCGGCGTAGTCCTTATCGGCGCGGCTTTCGCGTCGTCCGTCGTCCGCAACAAGCGAGTCGCCGCGCTCACGGAGAAGTCTTCGGATTCGACCGTGGGCGTCAACTGACCCGCGTTACCACCGGCGTCCCTCCCCGGCGCTGACACAGTTACACAACAAAGGAACACAATGGCAATCAGCCTCGTAAAAAATCAGACACTGTCCCTCCAGAAGTCCGACGGCGGCGCGCTGACCGAAGTTTCCCTCGGACTCGGCTGGGACGCAGCGGCTAAAAAGGGCGGATTCTTCTCGCGCGGAGGTGGCAGCATCGACCTCGACGCTTCGGCGATCCTTCTCGACGCCAGCAAGAACGTCATCGACTCGGTGTGGTTCGGAAACCTCAAGTCAGCGGACGGGTCGATCCAGCACAGCGGCGACAACCTCACCGGCGACGGAGATGGCGATGACGAGAAAATCCAGGTCGACCTCACCCGCGTTCACCCACAGGTCCAGACCATCGTCCTGGTCGTCACCAGCTACCAGGGCCAGACGTTCGACAAGGTCGCCAACGTCTTCGCCCGCGTGGTCGACATCTCCGGTGGACGCACCACCGAGGTCGTCCGCTACGACCTCTCCGACACGGGAACCAAAACTGGTTCCGTTATCGCCAAGCTGGCTCGCTCCGGCTCCGGCTGGTCCATCACCGCTCTCGGCAACCCGGCCAACGGCAAAACGGCCAAGGACCTGGTCAGCGACGCTCAGGCCGTCGCATAACGACCACCGCACCACATCCCGACCGCTGTCGGACAGGCAGCGCCGAACAACTCGACCCAACGAAGGAACAAGCATTATGGCTCTTACACTCGCAAAAGGCGGAAACCTCTCCCTGAGCAAGGCTGACCCCGGGCTCGTCAAAGCCCGTGTTGGACTTGGCTGGGACGCTCGCACCACCAACGGCGACCCGTTTGACCTGGATGCATCTGCCATCCTCGTCGGACCGGACGGAAAGGTTCGCTCCGACGCCGACTTCATTTTCTACAACCAGCCTGTCGATGCTGCTGGCTCGGTCACCCACGAGGGTGACAACAAAACGGGTGAGGGCGACGGCGACGACGAGCAGATCCTCATCGACCTCACGCTGGTGCCCGCTGACATCTCCCGCGTTGTCATTGTCGTCTCCATCCACGAGGCTGCTGCCCGCGGCCAGAACTTCGGCCAGGTCCGGAACTCTTACGTCCGCGTCCTGAATGACCAGACCCAGACCGAGATCGCGAACTTCGAGCTCGGAGAGGAAGTCGCCAGCGAGAACTCGGTGATTTTCGCCGAGGTTTACCGCCACAACGGTGAATGGAAGTTCAAGGCGGTCGGCCAGGGATTTGTCGACGGTCTCGCCGGCATCGCCCGCGACTTCGGCGTTGACCTCTAACCTCTGAGGCCTGGGGCCGCGCGCCAACAACCCAGCGGGCGCGCGGCCCCGCACCCCCACCCCGCATTACGAAGGAAGTTTGACCATGGCATTGCTGCTATCCCCCGACGAAGAACCCGGCGCCGAGCTCACCCTGCACGTTCCCGAGCCGGTGGAGGAGGTCAAGCCGACCGAGGCCCAGACGATGTTGAAGCCCGTTGATGACGGTAGGCGTCTGGTCATTGGCGACCAGGCAAAGGGATTCGTCACCGACCTTGCTACCTTCAACCCCAACTCTCCGGAGTTTGCGTCCAAACTGAACGACATCCAGTCGCTCGGCCAAGCGGAAGTGAGCGAGTCAGGTGCCGGGACGAACCGCCTCCTGGAGCGATCGCTGTCCTCCGTATCAGGCTCCAAACGTGGCGGCGCGGACACAACGACAAAGGTTGTCTCCACCCTGTCCGAGCTACGTAATACCGTTGCCGATCTCACGCCAAACGCCGCTGACCTCACCGGGACCCAGAAGTTCCTCGGTTTCATTCCAGGTGGCAAGAAGATTCGTCGCTACTTCCAGAAGTACGAATCAGCGCAGGGGCAGCTCGACGCCATCGTCAAATCCCTGATCGCCGGCCAGGACGAGCTTTCCAAGGACAACGCTTCCCTCCAGCAGGAGAAGCAGAAGCAGTGGGAAGTGATGGGTCAGCTGAATGAGTACATCATCCTGGCCCAGAGCATCGATCGCGAACTCGTTTCACAGATCGCCGCACTGAAGCAGGCGGGCAACGTGCAGGCGGCAACCACTCTGGAGACCGACATGCTGTTCGCCGTGCGCCAGCGTCACCAGGATCTGCTCACCCAGCTCGCTGTGTCGATCCAGGGATACATGGCGATGGAGATGGTCCGAAAGAACAATGTCGAACTGATCAAAGGTGTCGACCGAGCGCGCACCACCACCGTTCACGCACTGCGAACCGCCATTATTGTCGCGCAGGCTCTCGACACCCAGAAGCTGGTCCTCGACCAGCTGGACGCGGTGAAAGACACCACGGAAAAAGCGATCCTCGCAACCGCAGAGATGATGCGCCAACAGACCGGTCGCATCCACGAACAGGCGTCGTCGTCGGCCATTTCGGTCGACGTGCTGACTAAATCATTCGACAGCATTGTGGCAACATTGGATGAGATCGACTCGTATAAGCAGAAAGCGAATGCGACGATGGAATCGAGCATTGGTGCTCTGACTGTCCAGCTAGAACGCACAAAGCCTCAGATCGAACGTGTGCGTGCGCTCGAGGGAAATTCGTCGACGCAATCCAGCCTCGGTTCGTAGATCTAATGCGGTACCCGGTGAGGACGTCACCGGGCTGGTGAGGTTGCTGGCGCTGCCGGTGAGTGGAAGGAAAGACCGTGTCGTGGTTGGAGGCGCTTTTCGCACGCGACGAACCACGGCGCGTCGCCACGCCAGTCGTGGCCGCTCCGGCACAGTCATTCGCAGAACGGGCGACGATGGCGTTAGACGAATTGGCTGGAGCCGCCCGGGGCGCGGGCAGCCGTGTGTCGACGCAGGTCTACTCGCAGCTTCGATCCATAGATGATGTTGTGCGGCCGCTGATAAATCATGTGGCCACCCACCCTGTGGTCATCGAAACTGAGATCGCCATCGAATCCCTCATCACTGATTACGTGCCAACTCCCCTTCGGCTTTTCCTCCAGCTACCCGCCGCGGAAGCAGTCGACGGGGGAAAAGCGGACCTGCTCCTGCAGGAACAGTTCACCGCGCTGGAGCGAAGCGCCCGCAAACTGAGCCTGTCGGTCTACAGCGATTCCGTCTCAGCGCTTGAGACACATGCAATTTTCATCCAGAACAAGTTTCGCGAATAACGGGAACGCGGCTCCAGTGAAAGGAATTCACTCATGGCGATGAATTCGGTCGTCCGCCTCGAGTCCGGTGGCAACACCGCGCTGAATGCTGCCAACCCCCTCCTCACCGACCTGGTGGTCGGCTTCGGCTGGGAAGTCATCAAGTCCAACTCGCCCCAGAGTGAACTGGTGCCCTCAGCGATCCTGTGTGACCACGCGGGCCAGGCCCTGTCATCGTCCTCGCTCGTCTTCTTCAACCAACTGAGCACGCCGGATGGATCGGTCCAGTACGTCACCGGCGGTGACATCGACCAAATCGAGGTGGACCTCGCACTTGTACCCGCCGAAGTCGACAAAATCGTATTCGTTGTTTACGTGGACCCGGATATCCGAAAGCCCGGCAACTTCGCATCGGTTCGTAACGCCTACATCCGGGTAGCCGACCGAGAAAATAACGACATCGTGCGGTATGACCTGCACCAGGCCGAGTCGAGCGTGACAGCGATGATCTTTGGCGAGATCTATCGATACAAGGGATCCTGGAAGTTCCGCGCTGTTGGACAGGGCTACACCACCGGGCTGGTCGGCGTAGCCGATGCGTTTGGTGTGAACCTCTAAGAATGGACCTCGTATCACCGCGTCCGGACATCACGTTCCTTCGTCGACGACTCCACCCTGGCGAGACTCCGCCAGCAGTAGCCCCGCGTCCGGCAACAAACTTCCTCGACCTGTCGTCTCGCTCGAGTGGCGCGCCTGCGCCCGAGTTGATTCCCCCGAAACCGGCCGCCGTTGGCAAGGTGATCCTCAGTGTCGATTCGCCTGTCGTGCGCCTGGACGTCCGCCAGAGCGCCATCGGAACGTTAGTGATCTCCGGGCCGACCGCGTTCGCCTGGGAGACTGCCGCAATGCTCTCCGGCGAGTTGCATCGCGGTGGTAGCACACAGGGTTCCGATATCCCCACGTACGCAAACCGCCGGCTGGTCGACTTCTATGGAAACGACGCCGTCGTCGGGCTCCGCCACTTCTCCCGACTTCGCCGCGCGGTGTACTGGACGGACTCCGGTCCCATCACCGCCACCCTGCTGGATGGAGCAAGCGTCAGCATGGAAAGCCTTGACGGTAGCCAAGTCATGTATCTCTCCGTGATCGGCCACGTGATCGAAATCCGGCTCGAACAGATCCCTCTTCGCTCCGACATTCCCGCGCTGTTCGGCTTCCAGCGCGGACACTGACTCACTCCTCCAACGCTGGTGTACATGGCACGGCTGCCACAGCAGGCTGCCCGTTCTGGACCGCGTAGATCGGCGTCTTGCGCTCTAGTCCCCCCAACAGGTACGCACCGAATTCCCTCCACAGATTGCCGTGGATCCCCAGCGCGGACCCACCTCATCTCGCAGCCTTGATACATGAGCTATCGACTACCCGACGTCCTCACCCCCACCGATTTTTCGATCACCGAAATGTCAGCCCTCGTCCTCAATGGCGAGGTCTATCGCGTCGGCGACTGTGTCAGCCCAATCGACGTGATCCCAAGTCCACAACAGCGGGCAGCCGCCCTGCAGGCAGTACTGCCACCAAATCTCATCGTGGAACGACTCACCGCCGGCTGGGTGTGGGGAGCACTGTTCTCTTTCCCACCCCGCTATGAGTTATGTGCAGACGCCGGGGCGAGAACCCGTCCGCTGGACGTCGAAAGACTCGACATCCGCGAAGTGGTCATCACCACCGCCGACACCACAGACTTCAGCGGGCTGCGGGTCACCACTCCCCTGCGTACCGCACTGGACATCGCCCGCAGCAGGGACGACTTCGACGAGTCGCATATTGAAATCATCGCCCGCCTGATGCGTATGGGCGGGTTTGCCACAAGACAGTGCGCGGCCGAACTCAACAAACGAAAAAACCTACCAAACAAGCTCGTCGCTCTGGAGCGACTTGTGAGAGCATCCGCGGCGGTTGCCGCACTCCCAGCAGGGTCCTTCCATTAGGGTGTGCGCGACATTCTCAGGAGCACACACCCCGGCGGAATGGACTACGAACTGACGCGATAAACGTCGTAAACCGCATCGATCCTGCGCACAGCATTCAACACGCGGTCCATGTGGGTGGTATCACCCATCTCAAACACAAACCGGCTAAGGGCAAGACGCTCACTCGAAGTCGAAACGCTCGCCGAAAGGATGTTGACGTGATGCTCGCTCAGCACCCTCGTGACGTCGGAGAGCAAGCCAGAACGATCAAGGGCTTCGACCTGGATCTGCACCAGGAAGATGCTCTTCGATGAGGGGGCCCACTCCACCTCGATCATCCGCTCAGGTTCCTTCAGAAGCGACTGGACGTTGTGGCAGTCCGCGCGGTGGACAGAAACACCAGCGCCACGTGTGACGAAGCCCACGATCTGGTCGCCGGGGACAGGCGTGCAGCACTTCGCAAGCTTCACCAGGATGTCGGGAGCCCCGCGCACCAGCACGCCTGAGTCACTGTGACGGAGCTGACGGCTCTGTCCCTTCGGGGTGAAGGGAATGTCGGCGTCCTCCGCCTCCGCAGCGGACTGCAGCGACGCGACTACCTTTTCTATAACCGACTGGGTGGAGACATGACCTTCACCGACGGCGGCATACAGCGCTGAGACGTCCTCGTAGCGCATCTGCGCAGCGACCTCGGAGAAGGAATCCTGACTCATGAGCTTCTGCAGAGGAAGGTTCTGCTTCCGCATGGCGCGGGCTATGGAATCTTTTCCCTGCTCGATGGCCTCTTCGCGGCGTTCCTTGGTGAACCATTGCTTGATCTTGTTTCGCGCCCGGGGGCTCTTTACAAAGTTCAGCCAGTCCTGGCTTGGGCCTGAATCCGGATTCTTCGAGGTGAACACCTCGACGGAGTCGCCGCTGGTCAATTCACTTTCGAGCGGGACCAGACGACCGTTGACTTTCGCACCCATGGTGCGATGGCCCACTTCCGTGTGTACGGCGTAGGCAAAGTCAACGGGCGTCGCACCGGCGGGTAGCCCAATGACTTTGCCCTGCGGAGTGAAGACGTAAACCTCTTTGGCACCGATCTCGAATCGGAGCGACTCCAGGAATTCTCCCGGATCGCTCGTTTCCGCCTGCCAGTCGGAAATGTGCGCAAGCCACGCCATATCCGAATCATTCTGTGTGACCGCATCGGCGCCCTTGCCGCTGTTCATCCGCTGCTTGTACTTCCAGTGCGCGGCAACACCGAACTCGGCGCGCTGGTGCATTTCCGGGGTGCGAATCTGGATCTCCACGGGGCGGCCCTGCGGCCCGATCACCGTGGTGTGCAACGACTGGTACAGGTTGAACTTTGGCGTGGCGATGTAGTCCTTGAAGCGCCCGGGGATCGGGTTCCAGCGCGCGTGAATAGACCCAAGAACCGCGTAGCAGTCGCGCACCGAGTTCACCAACACACGAATGCCCACGAGGTCGTAGATCTCGTCGAAGTCGCGACCGCGCAGAATCATCTTCTGGTAGATCGAGTAGTACTGCTTGGGCCGGCCGGCGACCTTGCCGCGGATCTTCGCGCTCTTGAGGTCGTCGTTGACCGAGTCGATCACCTGGTGGACGAGTTCTTCGCGTTGCGGCGTCCGCTGCTTGACCAGGCTCTCGATCTCGGCGTACAGCTTGGGGTAGAGCACGGCGAAGGAGAGGTCTTCCAGTTCCCACTTGATGGCCTGGATCCCGAGCCGGTGCGCGAGAGGCGCGTAGATCTCGAGG
>JAODAO010000166.1 GCA_025463465.1 Glaciihabitans sp. | reverse complement strand
CCCATCAACTTCGTCACCCCGGCGGCCGCGGCTGCCCCGGTTGCCCCCGTGACCGGAACCGGTGACGCAGCCGCAGGAACGCCCGCCACGACCACACCGGACACCGCAGCGGCATCCCCGGCCGCCGCCGGCGCGACCCGTGTCGGCTACACCACCGCGTCGGCCGTCGCCGGGAACGTGCTCAGCTTCACCGGCCAGGGTTTCGCCGCCGGGGAGCAGGTCGTTGCCACCCTCGACGACGGTGTTGCCGCCGTCGGCCCGCTGACGGCAGGCCCATCCGGCGAGGTCGCCGGGGTGCTCCAGCTACCCTCCGACCTACGCGCGGGAACCCACCTGCTCGTTCTGAACGGCGCGGCCTCCGCGTCCGTCGCCGAGACCAATGTCAGCGTCACCGCGAGCGGGGCAACCCTCCCCGCCGCAGCCGAGCAGGCGCCACCGGTGTGGCCATATCTGGCCCTCGGCATCGCCATCCTCATCGCCGTGGCGCTGTTGGTGACCAGTCTTATCACCACGCTGGTGCGAGCCAGCCGCCGACGCCGAGAACGCCGCGACCAAGCCACCCGGGCAGATACCACCGCCCAGGCATCCAGCAGCACCCAGGCATCGACCGCCCAGGCATCCAACAGCACCCAGGCATCCACCGCCCAGGCATCCACCACAACCGGCGCACCGCCGGTCGACAATGCGACCGCACCTTTGGCCACGGCACCGGTCGATGCACGGGCCACTGCCGCGTCGGTCACTGCCGCACCGGCCACCCCCGGCACGAGCGTCGAGGGTCCAACGGAGCCGCTAGCCCTCGCCGGCGCCACAAAGGACAACCGATGAAGCGCCGCAACACCCTCGCGGTCGCACTATCCTGCGCGATCGCCGCCCTGCTCGCCGGTGCCCCCGCCGCAGTATCGACGGCAGCGGCCGACAGCATCGACATTGGGGTGTCCGTGCCGGAAGCCACCCATGCCCCGGCCGATGACGGCTCGATCACCAACGCCGAGCTGCGCTGGAGCCTCAACAAAGAGAGCAGCGCAGGCGCCTATGCGGGCGGCTGCAACTTTTTGAGCGCGGGTCTCGCCGGGGACTCCGGCAGCGCCCACGTGTGGGCGGAAAGCGACAACCTGTACTCCGCTGGCGACGGCAACGTGAGCATCGTCAAGGCGACCGCGAACGGCGGCTGGGAACCGGCATCCTTCGACACCAAGTGCCAGGATTCCGCCGGTGCAGCCCTCAACGTGAACTCGCTGGCGTCGTGGTCGCAGTCCCAGGTGGTCATCGACGGTGGCTCCGGTGGGAAAACGGAGGACGGCGGCATCCGCCTCGACTGGGAGGGATCGTTCACCGTCGCCTTCTACGGCGGGATGGCCTACTGGAGTGGCAGCGACCCGCAACTGGTCCTCGACTCCGACGGCAACGGGCAGGTCGTCGCGACCCTCAGCGGGTACGGCACCAGCATGGACGACATGACCAAATGGGTCGAGCTGCCCGGTCGTGAGGTGGTGCTCGCGGAACTGCGCGGCGTCTCCATCGACGCTGAGGGAGGCTTCGCGATCATTCCCGAATACCTCGGTGTCGACGCCACCGCCTCGGAGCAGGTCGCCCAGACCGCCGAGAACGCGACGTACTGGGGCGCGTTCCCCGCCAGCTTCCTCGACTTCCAGCGCCAGACCGGACTGCTCGGCTACTGGCTGTCCACCAACGGGCAGCGGGATGCGGCGAAGCCGACCGAGATCCTGACCATCAACTACGACGCGGAGGCACCGGCGATCGTGCCAATCACCGACGGCGGCATCGACTCCTCCACGCCGGTGAACCCGCTCACCGTGCGACCCGCGGACAGCGCTGCCGCCCCGGCCTCCTCGGCCGCCGCCGTCACGGCACCGTCTCCGCTGGCCGCCGCCGCAGCAGCGTTTGTCGGTGGCTCCTCTATATCGCTGATGCGCGACGACGGCGCCGGGCTGATCCCGGAGGCCGTGCGTGAGGCGTTCGGTTCGCTGGCCCTCCCCGTCGGCGGAGCGATCCTCGCCCTCCTGGTCAGTGCGCTGCTCTGGCTGCAACTCACCGGCAACCTCGTGTTCCCGTGGAGCAAGCCGAAGATGTAGCGGAGCTGGCGAGGGGCTGGCAGCGCAGCATCCCCCTGCCGGTCGATTACCGGCGTTCTGCCTAGTCTTCGCGCGCCCAGTGCCAGAGGCCGCTGAGGTAATGCAGCGTTGCCAGAAGCGCCACCGCCGCCCAGAAACAGCGTCGTGCCGCTGGCGACGTCGTTGACGACGGTTCAGTTGCTGGGGGATGACGGGGCGACCGCGACCGCGACGGCGACCGCGACGGTGGCCGTTGCCCGGCGGCGGGCGCGGAGAACGAGGATGATCAGGACCACAAGGATGGCTAGCACCAGCAGGACAAGCAATACCGTCGCGGGGATGGCGGCAACGCCGTAGTCGAGTTCGATGGCGTCGAGCTGGGCGGCCCCGATTCCCACGCTGGAGGGGGCGATGCTCACCGCCCCCGCAAGCCAGAGCAGCGCTCCCACGCCGGACAGCTGGTGGCGCACCTCGACCGCCGAGCCGGGAAGCACTTCGGGCAGTTGCACCTCGCCCGTGGTGGTCGCGGCAGCGCCGAGCGGGCCGGCGGCGCTGAGGGAGGACAGCGCGGTGATGCGGGTGTCGCCGGTGTTGGCGAGCTGGTAGCTGACGTCGAGGGAGCCGACGGCCCAAGGGTTCCACATCCCGGAGAATTCGACGGTGAGACCAGTCGCCTCCACGGCGGGGGAGAGCTCACCCCCGACCCGGATATACATCCGGCTGCCCAGGCGGCGGTCGACCTGCACTTCGGCGGCTGGGTCGTTGGAGGTGAGGGAGGCGACGATGCCGGCCGAGTGGTCCCCGGGCTGCGCGTCGGTGGGGACGGCCAGGGTGAAGGGGATTATTGAACTCTCGCCGGCCGCCAGGGTGAGCATGCTGACGGGCAGGGAGACCCAGGTTCCGGCATCCACCGATACCTCGCCGGCCGCGAGCAGGTCGATGTTGCCCTCGCGGGTGGTGAACGCGTCGGCCGCATACACGTTAAGGGTCAGCGTCGTCGCGCCGTCGTTGCGCACGAGGAACGCGTCCTCCACCACCTGGCCGGCATCGACCGCGTAGTCGAAGTTGGGCCGTGCCGTGCCAACGGCGGTGTCGGCGGGGGCGACGCTCCAGCTGGGGCCGTCGACGGCCTGGGCGGGCAGGGCAGGCACCAGGAGGGCGAGAACAATGGCGGCGACGGGCAGGGCGGCGAGGAAGCGTGGCATGGCAAGTTTTCCGGGTGGATCGCTGGTGGCGAGGGGCGGGTGGTCCGGTGGGAAAGCACACAACGGCGCCGGGCGTCTCCCGCCCGGCACCGCCGTGTTGTGTGGTGAGGGCTGCTAGCTGAGCGCGGTCACCGTGAGGGTGGCCGTGTAATCGCCTGCGGTGGTGCTGTTGGGGATAACAAGCGACAGCTCAGTGTTGATCGTCGCGTTTGCGGCAGTCGTCGACTTGGCGAGCGACGCCGACTCGGCGAGGCCAGCTCCGCCGGAGACCAGCGACGTGACGGCTGCGCCGGCGGAGACGCCGGTTCCCGCGTTGCTGACGGTCGGGGTCCAGCCGAGGTACTCGGCGCCGAAGCTGTTCGCTGCCGAGCTGAAATCGCCGACCTGGCCGGAAATGCTCCAGCTGTACGGGGCGGTTCCGCCAGCGCGGTTGTCGGTGACCTCGATGGTGTTCAGCGTGCCAGCGGCGGTGAAAGAGCTGCCGGTCTGGGTTGCGGTGCCGAGGCTGACGGCGGCCGCGTCCTCGAAGCTCCAGCCGAAGCTTCCGCTCGGGGTGGTGGGGGTGGTGTCCTTGGTCGGGACGGTGACCTCGATGGTCTGCTCGTCATCGGCCGGCGGTGTGGTGGGTTCTTCGACCTCGGCAGCGGTGGTGACGTAGCTGACGGTCAGCGGGCTGGTGGGCTTGGCGGCGTCGCGGGACCCACCGGAGCTGTACCAGTAGCTGGACTGGCCGGTGAGCTGCTGGAAGTCAACGAAGCTCTGCGGGAAGGAACCCCACGACGTGCCGGTCGTCGACTGCGCCGTGGACGAGGTAGTCACCGAGACGCTGAGGTAGTCGGGGGTCGCGGTGAAACCGGTGTCGGTGACGGTGGCACCGTCGATGTCGGCGAGGACGATCTCCTGGGGGGCGATCTTCACCCACTGGGTCATGTCTTCCATGCTGGTGCCGTAGCCGCTGGCGGTTCCGGTGAGCTGGCCGTCGCCGTTGGCGTCGATGGTCAGGGTCGGGTCGGTGACGGTCCAGTAGGTGAGGCCACCGTAGAAGACGACGGAGAACGAACCGGTCCAGTTGATAACGGACGATCCGTCTGCGGCCTTTGTTCCGCTTCCGTT
>JAODAO010000155.1 GCA_025463465.1 Glaciihabitans sp. | reverse complement strand
CCCGAGCGAGGTGTAGTCCGCCGCAACTGCCTGGAGGTCGGCCAGCGGAATTCCTGTGCCGTCGGACACCCGCTGCAACAGTGCTGGCAGGATCGTTCCTTCGGGAACGACGAAGCTAGAGGTCACGATGTTAGTCGGGTCGACCAGCACGTCGAGCGCCGACTGAGCGCTCATTTCGCCCTGAAGCTGGTACGTTCCCGGCATAAATGAAGGCTGGGTCGGCTGCGCCACCAGAAGGTCATAGAACGCGTCGTATGACATTGTGACGCCGGCCTCGTAAAGCGTGGTAGCGATGTCGGAACCAAACTGGCCGGAAACCACGGTCACCGTGATGGGCTCGCCATTTCCGCTGCCAACGTAGTCGTTCTGCAGCTCCCAGCCGAAGACCTCCCGCACCTGATCTTCGAAGTTCACCCACACGGCCGCAGCTCCACCAGCCGCGACGAGCAGGAGGCCAAGCAAAACCCACAGCCAGACGAAGCGATGCTTCTTCGGCTTTTTTCGTGCGGGTTCAGCGGACAGTGGCCAGGGCGTCTCGGGATCAACGGCGAAGAGTTCTTCCACCGTTGTGGTGTGAATGGGCACCCCATTCACACGCGGCGCAGTAGCAACGGTGGATGCCGCCACGGCAGGCGAGGTGGATTCGTGCTGGCTGGGCGCTGAGGGCCGGTTGAGGGCAGGATTCAACGTTCCGTCCGCGTCGAGAGGGAACGGACGGGCCTCGTGCAGGGGTGGCTCGACGAGCGGCACCGGATCGTCCGACCCGGCCTCTCTCGCCTTTGCCCGAGCTTCGCTCTCGCGCAATTGCCGCCGCGTAGGCGCTTGGTACGGCACGAAAGGCGCGCCGGTTGGCGGGGTGGCCGGGAATTCATCCCGCGTTGGATCGTCTGCCACGATTTAGAGTCCTTCGTCCGGGTCAACGACAACGCCCGGCGGTCTGCCCGCGGCGCGCTCGAAGTCGAGAGCATGCTGAACAATTATAACGGCGGCAACCTGATCAATCACGGAACGTGAGTTTTTGGTGGTTCTTCCGGATGCCCGAAGCGCCGCCTGAGCTGACACGGTGGACAGGCGCTCATCGACCATCCTTACGGGAACCGTCGTTGAGTTTGCCAGCGTATGGGCGAACTGCGACGCGTCATCGGTCGAGGGTGTGTGGGTTCCCGCAAGGGACAATGGCAGGCCCACCACAATCTCTGCGGCTTCCAGCTCCGAAACAATTGCGAGAATCCGCGCAATATCCCCTGCTCCACGAGCCACCGTTTCCACCGGTGTCGCGAGCATGCCGTGAAAATCAGTGCGGGCTATGCCGATGCGGGCTTTGCCCACATCGACACCAACGCGCACTCCTGATCGCACCGTTACTTCGCGATGCTCGAACGGATCGCGTCGAGGGCAGCGGGAATCGCGGAAACGTCCGTTCCACCGCCCTGGGCGAGATCGTCCTTGCCGCCGCCACCACCACCGAGGATTCCCGCAGCGATCTTTGCCAGCGCGCCAGCGCGAGCGCCGGTCGCGCGTGCTGCGTCGTTGGTCGCAACGATCACGGCGGGCTTGCCAGCGACATCGGCGGCGAGGGCCACTACCGCGGCGTCGGAGCCGAGGCGCTCACGAACGTTCGTCGCCAGTGCGCGCAACTCATCCGTCGACTTGAGCCTGCCAGCGGATTCGATAACAACCCGAATAGCGCCGACCAGGGTGGCACCGGAGACGAGCGCCGGTACGCGCCCGGCGAGCTCGGCTGCTTCAAACTGGGCAATGCGCTTTTCCGCGGCTTTGAGGTTGCTGACGAGGTCGGCGATGCGGTCGGGCAGCTGCTCGCGCGGCGTTTTCAACGACGACGTGAGCTGGGAGACGATGGCGCGTTCCGTCGCAAGGTCGTTGAAGGCGTTCAGGCCAACGAGCGACTCGATGCGCCGGCTGGTGGACCCGATAGAGGATTCGCCGACCATGTTGATCAGGCCGACCTCGGCCGAGCGTGCCACGTGGGTGCCTGCACACAATTCGAGGGACCAGGGTCCCCCGATCTCGACAACGCGGACCGTCTCGCCGTACTTCTCACCGAACAGTGCCATCGCGCCGAGCGACTTGGCCTCGGCCAGCGGAAGGATACGGGTGGTCACCTCGAGGTTTTCTAGGATCGCGTTGTTGGCGATGTTCTCGATCTCGCTGCGGGTGGCCGGTGACAATGGCTGGTTCCAGTTAAAGTCAAGTCGCATGTAGCCGGCCTTGTTGTACGAGCCGGCCTGGTGAGCATCGGAGCCGAGGGTCTGTCGGAGCGCTGCGTGGATGAGGTGGGTGGCCGAGTGGGCCTGAGCCGCCGCGTGGCGGTACACGGGGTCGACAACGCTCGTCGCGGCGTCACCGACACCGACCTCGCCGGACCTCACCTGCACCCGATGGCTGACAAGCCCCTTGATGGGGCGCTGCACGTCGAGCACCTCGAGGTCGAAGCCTTTGCCAACGATGCTGCCCGCATCTGCCTCCTGTCCGCCGGACTCGGGGTAGAGGGCGGTCTCAGCGAGGATGACCTCCGCGATGTCACCAACAACGGCTCGGTCAACGGAGATGCCGCCCACGATGAGGCCAAGGACGGTGCTGTCGGTGTTGAGCAGTTCGTAACCGGTGAATACGGTCTCGCCGAGCGCGCGGAAGTCGCTATAGACCGACAGGTCAGCGAGTGAGACCTTTTTGGCCTTCGCGTCGGCCTTGGCCATTGCACGCTGCTCGGCCATCAGGGAATCGAATGCCACCCGATCAACGGCGAGTCCCGCTTCCTCCGCCATCTCCAACGTGAGGTCGATGGGGAAACCGAAGGTATCGTGCAGCTGGAACGCTGTCGCGCCCGGTAGCTCAATCGCACCGGATTTCTGTGTTGTTGCTACCGCGAGATCGATAATCTGGGTTCCGCTGGCGAGCGTGCGGAGGAAGGTCTCTTCCTCCCCCATCGCGAGGCGGGAGATGCGGTCGAAGTCTGCTTCGACCTCGGGGTAGGCGGACTTCATCGCGTCGCGGGAGGCGGGGAACAATTCGCCGAACGTCGGGTCTTCAACGCCGAGCAGGCGCATCGCGCGAATACTCCTGCGCATCAGCCTTCGTAGGATGTACCCACGGCCCTCGTTGCTGGGGCGAACGCCGTCGGACATCAGCATCAACGAGGAGCGAACGTGGTCGGCGATCACCCGCATCCGTACATCGTCGGTGTGGTCGGCGCCGTAGCGTCGGCCGGAGAGCTCTGCGGCGCGGTCGAGAACCGGGCGTACCTGGTCGATCTCGTACATGTTCTCGACGCCCTGCTTGAGGAACGCGACCCGCTCGAGTCCCATGCCGGTGTCGATGTTCTTTTTTGGCAGGTCGCCAAGGATCGGGAAGTCACTTTTGGTTCCCTCGCCGCGGAGGTACTGCATAAACACGAGGTTCCAGATTTCGACGTAGCGATCGTCATCGGTCGCTGGTCCGCCATCGATCCCGTACTGGGGTCCACGGTCGAAGAAGATTTCAGAACATGGGCCAGCAGGGCCCGGCTGGCCCGTTGACCAGTAGTTGGTGTCCATGTCGAGGCGCTGGATGCGCTCGTCGGGCAGGCCGGCGGTCTTCTTCCAGAAGTTGATTGCCTCGTCGTCGTCCTTATAGACGGTGACCCACAGGTCCTTTTCGTCAAAAGCCAGGCCTCCGGAACTCTCCGACGAGGTCAGCAGTTCCCAGGCGTACTCGATCGCCTGCTCCTTGAAGTAGTCGCCGAAGGAGAAGTTGCCGTTCATCTGGAAGAACGTGCCGTGCCGCGGGGTCTTACCGACCTCTTCGATGTCGTTGGTGCGGATGCACTTCTGCACACTCGTGGCGCGGGGGTACGGGGCGGGTACCAGCCCGGTGAGATAGGGGACAAACGGCACCATACCGGCGACCGTGAACAGCAGGGTCGGATCGTCGCTGACCAGGGAGGCAGACGGGACGATAGTGTGGCCCCGATCGCCGAAGTAGTTGAGCCAGCGGTTCTGGATGTCTGCGGTTTGCATGAGGTCCCGTTTGTGCAAGAGATGGAACGGCCAGAATGACCGTCATAACGAACGGGCAATCCGCCGCCCCCAGCGTGCGTGTTCGCAACTGGTCCGGCGGCAACGGCGACCCGGTGAAATTGGAGCTACTTAAGTTTTTTACCCAGGTCGGCGATCGCGTTCTCGGTGTCAATGACAACGGAGCGCAGTTCCGCCTCGCGACCTTTGTACCCCTCAACGATTGCCGCAGCGAACTCGCGCGACTTTCCGTCGATCTCGTCGAAGAATTTTTTCCCCGACGGGTTTTTGGACACCAGATGGGCGACAACGAAGCCGACGCCGATACCGACGATGAGCCAGAATACGTTCTTCAAGACGCGTCTCCTTGAGTGTGGGCGAGGTGTTCTCATCCAGCTTACTTTGTGGCGGCAAACCAAAATGCGGGCCACCCGAAGGTGACCCGCATTAGGTGTGGAGCGAGAAGCTAGGTTCTAGCGGGCCGCGTAGTACTCAACGACGAGCTGGACTTCGCAGGTCACGGGGACCTCTGCGCGCTTCGGGCGACGCACGAGGCGCGCCTGCAGCTTGTCGATCTCGACCTCGAGGTAGGCGGGAAGCTTCGGCAGGACATCAACGTGTGCGCCAGCAGCGGAAACCTGGAAGATCTCCAGGGACTCGCTGGACGGGTGAACGTGGATGAGCTGTCCGGGCTTGACGCGGAACGACGGGCGGTCAACGCGCTGTCCGTCGACCAGGATGTGGCGGTGAACAACCATCTGGCGAGCCTGGGCGGTCGTACGGGCGATGCCCGCGCGAACGACAAGGGCGTCCAGACGCATTTCGAGCAGCTCGACCAGGTTTTCACCGGTCAGGCCAGCGCCGCGACGGGCCTCCTGGAAGACGATTTTCATCTGTGCTTCGCGGATGCCGTACTGGGCACGCAGGCGCTGCTTCTCGCGCAGACGAACAGCGTAGTCACTGTCCTGCTTGCGCTTGGTGCGGCCGTGCTCACCGGGAGCGTACGGACGCTTCTCGAGGTAC
>JAODAO010000151.1 GCA_025463465.1 Glaciihabitans sp. | reverse complement strand
CCCTTCGAGAAGATCGGTGCCGAGCTCGTCAAAGAGGTCGCCAAGAAGACCGATGACGTCGCCGGAGACGGAACGACCACTTCGGTCGTCCTCGCCCAGGCCCTCGTCCGCGAAGGACTCCGTAACGACGCAGCAGGCGCCGACCCGATCAGCCTCAAGCGCGGTATCGAAAAGGCCGTAACCGAGGTCATCGCAGCGCTCGTCGCCGGTGCCAAGGAAATCGAGACCAAGGAAGAGATCGCGGCCACCGCCTCCATCTCCGCCGGGGACCCCGAGATCGGCGCACTTATCGCTGAGGCCATCGACAAGGTCGGCAAGGAAGGTGTTGTCACCGTTGAGGAGTCGAACACCTTCGGCACCGAGCTCGAGCTCACCGAGGGTATGCGTTTCGACAAGGGTTTCATCAACCCTTACTTCGTCACCGACCCGGAGCGCCAGGAGACGGTCTTCGAAGACCCCTACATCCTGATCGCCAACAGCAAGATCTCCAACATCAAGGACCTGCTGCCCATCGTTGACAAGGTCATCCAGGACGGCAAGCAGCTTCTTATCATCGCCGAGGACGTCGACGGCGAAGCGCTGGCAACCCTGGTTGTCAACAAGATCCGTGGCATCTTCAAGTCGGTTGCCGTCAAGGCTCCCGGCTTCGGTGACCGCCGCAAGGCACAGCTGCAGGACATCGCCATCCTCACCGGTGTTCAGGTCATCAGCGAAGAGGTTGGCCTCAAGCTCGAGATCGCTACCCTCGACCTCCTCGGGCGCGCCCGCAAGGTCGTTATCACCAAGGACGAGACCACCATCATCGAGGGTGCTGGCGACAACGAGCAGATCGCCGGCCGCGTTCGCCAGATCCGCGCCGAGATCGAGAACACCGACAGCGACTACGACCGCGAGAAGCTGCAGGAGCGCCTGGCCAAGCTGGCCGGTGGCGTTGCAGTTATCAAGGCCGGAGCAGCAACCGAGGTTGAGCTCAAGGAGCGCAAGCACCGCATCGAGGACGCCGTCCGCAACGCGAAGGCTGCCGTCGAAGAGGGCATCGTCGCCGGTGGTGGCGTAGCCCTCATCCAGGCCGGCAAGGTCGCTTTCGAGTCCGACGCCATCAAGGCTCTTGTGGGCGACGAGGCAACCGGCGCGAACATCGTTCGCGTTGCCGTAGACGCACCGCTCAAGCAGATCGCCCTCAACGCAGGCCTCGAGCCCGGCGTTGTGGCCGACAAGGTTCGTAACCTGCCTTCTGGCCAGGGCCTGAACGCTGCAACCGGCGAGTACGTCGACATGCTGGCCGCCGGAATCAACGACCCGGTAAAGGTCACCCGCTCCGCGCTGCTCAACGCTGCGTCGATCGCTGGCCTGTTCCTGACCACCGAGGCTGTTGTCGCCGAGAAGCCGGAGCGCAACCCGCAGCCGGCTGGCGACCCCAGCGGTGGAATGGACTTCTAAGACACTCGGTCTAGAAGCACCGGCATCATGCACCACGGCTAACCGGAAACGGTAGCCAACACAGAGGCGGTCCCTTCAGGGGGACCGCCTCTGCTGCGTTTAACCCGCCTGCTGCCGCCACGCCACTATCGATCTCGGCCGTGTTATTGCGTCGGTGTATTGGGCGTCTGATAGAAGATCAAGTCGCTGCTGCGGGCGTCCGGCCCTGCGGCACGGTCAGCGCTGGAAGAGACGCGCGTTGGTGGATTCGATCTCGGAGTACTGCTGGGCCGCCGCGTTCAGCGCATGGCCGAGGGCAGCAAGATTCTGCTGCACGTGTTGCTCGGTCGCGCGCCACTCGCCAAAGACGGACTGGAACGCGCTGGCGGCCTGCCCCGTCCATGAACCCTGGAGGTTGGCGAGCTGGCCGTTGAGGCTGCTCACCTCGCCCTCGAGGCGGCCGATTGTTGCGCGAACGGCTCCCGTTGCGTTGAGGACGGCGTCACTGTCTACCTGGTATTGAGTCATACCAGCACGCTAGGTGGGCCGCGGTCGGCTCAGCGCCGGCTCAGGGCGCGCTGGGGGATTCCACGGGTGCCGGGGCATCATGGAGGAGCGGAAGCCGTACACGGAACGTGGCGCCGCCACCGGGTGTTTCCACAACATCCACCGAACCACGATGGGACGCGACGATGGACGCAACGATGGCCAGGCCGAGACCACTGCCGCCGGTGTCGCGGTTACGCGAACTGTCGGCGCGCCAGAAGCGCTGGAAGATCTTCTCGCGGATCTGCGGGGGAATGCCTTCTCCGTGGTCCACAACGGAGAGAATGGCCACATCCTGGACCTCGTCGACGGTGACGGTGATCTCGATGGGGCTCTCGATCGGGGTGAAACGCTGGGCATTGCCCATCAGGTTGGTGACGACCTGACGAATCTTGTTTTCCTCGGCCGACACGAACGCGCGAACCTCACCCGACACCGGCTGGAAAATCATGGCGGCCGGCTCGATTACGATCTCACCGGTGTTCTTGGTGGGACGGCGTCGCAGGCGGGCCAGGGCTGCACCGCCGAAGGCGCGACCGGTCGCGGCGGCCGTCGCCGAGCGGGTGGTAGCTGCGAGCAGCTGTTGAGGGGCGCCATTAGCCATGTCAGCGGGAAACTCGAGGGTTTCCTTGGCCGACTGGAAGCTTTCACGGATGGGCTCGGTGACCACAACGCTCACCTGGCGACCGGGGGAGGAGGCCATGGCGTCGAGGGCAGCGTCCCGCGCGAGGGGGATGAGGTCGACCGGGGCGAGGTTCAACGGCTTGGCCTCGTCGATGCGGGCCAATTCCAGCAGGTCGTGAACGAGTTCACCCATCCGGATGGCTTCCTTCTCGATGCGCTGCATGGCTTGGCCGACTTCTTCCGGCCCGGGCAGCGCACCCATCCGGTAGAGCTCGGCGTAGCCGCGGACGGAGACAAGGGGCGTGCGTAGCTCGTGGCTGGCGTCGCCGACGAAGCGGCGCATCTGGTCGATGGTGCGGGCCCGGTCGCCGAATGCGGAGTCGATCTGGCTGAGCATGGTGTTCAGTGAACTGTTCAGCCTGCCGACTTCGGTGTTGGGGGTCGCGCCGCCGAGTCGCTGCGTGAAGTCTCCAGCGGCAAAGCGTGCGGCCGTTTCTTCCACCTCGCGGAGGGGCTGGAAGGTTGATGTGACCAGCAAGCGGGTCAGGGCGCCGCCGAGCACCACAACTGTCAGGGCGAAGAACAGGAAGGTCGCCGCATAGTTGGTGATCAGTTTGTTGGTGGCATCGAGGTTGAGCCCAGCCAGGATGGTGACCTGGGCGTTGCCCTCGTCTACGGATTTGAGGAACGCGCGCTCTCGCCACTGGCTGGTGCGTTCCTCGTTGTAAACCGAGAACGTTCCCTCGTGTTCCTGAATTTTTGCCAGCGACAGCCCCTCTAGCACGGGGCGGTCGCTGGCGTCTGTGCCATTGGTGCGGTTATCGCAGAGCAACTCGCCGTCGCTGGAGAGCACCGCAAGGTAGTAATCGGTGATCATATTCCGCATGGTGCAGGTCACCACATTGTCGCTGTCGACGCCGTAGATGATGTTGTTGCCATTGGCGAGGTCCGGCACGGCGACGGTGATTTTGTCGTCGAGTTGCTGGACCAGATAATTGCGCAGCACACTCATCGTGCCGAGACCGGCGACGAGCAGACCGAGGGTCAACAACATCACCGTCACTCCGGTGATTTTTGTCCGGAGGGAAACGCTGTTCCACCACTCGGTTAGGTGCTCATGCATAGGGAAGTAAGAGTACTAAACCTTTGCTGCCTTTAACATGTACCCGAATCCGCGCTTGGTCTGGATGATCGGCTCCTCCGAAAACTGGTCCAGCTTGCGGCGCAGGTAGGAGATGTAGCTCTCCACGATTCCGGCGTCGCCGTTGAAGTCGTATTCCCAAACGTGGTCGAGGATCTGTGCCTTGGACAGAACGCGGTTCGGGTTCAGCATCAGATAGCGCAGCAGCTTGAACTCGGTGGGGCTGAGCTCGATCTGCTCGGATCCGATGGTCACCTCGTGGGTGTCCTGGTCCATGGTCAACTCCCCGGCGCGGATGACGGCTTCCTCGTCATCGTGCATGGTGCGACGAAGAATTGCTTTGAGGCGTGCCACGATCTCATCGAGGCTGAACGGCTTTGTGACGTAGTCGTCTCCACCGACGGTGAGGCCGGTGATCTTGTCCTCGGTGTCGTCCTTGGCCGTCAGGAACAGGATGGGAGCGGTGTAGCCGGAAGCGCGAAGGCGCTTGGTTACACCAAAGCCGTTCATGTCCGGCAGCATCACGTCGAGGATGATGAGGTCGGGTTCTTCTTCCAGCACTGCAGAAATCGCCTGGGCGCCGTTTCCCACCGCGCGCACGGCAAAACCGGCGAAACGGAGGCTTGTGGTCAGCAGGTCGCGGATGTTCGGCTCGTCGTCAACGATCAGAATCTTTGGTCCATCACTCATGGGCCTAGTATCTGCGCGTTGTCTGAGCGTTGTCTGGGAGTGAGCGCTGTCCCGAGGGGGTAATACCTGTACGTAGGCCTGTTGTTCGCACCGAATTCGGTCGAAAAGCGCCCGTCGCATCTCGACTCGTGGCATACGGTCCGATGCGGGCAATCCGTAGGAATCGCCCCTGACAATGTCAGGAGCGATTGGGTATCACCGGGGAAGTGGAGGACTGGGAGGTAGCGGCGGGCTACCGGCGGTTCTCACGGCTGCGTCGACGAGCGCTGATGACAAGAAGCACCAGGATCAGGATCAGACCAATCGGCAGGCCGATCAGCGGCAGTACGAAAACGGTGGGCCAGATGCCTTGACTAAACCCGTTGTCCGTGCCCGCTCCGAAGAAGGTTCCGGCGATGATCGCCAGGAAAGCCACAATTGACAGGCCGACGGTAGCGACGACCATAAAAGCGAGTACACGCTCTTTACGGTTGTCGTTTATCGGTGCGGGACTTGCGGGTAGTTTTGCCACAAGCCTAAGAATAGGGGCAGTCTCACCCCGTATCCTTATGGGGCACCGTTAACTACCCGGTGTGGAAGTGAAAGAGGTTCTGGGATGCCCACCGGCAAAGTCAAGTTCTACGACGACGAAAAAGGCTTCGGGTTCATCAGTTCCGACGATGGCCAGGAGGTATTTCTGCATGCCTCCGCACTACCCGCTGGCGTAACGGTCAAGCCGGGTTCCAAGCTCGAGTTCGGCATAGCTGATGGCAAGAAGGGTGCTCAGGCGCTCTCCGTCCGTGTGATCGAGGCTCCGCCCAGCCTTGCCAAGCTCAACCGCAAGTCGGCCGACGACATGTCGATCATTGTGGAGGACCTCGTCAAGCTGCTCGACGGTATTGGTACCAATCTCAAGCGGGGACGTTACCCCGACAAGAACCACGGCTCCAAGATTGCAGCAGTGCTGCGGAAGGTTGCCGACGATCTCGATGCATAACGATGGGGACGCGCCCGAGACGGACGCGACCCAGGGGGACATGAGTGATGTGAACGAGTCGGAAACTACTCCGAATGGCGCTGCGGAGGCCGAGCCCGCAACGGTTGAAACTGTAGTGGTCGAGGACCAGGCGTCCGACGAGACAGCGGTAGAGGTCGTTGCAGGCGACGCCGAGGCTGCGGCTGAGGTGGTTGAGGCTACTGAGGTCGAGCCTGCGCAGGTCGACGTCGACACCGTCGACGCGGCAATCGCCGAGCCCGCTGAGGTCGATGTCGCCGCCGAGACCGACGGTGTCGAGATCGTGGTTCCCGAACTCTCTGAGCCCACTGATGTGGCCGACAGCGTCGAGCCGTCGGAAGCCGTCGAGGTAGAGGCTGCCGCGGCGGTTGACGTCGAAGCGTCCGTATCCGACGAGTCAGATGAGCCGTACGAGCTGACCGCAGAGGAGATCGCTCGCTGGGACCTGGCCAAGGCCGCCCTTCTGGAGATCACTCCCGCTGACACCATCGGCGACCCGTCCGACGAGGTCGACGAGGGGGACGGCGTTGTGTCGTACCTCTTCGAGAACACGATGAACGGTTACCCCGGCTGGAAGTGGACCGTAACGGTCGCCCAGGTCGAGGGGTCGGAGCCCACGGTTCTCGAAACCGAGCTCACCCCCGCGGAGGGCGCACTGCTCGCCCCCGACTGGATTCCGTGGTCGGAGCGTATGGACGACTACCGCGCAGCTCAGATCGCCCTCGGCGATGTTGAGGAAGACGACGTGGATGACGACGACGATGCGGATGACGACGACTCGGACGAGTCAGACGACGACGAATCCGATGACCAGTCTGACGACGACGAATCTGATGACGACGACGATGACGATGACGACGAGTCGGACGACGAAGACGACGAGGATGACGACATCGCGTTCGATCGTCCGATCCTTCACAGTGGCGACCTCGACGGTGTCGACATCGACGAACTCGATGTGTCCGACGTAGCCGACACCGGCGATAAGTCCGACGACAGCGAAGCGGCCGCAAGCGCCGGGCCCGACATTGTCGATGAGATTGTTGTTGACGACACTGTTGTCACAGCCGTCGCGGAGCCCGTTGTGGTTGCGGAGCCCGTTGTGGTCGCAGCGCCCGTTGTTGTCACTGTGACGGCTTTGGACGACGACGAGGACGAACGTTATGCGGAACCCGTCCAGGCGCCTGTGCGGGGCGTTCGCCGCTCACGCCGGGCAACCACGGCCACCGTGTTCGCCACCCCGGCGGCGACAGAATCGTCGGAGAATCCGACCGCCGACTAACAACATCCACCACCAACAGATCCGTCGCCTCCCACCGGGAGCGGCGGATTTGTTGTTTCGAGGCGTGTGTTGTGGGTGCAGCGGCGGTGCGACATCGGCCCACGTGGGCGGATGTCGATGAGATCAGCGGCGGCGGCGCTTCGAGTAGACCAGCGCGGCGACACCGAGGACAAGGCCGATCAGGCAGGTGCCCAGCCACCAGCTGAACCCGTGGGTGTCGAGTGGGGCGACGAAGACCACAACGGCGACGAGGGCGATGAGCCAGAGCGCCATGCCGACGAGAAACGCGGTGCGGTCATCGGTTTTCAGCGGCGCGGGATCGGGCCGGCGCTCGCTGTCTTTGAGCCACAGTCGCATGCCCCCAGCCTAACGGCCGGCTGCCGTCGCGTTAAAGGGCACTGCCCGCCCGGTTTCGCACATAATGCGAGGCCGGACGGGCAGTTGTGCCATGGAGTTGTGTTTAGAGGCCCGCGACCACAAAGTCGATGGACTTGATCAGCTGGCGCACGTCTTCCGGCTCGATGGCCGTGAAGGTGGCGACGCGCAGCTGGTTGCGGCCGAGCTTGCGGTACGGCTCGGTGTCGACGATGCCGTTGGCGCGCAGGGTCTTGGCGACAACGGTCGCGTCGATAGCGTCGTCGAAGTCGATCGTGGCGACAACCTGCGAGCGGTGCTCCGGGTTGACCACAAACGGGGTCGCGTACTCCGAGCCAGTGGCCCAGTCGTACAGGGCCGAGGAGGACTCCTTGGTGCGCGCGTCGGCCCAGGCGAGTCCGCCGTTGCCGTTGATCCAGTCGATCTGGTTCTCCATCATGAGCAGGGTCGCCAGCGCCGGGGTGTTCAGCGTCTGGTTGAGGCGGGTGTTGTCGATGGCGTTCTTGAGGCTGAGGAACTCGGGGATGTAGCGGCCGAGGGCGGCGATGCGTTCGACGCGTTCGATGGCGGCCGCAGAGAACAGCGCAAACCAGATGCCACCGTCGGAGGCGAGATTCTTCTGCGGGGCGAAGTAATACACATCCGCCTGGTCGGCCTCGAAGTCGATGCCGGCCGCGGCGCTGGTGGCGTC
>JAODAO010000403.1 GCA_025463465.1 Glaciihabitans sp. | reverse complement strand
AGCGCGAAGGTTTGCCGCGCCTGAGCTTCGGCCGCAGCGGTCGCGGCGGCATCAGCCGCTGCTGCCGCGTCCGATTCTTCCGTGGCGGCCGCGCCAGGGGCGGCTGCCACAGTTCCCTGTGCGCGGGAGGTGACGTTTTCCGGGTCACCGAAGGAGATGGAAGTGACTGACACCAGGTTCTTCTCGCCGAGATTCTGCAGCGTCGATGCAAACACTTCGGTTTCGTTCCGCACGGGCAATTCGCGTCGCGCGGCCTCCAGGTCGGTCTGCAGTTCATCCAGATTTTCGTTTGCCGCCCTGAGCTGCGTGATCCGTGCCTCCATCGCCGTGTTGCGGTCGAGCGCGAGCTGGGTGTCGCCGCGAATCGTCTCGGCGGTGGTCAGCTGTGGGCTGATCAGGAGGAGGTAACCCATCAGCAGGATGACAATTGTTGCAACGGCGCCACCGATCACCCAGAGGCGGGATTGCTGGATGTCGTTCACTGGGCTGCCTCGTCCTCTATGGCGAATCGTTCGCTGCGGAGCGCCTCGGTGACCGTCGCCTGAGCGGTGAAGTCATAGCCGCCGGTAGTGCTGTTCCCACGGATCGAGACGATGTACGGAACGGTCAGGCCGGGCACGTCGGTGACGCTGTCGATAAGCGCTGCGATCGTTTTTTCGTTTGGGGCATTGCCGGTGAAATCGAGGCTGCCGATGATTGCCAGTCCCGAATCGTCCAGGCTCGCGGCGCTGCCCCCCACCGTCGAGGAGGCTGCCCCGCTTTCATCGGCCCCGAGGATTGTGAGGTTCACGCTGGAGAATGTGGCGCCTTCTGGTGCCGTCGCACGTAACGTCGCGACAAAAGGTCCCACCGCAACATCGTCGACGAAGAGTCGATTGAGCTGGCTATCAATTCCGTCCATGTCGCTGAGCACACTCGACGCCGTTGAGAACGTGCGCTGGGTAGCAACGAGCTGCGTGTTGGCATTGTCCGCTTGGTCAAGCTGACCCTGTGCGGCGCCCGTGAGATATATGGTCACGGCGAGACCCACCAGCACGACCGCCGCACCGGCCGCGACACCGATGAGCGCTCCCGACTTAGTGCGCTGGGCCGCCTTGAGCTGCAGGATCGAATCCGGCAGCAGATTTGCCCGAACCGCCACGTAGCCGTTCTGCGGCGGCAACTGCGTCTGTCGGCCGGGGACGGTTAGATGCAGATTGGTCAAGGGAACCTCCCAGTGTCAGGCCTATGGCGGATGCGCTCGTAGCGCTGATTGAAGACGGGTCGCTCACGTTCGAGCCGAGTGTGATGTTGTCGAACGGGTTCGCCTGCTCAACGGAAATGTTCTGCTGGCGGATCAGGGCTTCGCGAAGCCCAGCGAGCAGTGAGCCACCGCCGGTGAGGCGGATCTGTTGGACCGGGCTTTGCTGGTTGGACGAAGCAAAGTAGGCCAATGAACTCCGGATCTCGGCGAGCAGCGGGTTGAGAGCCGCGCGAACAACGTCTGCCACATCCGGCCCAAACGATTCGTCGTAGCCGAAACCGCGCTTCTGAGTTTCAGCTTCGGCACGGGAGATGCCCAGTCGTTCGCTGAGGACGTCGGTGATCTCATCGCCGCCGCGGGCGATCGCACGCACCATCAGCGGTATACCCTCCGACTGCACGATTACTGTCGTCAACGTCGCACCGAAGTCGATGACGGCACTCACTCCCGCCGCTTCCCGACCACGAACGAGGGCTCTCAGCGCTGCGAAGGGTCCAAGGTCGACCGCCGTGACATTGAGTCCAGCCTTCTCAATCGCACGCACGATGCCAGCAACGCCCTCACTCGGCAGTGCGACCAACAACCCAGGCTGTTTGCCGGAAGCATCGAGCTCGCCGAGGGGAATGAAGTCGAGGACCGCGCGGTCGATCGGGATGGGAACGACATCCCGCACCAGAAAGGGCAGCGCCTTGCGCATCTCCGTCGGATGGAGGGCCGGCAGGGAAATGGAACGAACCGCAACCTGGCCGCTGTTCACCGACAGGTTGACCTTCTTGCCAGTGAAGCCGTCTTCCTTCCACAGTTCTCTAACCGCTCGGGTTAGCGCGGCCGGTTCCATGGATATACCGGCGCGGACCGCTCCGATCGGCAGCGCTCGTTGGCCGAATCGTTCGAGCGTCAGGCTGCCCTGTTTCGGCATCGACATTTCCGCGGCCCGCACGGTGGATGACCCGACGTCGAGTCCGATAACTCCTGTTACTGCCACGAGTGGCTCCTGTCGGTCGTTGGTTGTGGAGAAGTTATTGGTGTTCCGTGACTACCGATGCTGACCGGCTGCATCAAGGCGCCACCGCCGCGGAGCCGACGCTTTCGCTGACTCCCTGCAGGGTCCAGACCAGGCCGACGTAGGCGGTGGATGTGGGAACCCAGGGGAAGTTTTTGCCCACGAGTGAGTTGTCGTGGAGGTATTCGAGGTTGTAACCCGACTGCCGGCGGACCGCACTGTTGGTAGTGAGGGTCTCCCACTCGACCCCCGTGACTCCATGGTGTTCCTGGAACGCCCCACCGTTCACCTTGAGGGTGCCGAGCTCGACGCCGCGGTTGTAATTCATCAACTGCAATGAGCCGTTCAACGCGTAGATGGCCGCATCCACCTGTTTCACCGGGGTTGCCAGAAGGTTCAGGTACTGGCGCGAGGGATGTGCGGCATCAAATGTGGTGGACGACATACCGCCGGTATAAAGTCCCGTTACGTCATTGGGGCAATAGCTAGCCGTCGTTGCGGCTAGTGCGGTGACCGATTTGCACGACACGGGGTGGTAAAGCAGCACATTTTTTTGAGCAGCCAGCACGACGGCGTCGGTCGAGGTGAAGAACGGAACCTGGGTGGCGGGAACCGACGGGGTTGAACCCGACGTCTGCCTCACGTCGCCGGTTACGATCACGTTGTTCTCGGCGGCGATACTGAGCCCACCGGACACCGACCCTTCAACATACGCGTCGCCCGTTGTTGTCGAATATCCTGTGCGGTCAGCGATAAGAGGAAACGCTGACACCCTTGTTGTGATCGTGCCGGTGGCAGTGGTCGTTTTCGTTGCCGTTACCTGTATCTGTTGTTCGGCGGCAACGCCCGGGGATGCGATCCAGGTGCCGACGCAGAGTCCAAGCACGTTGAGTACGCTGCAGGTCATTTGCTGGCGGTTGATGACTGTGGTCGCGGTTTCGACGGTGCTGTCCGAGTACGGGGAGGTGGTGGCTGAGCCGGAATACAACGGATCGGAGCTCGCGCCAGTGCTGGCCCCATACGTTGCTGTGCCGGTGGTCCGAACGGCCGCCGCAGTCGTCGAGGACGGGAGTGCCCAGTTGTACGACCTACCTGTTGCCGACAGCAGGGCACCCTCTGAATTATTACGACCGTTGAAAGCGGTACCGATGGCCGCGCTCAGGATGTCGCTGAGAGGTGATGCAGTATTGGCAGCAGCAAGTGCCGTCTGAGTCGCTGTCTGGAACGCTGGAAGCGTTTTTCCGATGTCCGACTGGAACCGGTTCTGGGTGTTGGTGGTTCCACTCCATTTGGGAGTCCAGGTACCAATGGCTACGGGAGTCCCTGGTGACACAACGGACGAGTTGACCGTTGTCGCGCCCTCAGCAAGGAATAGTGAGTTCGTTGCATTGCGCACCGTGGTGACGTCCTGGGGTGCGTATGTGACGGAGGAGGCGGTGGTGGAGTTCTTCACGTAGATGGTTTTGCCTGCATACGGATAGGTTGCTTCGTACACGCTGGAGCGTCCACCTATCTGCGGAACGGTCACTGTTGAGGCAGCCGACGTGTAGCAGTAGCTGGGTCCCGTCGCGTTGTTGGGCGTCGTAGGGCTTGTGACCACAACGTTCGCTCCGACCATCCGGATGCGTGTCGGGCCGGTGTAGGTGCACGTGGCCGCTGCAGCGGCAGACGTGCCGTTCCATGTCGGTAGGACCGGTCCAGAAGGTGCTGTCTGGGGTAACTTCGATCCGAGAGAAGGCGCGCTCGCCGGCAGTTGAGCGAATGTACGAAACAGACGACTGCCATCGGCCGCAGGTGTTGACGATGTTGACCATTTGGTCTGCACAAGGTCTCTAAAGGTTGGCCCTGAGCCACCGAGAACGCTGCTGCTGATAAGGAGCGCGTCTTCTGAGTAGACCTTCCCGTTCATCTTTGAGACGGTACTGACCGAGACCTCACAGGCGTCGGCACGACTGACCGCGACCG
>JAODAO010000129.1 GCA_025463465.1 Glaciihabitans sp. | reverse complement strand
GGCTGGGGCAGCCGCGAAGCGCTGGTCGTCGCAGGGATGACGGCGACCTCGTCGAGCGCCATTGTCACCAAGCTCCTCATCGAACTCAAACGGCTGCCCAACCGCGAAACCCCGATGATCCTCGGCGTGACGGTTGTGGAGGACCTGTTCATCGCCATTTACCTCGCGATCGTCTCGGTTGTGCTGAGCGGAGAGACCGGCATCTGGCCGGTGGTGCTGCAGCTTGGTGTCGCCTTCCTCTTTGTGGTGGTGATGTTCACCGTCGCGCGCTGGGGCGGCAAATACGTCTCGAAACTGTTCCGCACCAAGGACGACGAGCTGTTCACGATCCTGTTCTTCGGTCTCGCCGTGGCCTTCGGTGGCATTGGTGAGCTGCTCGGGGTCACCGACGCCATCGGCGCCTTCCTGATTGGGCTGGTGCTCGGGGCGACGAAGTTCCGGGCAAGAATCGAGCAGCTGTCCCTGCCAATGCGGGATGTTTTCGGCGCCTTCTTCTTCCTGAACTTCGGGCTCGGGTTGAACCCCAGCCTGTTCGGGCAGGTGTTGGTGCCTGTGCTGGTCGCCGTGCTGATGACGGTGCTGCTCAACGTGATCGCCGGCCAGTTCGTGGCCTGGCTGAACAAGCTGGGACCGCAGGCCGGAATCAACACCACCGTGATCCTGCAGAACCGCGGCGAGTTCGCCCTGATCCTCGCGACCCTCGCCATGGCGGCCGGGCTCGATGAGCGGCTCACCCCGTTCGCCGGCCTCTATGTGCTGATCATGTCGATCATGGGTCCGATCCTCGCATCGAACTCCGAAGCGATCGGCTCCGCCATCCTTGGCACCAAGCGCAAAAAGAAAAAGGCGCAGCTGGACCGGATGAAGGAAGAGGAGTTCGCCCTCGTGGCGGCCGCCGGCAGCGATGACGACGACGACTTCGTCACCGTCACGAGCGGCGTCGGCGGTGATGGGAACGACAGCGGTGAGGAAATCGACGGTTTCGCCAGCGATAAAGCCACCGTTGACCGCCTCATCCAGCAAGCAATGGAACAATCGGATGAGAAGAGCGAACGCAAGCTTGATCCCGAGTACTAGCCCAGCAGGCCGGTGTCGCACCGAATGACCCGCACAGAATGACCCGCACCAAAATGACACGCACCACTAAAAAATGCATCGAGATAGGACGTAACTGACGTGTGGAGTGTCGCCCGTCGACCGCGCTGGATCGCAGCACTTTTCCTCGCACTGGCCATCGCCGCCGCGTTCGCCGCGCTCGGCCAGTGGCAGATCGCGCGCAGCGTCGCCGATGCCACGGTTGTCGAGCGGGACACCGAGACGGTGAAACCGCTCACCGAGTTCGCCCAACCGCAGCAGCCCGTCACCTCGATCGCCGCCGGCCAGCTGGTGAGCTTCGAGGGCACCGTGGTGCAGGGCGATTCCAGCGTGCTCTCCGACCGTCTCAACGGCGGCGTCAGCGGATTCTGGGTGATGGCGCACGTTGTCACAGACACCGGAGCAAGCATCGCCGTCGCCCAGGGCTGGGCAGCGACCAGGGCGGAAGCGGAGGCCGCGGCCGAGGCATCCCCCTCGATCGCCGCCCTCATTCCGTACACGGGGCGCTTCATCAGCAGTGAGGCACCGCAGGAGGGCGACTTCGAGTCGGGGGAGCGCAACACCGCCTCGGTCGCCGCGCTGATCAACGAATGGTCGGTGGCGCCGGTGGGCGTCTACGGCGGTTACCTGGTGTCGGCCTCCGCCCCGGCCGGCCTGACCGTGATCGACTCGCTCGAACCGGACAACGAGGTCACCCTCAACTGGCTGAACATCTTCTACGCCGTCGAATGGGCCGTGTTCGCCGTTTTCGCGGTGTTCCTCTGGTACCGGCTGGTGAAGGACGCGTGGGAGCGCGAAGAGGAAGAGGCCGCCGAGATCGCGGCGGAGGACGCTGCCCTGGCGGCCGAGCTGGCGGAACTAAACTAGTCGAATGTCCCAGAGTCCCACTGCGTCCTCTGCACCACGTGTGCGGCGTGAGCTGAAGCCCAAAATCTCCAACGCGCCCCGCATCCGCAACGCACTCAAGCTGTACAAGGTGACCTCGATCATCACCGGTACCTTCCTGTTGCTGCTGTGCCTGATGATGGTCTTCCGCTACGGCTTCGGTGTCGACATCGAGCTGAACGGGCCGTACGGCCTGCTCTACCTCACCCCCAAGGAAATGATCGTCGGCACCAACCTGTCGACCATCATCCTCATCGTGCACGGCTGGCTGTACGTCATCTACCTGTTCAGCGACTTCCGCCTGTGGTCGCTGATGCGCTGGCGTTTCGGCCGTTTCCTGCTGATCGCCCTCGGTGGCGTCATCCCCCTCTCGTCCTTTTTCCTCGAGCACCGCATCCACCGCGATGTTGTCGCCCAACTCGCGGCGCTCGAAACCCCCAAGCCAGTGGAGGCAAACCATTAGCAGCTCCCCAACCCCCGACCGCACCGAGACGGACCACCAGCCCGTCCTCGTTGTCGACTTCGGCGCGCAGTACGCCCAGCTGATCGCGCGCCGTGTGCGCGAGGCCAGCGTCTACAGCGAGATTGTGCCCCACACGATCACGGCGGAAGAGGTCGCCGCGAAGAACCCGAGCGGTATCGTCCTCAGCGGTGGGCCCTCGAGCGTCTACGACGCCGGTTCCCCCTCGCTCGACCCGGGAATCCTGAAGCTCGGCATCCCCGTGCTCGGAATCTGCTACGGCTTCCAGGTGATGGCCCAGCAGCTGGGTGGAGAGGTCGCAAACACGGGCCTGCGCGAGTACGGCTCCACGGCCGTGACCCTCGCGCCCGGCGACAGCACACTGCTGTCCGGCCAGACCGGTTCACAGACCACCTGGATGAGCCACGGCGACTCCGTCTCCCGCGCTCCCGAGGGCTTCGCCGTCCTCGCCTCTAGCGCCTCGACCCCCGTTGCCGCCTTCGCCTCCGACGAGCGCAAGCTTTACGGTGTGCAGTGGCACCCCGAGGTCAAGCACTCCGCCCACGGCCAGCACGTGTTGGAGAACTTCCTCCACCGCGCCGCCGGAATCCCCGCCGACTGGAACAGCGGCAACGTCATCGCCGAGCAGGTGGAACGCATCCGCGCGCAGGTCGGCACCGGGCGCGTGATCTGCGGGCTGTCCGGCGGCGTCGACTCCGCGGTCGCCGCGGCCATCGTGCACCGCGCCATCGGTGAGCAGCTCAC
>JAODAO010000127.1 GCA_025463465.1 Glaciihabitans sp. | reverse complement strand
GACCACCGGGGCGACCGGGGTGATGATCTTCAGCTGCTCCGGGTCGCGCCCGGCGGCGGCGGCCTGCGCCTTCAGCCGGTTGCGCAGCGCCACGGTGTCCTCGAGCCGACTGGAGGCGACGAGCGCGAGGTCGGCTGCCTCGGATACCAGCTGCCGGGAGCGCGGCGAGGTGCCGGCGTGGATAATCGGCAGGTGGCCCTGCGGCGGCCGGGCGGCGTTCAGCGGCCCGGTGACGGAAAGCTGCGAACCGGTGTAGTCGGTGCTGTGCAGCTTCGACGGGTCGAGGAAAATGCCGTTCTCCTTGTCGCCGACGATGGCGTCGTCCTCGAACGAGTCCCAGAGCCGGTGCAGCACCTCAACGAACTGCTCCGCGCGGTCGTAGCGGGCATCGTTGTCGGCGTGCGCGTCGCGGCCGTGGTTGCCGGCGGCGCGCGGCTCCGCCCCGGTGACCAGGTTGAGGCCGATTCGGCCGCCGCTCAGGGTGTCGGCAGAGGCCGTCGCCCTGGCGATCGAGTACGGGTCGGCGTAGGTGGAGTTGACGGTGGCGATCAGGCCGATCCGCTCGGTGATGCCGGCCAGCCAGGTGGCGGCGGTCAGCGGCTCGATGCGCGCGATCAGGTAGGGGTCGCGGTACTCGAGGTCTGGTCCGGTGGCCAGCCAGTCGCCGAAGAAGATGTAGTCAAGACCGGCCGCTTCTGCCTTCAGCGCAGCAGCGCGGATCACGGCGGCATCCTCGCGCGGGTTGGAGTGGGCGCCGGGGGTTCGCCACCCCGATGGGTACGCCCCGATCGCGCGGAACATGGCGCCGATGATGATTGTGGTCACGAAGCTGGCCTCTCGGTTGGTGTGCGCACCAACGCTAAAGAGGGGTAGTAACCCCAGCCATCCGGCAGTCATCCACCGTCATCCGGTGACACGTACCGTCATACTCGTTGATCGGCCGCCCCGGGAGTGGCATGCTGTGCGGCACTCCGCGCGGCCCTCGTCGCGGCATCGTCGGCGGTTTTGGCATCGTCGAGCGAGAAGTAGAGGTGATCGCCCGTAGTAGCGCCCGTCGTAGCCCCGGACGGGTCGTCCGCGACAAAGCCGTACCGCTCATACAGCGACCGCGCCGGGTTGCTGCGATGCACGCCCAGCGTGATGGTCGAATACCCATGCGCGCGGGAATCTTGCACACAGGCATCCAGCAGCCGGTGGGCGACACCGCGCCGCCGGAACTGGCCGAGCACGTGAATGCTGACGATGGCGGCAACATCCACCTGATCTTGTTCTTGTTCCTGCCCCTGCACCATCCAGAGGGCGACACCCGCCGGCACCCCGTCGACCTCGGCGACAATTCCGCGCTCGAGGTTGCCCGTCCACAACTCGAGGTTGCGGTCGGTCGCGTCGATCCAACCCTGGACCGATTCCGGCTCGATCTTGCGCATGTAGATGAGCTCGGCGCGATACAACATCGGCAGGTCGGTGGCCCGGGCCGCGCGGATCACGGGAACCGACGCTTCGGGATCGAGCACGGCGGTTAGTCTTGCGCTCGCACCGTGGCGTCCGGCACCATTGCCGCCGGCACCGCGTCCACGGGAGCAGCGCTCGCCGCGGCGCGGTCGTCGTGGAAGCGTTTGCGGATCTCCGGCGGCACCAGCTCAAGCAGCTGGTCGCTGCGCAGGGGCAGGTCGAGCAGGCTGAGCTTGAGGCGTCCCTTGCCGGAGTGGCGGGCCGCGTCGAGACGGATCACCGATCCGGCATCCACCATCAGGCGCAGGGTCAGCTCGGCCTCGTCGCTCGCGTCGGCGACAACACGGCCATCCACCTCGATCGCCGCGGACGGGGTGCCGCCGCGCAGTGCGAAGCAGAGCACTTCGTTGGGGCCGAGCACCACGGATCGGTTGATGCCGGACATCGGGGCGACCGGAGTCACAATCGTTGCGGCCACCGCGGGGGAGAGCACCGGGCCACCCGCCGCGTAGTTGTAGGCGGTGGAGCCGGCGGGGGTCGAGACGATGATCGCGTCGGCGCGGTAGTAGCCGTGCGGGGTGCCATCGACGGTCAGGTCGGCGCTGATCACCCCCGTCCCGGGGCGCCGGGCGACGGAGATGTCGTTGAAGGCGAGGAAACGCTGCGCCGTCGCGGCCCCGTCGGCGGAATCGGTGAGGACCAGCTCGAGGGCGTGGTGGGGTTCAAGCGAGAACTCCTGCGCATCGATGCGGGCCAGGGCTGTGCGGAGCTCGTGCGGTTCCACCTCGACCAGAAAGCCCAGGTTGCCGTAGTTGACGCCGAGCACCGGCACCGGACGGTTGGCGACCAGGCGCATGGCGCCGAGCATCGTGCCGTCCCCGCCGAGCGCGACCACAACATCCACCTGGTTGATGAAGTCGGCCTCGTCGAGTAGCTCGATGCCCGCACCGACCCGGTCGGCGTCCGCGCGCAGGGCCACCAGCTGCGAGCCGTGCAGCTGGTTGTCACACCAGGTGCGCAGGATGTCGATCGAGTCCTGCACCATCTTGGTCGGGTGCGGGATGAGGCCGATCGTTTTACTGGTCACGACATCAGGCTAGCCCCGCGCGGTGGGCGGATGTCGAGCGCTCGCGCGACGGGTCAGCTGGCCAGGCGATTGGTCATGGTGAACCCGTATTCGACGGTGCCGGTTGGGATCACAACGAAGTTGATCCCGGCCGCGGGAAGAGTGACGTCAACACCCTGCACCTGTTCGTCGCAGTCGGCATCGATCTTCATCACCTCGAGGTCGCCGCTTGTGGCGGTGAAGCTCACCGAGCCGTCGCCGCGGCAGACGACGTAGACCGAGTAGTCGCCGGGATCGGTCATGGTGATATTCAGCGCGTTGGGATGGTCGCCATCCCCATCGCTGTAGCTCGCGAACGACCCGAAGATGTCCCCGGTGTTCTCCACCGGCAGCACCGAGTCCACCCATTCCTTCACAGCGGCGGTGCGAGCGGCCTGCTCAGAAGGCGACGGGGCGGGGGTGCCGGTCTGGGTCGGTGTGGGGGTACCGGAGGCGGCCGCGCCGGGGGAGGAGACGGTGGATGTGGGCTGGGCGGTGTCGGCTGGATCCGGCGGGCTGCACGCGCTCAGGCCCACCAGGATGGCTGCCGCCCCCGCGGTGATTAGTGACTTGTGGATGATTCTCAGTGAGGTATCCATGCATTCCACCCTAGTCACGCAACAGGTGATGCCTAGAAATTCTCAGGAACACCCCCAGTAGTGGTGGTCTTGGACTCTAGACGGATCTTTTTCAACAAGCGCACCATTATGAGGAATAAAGTAAGAAAAAATCACTATTGAGGAGCCTCTATGGGAACGTTGCTCTATGGCAGCCCCGGCATCGAAGTCGATTTCGACGACCGGGCACTGGTGCATCTGCAGGTCGTTATTACCGCAAAGCTACGGCGACGCGAGAGCTTCGTCTTCTCCTGGAACAACGCAATGGATGGCGGCAGTGGTCGCAGCAGCATCTGGCTGGACCCCGCCATCCCCCTCTACTACCGCTACTTCGGCGGCAAGATGCCGAGCATCAACCGCGAGTGGGTGGAGGTCCTGATGGCATCCGCCAACAGCGGCAGCGGCCTGATCTTCACCCCGGAACCGGTTGGCCCTAGCGTCAGCGCCGCCAAAGCCGGCGTCTGAGCATCGAACCTCGGCCCGGCCCGCCGCCGGGCCGGAGCCGCACGATCACGTGGGGTTGCGCACCCGCATGCTGCGGTGAATTACCGCTGCGGCGGTCACCATCAGGACAACGGCGATGATGGATGTCGCACTGACACCACTGTCGAACGCGGCGCGGGCGGAGTCGATCAGCCCGGCGGCTGCCGAGGCATCGGGGAGTGTCTCGGCGGCGCTGATGGCGCCACCGAGGGTCTCGCCGGCGGCGGTGGATGCGGTCGCACCGAGGCCGGACGGCACAACCACGTTGGCCCGGTAGAAGGCCGAGAGGATCGCGCCGAGGACCGCGGTGCCGAGAACGGCACCCAGCTCGTAGGCGGTCTCGGAGATTCCGGAGGCGGCGCCGGCACGTTCGGCCGGCACCGATCCGAGGATGGTGTCGTTGGAGATCGTCTCGGCGGTGGCGGCACCAAAGGAGAGGATGACAAACGCGGCGGTGACTACGGCCGCGTTCAGGTCGTGGCTCATCACGATGACCATGCCGAACCCGGCGGCGCTCGAGAGGATGCCGGTGATGATCACCCGGCGGCGCGAATAGCGGCGGATCAGCGCGGCGGAGAGCAGGCCGGCGCCGACACCAACGACCGCGCCGGGCACCAGCAGCAGCCCGGACTGGAGCGGGTCGAGCCCCAGCACCAGCTGCAGGTGCTGGGAGATGAAGAACAGGAACCCGACGAGGCTGAAGACCGACAGGAAGTTGGCGAGCACCGACCCGGCGAACGGGGCGTTGCTGAACAGTGTGAGGTCGAGCAGCGGGTTGCTGATGCGGCGCTGGCGGCGCACAAACACAACCGCGAACGCGACCCCGGCGACGAGGGTGGCAATCCCGATGGGGTTGATTCCATCGTGGGCGAGGCTCTTGATGCCGTAGACGAACGGTGCGAGCGCCGCCAGCGACAGGATGATGCTGGGCACATCGATGCGGCCGGGGTTGGGGTCGCGGGACTCTGGAATGAAAAACGGCCCGAGGATAACGAGCGGCAGCAGGATCGGCACCGCGATCAGGAAAACGGATCCCCAGGAGTAGTGCTGCAGGAGCAGCCCGCCGACGATGGGACCGAGGCTGGAGCCGGCGGCGAAGCCACCCGCCCAGATGGCGATCGCGAAGGTGCGCTGGCGGGGGTCGAGGAAGATGCTGCGAAGCAGCGACAGGGTGGATGGCATGATCATGGCCCCGAAGAAGCCCATCACACCGCGGGCGAGGATCAGGTATTCGGCGGTCGGGGCGAAGGCGGCGGCGGCGGACACCACGGCGAAGCCGGTCGCGCCGATGAGCAGCAGTTTGCGTCGACCGACCCGGTCGCCGAACACGCCGGAGGCCACCAGGAGCCCGGCCAGCACGAGCGGGTAGATGTCGACGATCCACAGCAGGGTGGTGCTGCTGGGGCCGAGGTCACGGCTGATCGCGGGCAGCGCGAAGCTGAGCACGGTGTTGTCGACGGACACCAGGAGCACGGGCAGCATCAGCAGGATCAACGCGAACCACTGGCGCCCGCCGATGCGGCCGGCGGAAGTCGGGGCGGCGTTGACGGTGGAGTCGGGTGTGGAGTCGGGGGTGCCGGTCTTCGGGGTGGCCGATTGCCGGATCTCGGAGGGGCTCTGGTGGTCTGTGGTTCGCATGTCAGTTTTCTACGGTTGTACGGTTTGCTGTACCAAGAAGTACAGCAAAGTACCACTATACCGGATGGTGCAGTAAAATCAAGGAAACGGTCGCCCGGCGACCACCCGAGAGGACATCGATGGCCCAGCACCGCGACAACGCCCGCGAGAGCATCCTCACCGCGTTCCAGGAGCTCCTGGTGGAGACCCGCGGATCGGGAGCAAGCCTCGACGAGGTCGCCAAGCGCGCCGGGGTGACCAAGGGCGGCCTGCTGTATCACTTCGGTTCGCGCAAAGTCCTCGAGGCCGCACTGATCGACCGGCTGGAAGACCTCACCGTGCCGGAGTTCGAGCGTATGCGGACGGCGCCGGGGGGCGCCGCCAGCTACTACGTCGAACTGGCCGAGTACCTCAATACGCCGCTCGACCGCGCGACCATCGCCGTTGGGGTGCTCGCCCGCCACGACGACCGGGCGAGGGACGCGGTAAAAACCCTCCGGCAGCGCAACTTCGAGATTCTCAACGACGACCTCGGCGACCCCGTGCTCGCCCGCGCGGCAATGCTGATCGCCGACGGGATGTATTACGACGCCACCACGATCGGTGAGCCGTTCGAGCCGGAACTGGACGTTCCCGCCTTCCTGCAGCGAATGCGGGAAGCCCGACCTGGTCGGTGAAAGTGGTGATTTGTCATCCAAACGATGACAAATCACGTATAAATGGATAGCGTTGTGGGTATGGACCCCGAGACCACGCATTCGCCGGGGGATCTCGCCGAGGTGGTCAACCGCATCCGGCAACCCGTGGGGGTCCCGCCGTCCCCGGACGACCAGATCCAGGCGATCCGCTTTGCGGACGAGCTGGAGAAGATGTCCACGGCACACCTGCACAGCGTGGTGTCGGCGGCGCGGGCGAACGGTGTCCCGTGGCAACTCATCGGCGACGCCCTCGGCACCAGCCGCCAGGGCGCATTCAGACGATTCGGTTCAGGAAACACCAGCCAAGAAGGAGAGAGCACCATGAGCCAACCACTCGTTGACCTTGTTTCACGAACCGAGAGTGTTTTCCAGAGCCTCGCCGCCAACGACTTCGCCTCGGTAAAGTCGATGATGACGTTCAGCTGCTCCCGGGTGCTGACGAAAAAGAAGGTGATGGGGGTCTGGGGCGAGGTGCTCAGCGCCTCCGGGACGTTCGAATCCTGCTCGGGCACCGTCGTGCAGACTCCGGATGGCCGCAATCTCATCGAACAACTGTGGAACCAGCACCTGTCCAGCGGTGTGGTGGGCCAGACCCAGCTGAACCATGAGGCCGGGGAATGGAAGGGCCGGGTGGCGTTCACCGCCGGCGGCAAAATCGCCGGGCTACTGATCGTGAGCCCGGAGGCGAAAGACCTGCCGTTCTAATTGCGTGCCGCCTGACGGACTGACTGCCTGATGGCCCCGATGGCCCTGGCGGCCCGGCAATTCGGTCAGCTATCCGGTGGCGGGTAGCTCAGAGCGCCGTTGCGACATCCAGCTCGGCCGCTGGCTCGATCGGGGTCTCCGACCACTGCACGGGGACGGCCAGGCGGACCTGGTCGGGGGTGCGGTCGCCGGTCTTGGAGTCGAGCAGCCCCACGAGGAGCTCCATCGCCGAACGACCGACCTGGATCCCGTCGACGTCGATCGTGGGAATTCCGGCTATGCCCATGGCCTTCGCCATGCGCGCGTCACCACTGACCACGATCGGGACATCCCCCATGGTGGCATCGGTGTGCCCGGCGGTCCGGGCGCCGAGGGCGA
>JAODAO010000116.1 GCA_025463465.1 Glaciihabitans sp. | reverse complement strand
TCTACTTCTTGTTACGACGCTGGTGACGCGTCTTGCGAAGCAGCTTGCGATGCTTCTTCTTCGCCATGCGCTTGCGGCGCTTCTTGATGACGGAACCCATAAATCACCTCGCTGATTGCTGATTGGACCACCGGTCCGATCAGAACCGCGGAAAAAACATAACGTCTCAGACTACCCCACGTTGGGGACAGACATGTTAATCGCGGCCGCCACGGCCGATTCCGGGATACGGAACGACCGCCCGAATCGGACCGCCGGAAGTTCACCTGAATGCACCAGACGATACACGGTCATGTTGGACACTCGCATCATGCCCGCGACTTCGGCGACCGTCAGGAACCGCATCTCGGACAGATCCTGCGGCATTCGTGCCCTCTCGGCCCCGGTTATCGCACTCCACGGATGGTGCTGGAGTGCTGATTGGTAAATATAGGGGCTGGTGTGACTCGCCGTCTACCTCTGGGTTATCCGGCGGATACTGCTTGACACCCGCGTCTGGGCGCCGTGCAGGACCGTAATTGCACGGTAGGACTGCTCGGCGACGGCGCGGCCGACCTTCTCGCCAACCTCCGCGCCGGACCAGGCGATGTACGCGGCGGCGGCCTCTGCATCTTCGGGATCGATGCGCGACGGGTCGAAGTCAGCGCTGAGGAAGGGGATCAGCCAGTCCTCCATTTCTTCGAGCGGTGTCGACTCCAGGCTGTAATAGCGGTGCTGGCCTCCTTCGCGGACGGCGACGAGTCCGTGGTCCCGCAGAACCTTCAGGTGTTTCGAGACGGTTGGTTGGCTCAGTCCAAGCTTTTCGACGATTTCACCCACGCTTAGTTCCCCGGTGTCGGAGTCCGTCGACACATAGTGCTCGAGCAGGAGGGAGAGCAGGTCGCGTCTGGTCGCGTCCGCCACCACGTCAAAGATGTCAGCCATGCCATCAGGGTAGCGATCTGAGCTGGTCTGTACCATGTCAGACTGGTCTTGAAGCGAGTCAATGAAGGGATTCTGCATGCGCACGAAGCCGTTGGCGCGCGTATCCATTCCCGGTCGTATCCGCGACCTGATCGATGCGTTCGCGACCGCCACCCCCGCACGGTTCGCCATTCTGATCTTCGCGATCCTGGTGCTCGTATTCACCCTCCTTTTCTCCCTGCCGATCTCGACGACCAGCCGTGAAGTCACCCCGCTCGCCGACGCATTGTTCACCGCGGTGTCTGTCATCTGCGTTACCGGACTGGCCACCGTGGACATGGCGACCTACTGGTCCCCGTTCGGCCACGGCCTGATCGTGCTCGGTGTGCAGATCGGCGGCATCGGGGTGCTGACCCTGGCGTCAATCCTCGGGCTGGTGATTTCCCGTCGTCTTGGGCTCAAGGCCCGGCTGATGGCCGCGAGTGATGGCAACCCTTCTCGTATCCAGAAGGGTGTGTCCGAGGGGCAGGCGGTGCACCTCGGCGAGATCGGTGGGCTGCTCGCCACCGTCGCGATCAGCGCCCTGGTGATCGAGATTGCCATCGCCCTGCTGATTCTCCCCCGGATGCTGATCGAGGGCGTTGCGTTCAACGATGCCATCTGGGAGTCGTTCTATTACTCGGTGATGGCCTTCACCAACACCGGGTTCCTGCCAGACGCCGCAGGGTTGACCCCCTACGCGGGCGACGTCTGGTTCCTCGGCCTGCTGATGCTCGGGGTGTTCCTTGGGAGTATCGGGTTTCCGGTCATCTATGCGCTCAGCAAAAACCTGCGCAAACCGAAACGCTGGTCGCTGCACGTCAAGCTGACGATCGTCACCACGATGATTTTGCTGGTTCTTGGCGCGATTGCGTTTTTTGGCCTTGAGTTCAACAACCCCAAAACGTTTGGGGGGATGGATGCCGGCCAGCGGACCCTGCAGGCCCTGTTTTTCTCGATGATGACCAGGTCGGGTGGCTTCTCGACGATCGATATCTCGGAGATGAACGGTGCAAGCCTGTTGGTGGCGGACATGCTGATGTTCATTGGCGGTGGCTCGGCCTCCACCGCTGGCGGCATTAAGGTCACCACCCTGGCCATCCTGTTCCTCGCGGCATTCGCCGAGGCCCGAGGCAGTGCCGAGATGGAAGCCTTCGATCGTCGAATCCCTTCGGACGTCCTACGACTGAGTGTCAGTGTTGTGCTGTGGGGGGCCACCATCGTCGCGACATCCAGCATCATCCTGTTGCAGATCACGGACGAGCCCCTTGACTATGTCCTGTTCGACGTGATTTCCGCGTTCGCCACCAGTGGACTCACCACCGGCCTCACGGCAAAATCGTCTGATCCCGCAATCTACGTGCTTGCAGCCACCATGTTCATGGGGCGCGTTGGTACAGTGACCCTGGCCGCCGCTCTCGCGGCCAGCACCAGGCGGCAGCTGTTCCGCCGGGCAGAAGAAAGGCCGATCGTTGGTTGACAGGATTCCCCACGACGCTCCGGTGCTCGTTATCGGGTTGGGTCGCTTCGGCGCGGCCACAGCCGGCCAGCTCGACCGTCTCGACCGCGATGTGCTCGCCGTCGACGCCGACGCTGTCCTCGTGCAGAAATGGTCGGAGCGGGTCACCCACGCCGTCCAGGCCGATGCCCGGAACATTGACGCGCTGCGCCAGATTGGTGCCCAGGACTTCGCCATCGCCGTTGTCGCGGTCGGTTCCTCCATCGAGGCAAGCGTGTTGATCACCGCGAACCTCGTTGACCTCAGGATTCCGCAGATCTGGGCCAAGGCCATCAGCCAGTCGCACGGCAAGATCCTGCAGCGCATCGGTGCCAACCACGTGATCTACCCGGAGGCCGAGGCGGGTGAGCGCGTGGCGCACCTTGTCTCCGGCCGGATGCTCGACTTCATCGAGTTCGACGACGATTTCGCAATCGTGAAAATGTATCCGCCGAAGCCGATCCGGGGCATTCCCCTGTCCGAGTCGCTGGTGCGCCGCAAGTACGGCATCACCGTGGTGGGGGTAAAGGCGCCGGGTAAGGACTTCACCTACGCCGAGTCTGACACCATCGTCTCGAACCACGACCTGATCATTGTGAGTGGGAACTCCGCCGACATCGAGAAATTCGCCACTCTCCAGGGCTAACCTGTCCCGTCCCGGGCTAGTTAGCGCTGGTCCAAGCGAGTCGGGTCGGCTCGCGGCTGGCTTATGTCCGCGGGACTTCGGCCTTGCCACTAAGGGACACCTGCTTGGCGCCCACGGCGGTTAGTGTGATGTCGTTATCCGTCTGAGCCGGGGACCGGTTCGTCGTCCCAGAGGGTGTCCGACCACACAAACCTCACCGCGGTTTCGCCCGGTCCCGCCGGTGTGGGAGTCATCGGGATGATGGTGGTACCAAGCGGTGCACGGTGGGAGTCACCAATCGGTGCGACCGGCGGGTCGATTTGCAGTGGCCGGGTTCGTGCCAGCAGGGCCTGCAACGCCGGATCGGTCATCGCGCGGATCGCTTGGGTTTTCGAGGGCATCAAAATGGGCCGCTGGAAACTATCAAGATTCTTCGGCGGGATCAAAAAATAGTGACTGCCAGAGCGTGTGATCTCCCACCCGGTGCCGTGGAACAACTGGTGATGGAACCGACACAGCAACACCCCCTGGTCGATATCCGTTGCGCCGTGGTCCCGGTCCCAAAAATCGATGTGGTGGGCCTCACACCACGACGG
>JAODAO010000112.1 GCA_025463465.1 Glaciihabitans sp. | reverse complement strand
GGGATCCCCGCAGGGCCGCACCCTCGCCGCGCAACGCGCAGACGGTGTTTTCGCCGTCGAGCTCACCAAGGAGGGCGCCGCCCGCAACCGCGCCGAACTGCTGGCCGAGGCCGCAGCGCTCGGCCGCCCGGGACGCCCAGCCGTCACCCCCGGGCTGTCGCTGGTCATCGGCAGCACCGAGGCCGAAGCAGCCGCCCTGTTCGACGACCTCGAATCGAGGGTGCCACCGACCTACGCGCTGCGTTCCCTCAGCAACGTGCTCGCCCACGACGCGACCACCCTCGACCTGGATTCACCCGTCCCCGCCGACGTGCTCGACAAACCCTGGGACCCGGCCACCCACCCGGCCTCGGCCGGTTACCGCACCACCTTCCTCGATTGGGTGCAGACCCGGCGCGGTGCGACCGTGCGGGAACTGGTCCGCCAGTTCGGTGGCTACGGCGCCCGCATCATCGTCGGCACTCCGGAGCGCATCGCCGATGACATCGAGGAGTGGTACCTCGACGGAGCCGCCGACGGCTTCAACCTGATGCTCGACCGCTACCCCGAGGGACTCGCCGCCTTCGTTGACGAGGTCGTTCCGTTGCTGCAGGCCAAGGGAATCTTTCGCCGCGAGTACGCGGCGACGACGTTGCGGGGAAACCTGGGTCTCTAAACGCGCGAAGACGACGGGGCAAGTGCCCCGGGTCATGCGCGCGTACGCGGGCTGGCGTGCACACGGGCGCGTGCCCGGACGCGCACGTGCAGGCGCACGCGTACGTGCACGGGCACGCGTGCGCGCACGCAAGACTCACTCCACCGTGTGCGCCACCGCCTCCGGGCTGCCCACACCGTCCGGCACCCGCCCGTTCACCAGGTAGTCGCCCACGATCCGTCGTTTGAAGATGCGGGGATTATGGGATGACAGGGTGCGCGCATTACGCCAGTGCCGGTCGAGCGCAAGGTTGCGACCGGTGCCGGAGGCCCCGAGGGCGTCGAACACCGTGGTCGCCGCCTCCAGAACCGCATCCGTGATGACCGCCTGCGCGTTCGCGACGGCGATGTACGCGGGGACAGCGGCGTCCGGAACGTACCCGCCGTTCTCGTGCGCGTGCACCAGGGCATCGATCGGTCCGAGGCTCGCGGCGAACGCGGCGTCTGCCGCATACACTCGCGCGGCAATCCCGCCGATGCTTTCCAGGATCTCCGGATCGTTCCACGCCTCGGCCGTTGTCCCGTTCCGGTGCGAGCGTGACCGCCCGTGCAGTGCGCTGATGCCGTCCCGTAGCACCGCCCGGCCGATGCCGACCAGGATCGCGTGCATCGTCGTCTGGTAGTACTCACCCTGGTACGGGTAGCGGTCGGCGTAACGCAGCACCCGCTCTGCCGGCACCACCACGTCCGTGTAACGCACCCCGCCGCTGCCCGTGAGGCGCTGGCCGAAGCCGTCCCAGTTGTCGAGAACTTCAACACCGGGGGATGTCGCATCCACCAGCGCCACCCGCTTCGCACCGTCCGCATCGAGCCCAAGTACCGTGAACCAGCGCGCATACACACTCCCCGTCGAGTAATGCTTCGCCCCGTTCACCCGCCACAGACCGTCCGGTCCTTTCCGGACGGTCGTCGAAATGTCATCAGCGGAGGTGTTATCGGTCTCGCTCCAACCGCCACCCACAATTTCGCCATCACCGAGTCGCTCCAGGATGTCCCGGGCAGCGGCACCCCGATCCGATCCGCCGTCGGGACCGCCGTCGGGACCGCCGTCAGGGCCAGCGTTTGGCCCGCCCTTCGACCCGTCCTGCAAAGCGCTCAGTCGATCCTCGACGAACGAAAAGTGATTACGCCAGACGTGCGCGATATTGGGGTCCGCCTCTGCCAGCTCGGCCAGCAGCCGGAACACCGTCGACAGCGGCACCCGCTCACCGCCGAGGGCAGGGGGATGTCTCAACCGGGCAAAGCCCGCCTCCGACAGCCACCCGATCGCCTCCCGCGCTGGCACCTCGGTTCGTTCACGCTCCAGCGCTCCTGCGGCGATCCGCGCAAACACGGGTCGGAAGCGATCGGCGACAGCGTTATAAGCCACGTTGTAAGCCACGTCGGCTGCCTCGACGGGTGTGCTCCCCGGCGGATTCCCTCGTGTGGTCCCCTGGGTGTTCCAGGCGGCGGACGGCGCGGCCGACGATGCGGCGGACAGCGCGGCGGACAGCGCGGCGGACAGTGCGGCGGTTTCTGAGGGGCTCGACATGCCAGCACGCTAGCCGCGCCGAGCGTTCATAGCGCCATACCGCGGTCATGCTCCGTCATCTTCCCGTCACCGTTCGTCACATACTCGCGTTGGGGTTGCATCGGATGCAGTCTGGGTCGACCGCCGCACAATAACCGCCGCACCGCAGGTAAGGAACCTTATGTCTCGCCCCACCGTCGTCGTCCTCCATGACAATGCCGACTGGCTGCCGCCGTTTACGCGTGCCTTCGCCGCCGAGGGGGTGGCCCTGGTGCCGTGGCACCTGAGCGAGCGCGTTCTCGAACTCGGGGAACTACCCGAGGACGCCGTCTACTGGTCACGCCTCAGCGCCTCCGCGCACACCCGCGGTGTCCCGCACGCCTTTGACGCCGCCACCGCCATCCTCAATTGGGCAGAGGCCAGCGGCCGCCGGGTGGTCAATGGCAGCGCGGTCGCCGCCGTCGAGGTGAGCAAGGTGCGTCAATACACGCGCCTGGCCGCCGCCGGGTTCGACGTTCCCCGCACGGTCGCCGTGATCGGCACCGACGGTCTGGTAGAGGCCGCCCGTACCTTCGACGGTCCGTTTATCACCAAGCACAACCGGGGCGGCAAGGGTCTCGGGGTGCGCCGCTTCGAGTCGCCCGCCGAACTCGAGGCCCAGCTCGGTGGCGGATTCCTCGAAGAGCCCATCGACGGCATCACCCTCCTGCAGGAGCTGCTCGTCGCGCCGGAACCCTTCGTCACCCGCGCCGAATTCATCGGCGGAACATTCCACTACGCCGTCCGCGTCGACACCTCCACCGGCTTCGAGCTGTGCCCGGCTGAGGCCTGCGCGGTGCCCGGCGCCGAGGGCGAGGCCGTGCCAGAACCGCTGTTCCGCATTCGCGCGGACATCACCGCCGAGCACCCGCTGGTCCGACGACTTGAGGTGTTCCTCGCCGACAACGGCATCGAGATCGCCGGCGTCGAATTCTTCGAAACCATTGATGGCCGCACCGTGCCGTATGACATCAACACGAACACGAACTACAGCCCCGACGTCGAGGGTTCCGTTGAACTGCCGGCCGCCGCAGCGGTCGCCCGCTTCCTGGGCGACCTGGCGAGGGCGGACGCCTCCGTCCTCGCATAATCCCGCCGTCGAACCACACTGGAAGATATGGGGGATGACTCGATGTTCGCGTCGAATCATCCCCCACTGTGTTGCTGCCGCTACCTGTGGCTGCCCCGGCGTGTGTTACCGGGCCAACTGCACCTCGCTGTGCCCGGCCCTGACCAGCCCGCAATCTCGCCACCGCACCATTTAGCTGGGAAATCGACGCAAGTTTTACGAAAGTTCATGCACTGAGTGCACTCGTGCACTTAGTGTATGAGCGTGACCACCAACACCGTGCCGACCGATCGTCGTGCCGCGCTCAAAGCGCGGCACCGGCTGGCGATCCTCGACGCGGCAGACGCCCTCATCCGTGAGCGCGGCGAACCCCGGTTCAGCGTCGACGAACTCGCCGAGCGCGCCGATGTCGCCCGGCGCACGGTGTTCAACCACTTCGCCTCCCTCGACGCAGTCGTGATGACGGCATGCTCGCGCGTGCTGACCGCGGCCGTCGACGAATTCTGGGCAGCGACGGCGGTTCCCGCCGACGGCCAGGGCAGCCGCAGCGCGGTGTTCGCCCAGTTCGCCGACGCCCTGCGGGGAATCGACCTACCCTCGGTCATCAGCTACCTGCACCGTGTGCTCTCCGCGGGCGAGGAAGATCCCCGGTCCCATCACCTGATCCAGAACGTGTTCACCCTGACAACGCAGGAGGTCGCCGCCGAAACGGCCAGGCGCAGCGTTGAGATGGATGAGATCGACGCTGAAGTCCTCGTCGGCTCGCTGATGAACGGGCTCGCCGTCGTCGCTGGCCACTGGATCCGGCTCACCGGTGCAACCGTCGACGCCGAAACGCGTGCGCTGTGGAACGAGCTGCTTGAGAAGCTCATCGGCAGCGTCCGCGCCGGTTACGCACCTCCCGGCTAAACCAGCTGCGGTCCAGCCGACCCCCCCAATTTTTACCCCACCTCCCTCCCGAAGACGCGATGCGAGGCACCACCCCTGTCACCACCGCATCATCACCTGGAGGAACACCAACACCATGGCATCCCTGCTCTATAGGCTCGGCCAGTTCTCGGCTCGCCGAGCCTGGCTCGTAATCGTCTCGTGGGTCGTACTACTCGGCCTCGCCGGCGGTGCATTCGCGCTGTTCGGCGGCACCCTCTCCTCCGCGGTGAGCATCCCCGGAACCGCGACCCAGAAGGTCGCCGACCAGCTCTCCGAAGAGTTCCCCGCGGCCAGCGGCGGCGCCGGCTCCGTGGTCTTCACCACCACAGACGACTCGGCGTTCACCGACGAGCAGAAGACCGCCATCGCGGCCCTGCTTGTTGAGGCGCAGGACATCGACACGGTCAAGGGTGCAACCAACCCCTTCGACACGCAGGCCCAGCTCGAAGAGCAGAACCAGCAGGTCACCGATGGTCGCACCCAGATCACCGACGGGCAGGCCCAGATCGACGCCGGCCAGGCCCAGCTTGATGCCGCCAAGGCGCAGCTCGTTGCCGGCCAGGCGCAGCTCGACGCCGCCAAGGCGCAGGCCACCGCAGCCGGCCAGCTCGCGGCAGCGCAGGGCCAGCTCGACGCCCAGCAGGCAACCATCGACGCCGGCCTCGCCCAGATCGCCACCCAGCAGGCGACCATCGATGCCAGCCAGACCGAGCTGACCACCCAGAGCACCACCCTCGAAGAGGGCGCGGCGCTGCTCGACCTCGCCTCAGACATCCGCCTCGTCTCCACCGACGAGACCACCGCCGTCGCCAGCCTGCAGTTCACCACCGGGCTGAACGCCGTCCCCGCGGAAGACAAAGAAGCCGTGGTGGAGGAAATGGACAACGCCGGCATCGACGGCGTCAACATCTTCGTCTCCAACGACATCGCCGCCACCATCCCCGAGGTAGTTGGACCGGGTGAGATCGGTGGTGTGATCATCGCCGCCCTCGTCCTGCTCGTGATGCTTGGCACCCTGATCGGCGCCGGCCTCCCGCTGCTCAACGCCCTCGTTGGTGTGGGTGTTGGTGTGCTCGCCTCGCTGTCACTGTCCGGTGCCGTCACCATGATCTCGGTCACCCCGGTGCTCGGTGTGATGCTGGGCCTTGCCGTGGGCATCGACTACTCGTTGTTTATCCTGAACCGGCACCGCACGCAGCTGCGTGACGGGATGCCGCTGAAAGAGTCCATCGGGCTGGCCAACGGAACCTCCGGAAACGCCGTTGTCTTCGCCGGCGCCACGGTTCTGATCGCCCTTCTTGCGCTCAACCTGACCGGCATCCCGTTCCTCGGACTGATGGGAACAGTCGGCGCTATCTGCGTCTTCGTTGCCATCCTGATCGCCATCACCCTGACCCCGGCCATGCTCGGCCTCGTCGGAATGCGCATCCTGCCCAAAAAGACCCGCAACCGCATCGGCCAGGCCGGCCGCGTTGTGCCGGTCACCAAGCCCATGAGCACGGTGCGTGCGATCGTGACCCTGGTCGCCGGCGTTGCCGTGCTGCTCATCGTGGCGATCCCCGCGCTGTCGATGCGTCTCGGCCTGCCGGCTGGTTCTTCCGAGCCTGTCGACTCCAGCCAGTACAAGGCCTACAAAATCGTTGAAGACAAGTTCGGTGCCGGAATCAACGGCCCGCTCGTTGTTGTCGCCAACCTCACCGACCCCGTCACCGACGATGACGTTGTCTCTACCCAGGTGGCCATCGGCCAGAAGCTGAAGGCCGTCAACGACGTCGCGGCGATCGCCCCGATCGGCGCCTCGGAGGACGACACCCTCGTCGCCTTCCAGATCATCCCGGAAGACGGACCCACCAGCGTCTCGAC
>JAODAO010000088.1 GCA_025463465.1 Glaciihabitans sp. | reverse complement strand
CCTAGAAACGATGCGCGAAGTATTCCAGCAAGAGCTTCAAGAGGTGCAGGAGCGCCTTGTCGAAATTGCGACCTTTGTGGCCGCTTCGATCGAGAACGCGACCCGCGCTTTCAACGAGTCCAATGTGTCACTCGCCGAGCAGGTCATCGCCGACGACGACCGCATCGACACGGCCGCCCAGGAGCTCGACGAGCTGGCCATCAACATCCTGGCCCGCCAGCAGCCGGTCGCCCGCGACCTGCGCATCGTGGTCAGCGCCCTGCGCATCTCCGCTTCCCTCGAGCGGATGGGCGACATGGCCGAGCACATTGCCCAGCTCGCCCGATACCGCTTCCCCGACAAGGTTGTCCCGAAGAGCCTCCGTGCCACCTTCGCGGAACTGGGAACCCTCGACGTCGCCATCGCCCGCAAACTCGTTGAGCTGCTGAAGACCGAGGACGTGTCACTCGCCGAGGAAATCCGCAACGACGACGACCGTATCGACGCGCTGCACCTCAGCGTGTTCGACAAGGTTCTCGGTGAGACCTGGAAGGGCGCAGCGGTCGACACCGTTGACGCCACCCTCGCCTCGCGTTACCACGAGCGTTTCGCCGACCACGCCGTGTCCATCGCCAAAAAGGTGCAGTACCTCGCCACCGGCGACTGGGCACCCGCGTCCGTCTAGTTTCAACTACTCCCGTACCGTTTCACAAAAAATGGCTGGCCCCGCGGGGCCAGCCATTTTTGTCGTTCGGTTACCGCGTGCTGGTTACTTCTTGCCCTGGTTGGCGACGGCGGCGGCGCCGGCCGCTGCGGCCTCGGGGTCGAGGTAGTAGGCGGCCTTGATTGGCTTGAAGTTGTCGTCGAGTTCGTAGACCAGCGGAATTCCGGTCGGCACGTTCAGCTCGCTGATCTCACCGTCGCTGATGTTGTCGAGGTGCTTGATGAGGGCGCGCAGCGAGTTGCCGTGGGCGGTGACGAGCACGGTTTTGCCAGCGGCGAGGTCGACGGTGATGTCGGACTCCCAGTACGGCAGCATCCGCTCGATGACCAGCGCGAGCGACTCGGTGCGGGGAAGGTCGCTGTCCGGCAGGTCCTTGTAGCGCTCGTCGTGAGCCTGGCTGTACTCGGCGTCGTCGGCCAGCACGGGCGGCGGCACGTCGAAGCTGCGGCGCCACTCCATGAACTTCTCCTGGCCGAACATCTCGAGGGTCTCGGCCTTGTCGAGTCCCTGAAGTGCGCCGTAGTGGCGCTCGATGAGGCGCCAGGTGCGCTTCACCGGGATCCACAGGCGGTCGGAGACCTCGAGGGCGATGTTCGCGGTCTGGATCGCGCGGGTCAGGACACTCGTGTAGAGGATCTCGGGCTTGAGGCCAGACTCGGCCAGCAGCTCGCCGGCGCGGGTCGCCTCGGCGACACCCTGCTCGCTCAGGCGCACGTCCACCCACCCGGTGAACAGGTTCTTCTGGTTCCAGTCCGAGTTGCCGTGGCGTAGGAGAATCAGCGTGTAAGTCATGGCTTTAGTTTAGGGCTCGCCGCCCCACCCGCCAGCGATCGCGGCGCCTGCCCACCGCCATCGTTCGCCCGCTCGTCACCGGCAGCGCGCACCGGATACGGCGAAGGGGGATGTCTCAGATCGGGGATAATCGAACAATGGTGGAAGGGCGTGTGACACGCGGAACAACGAACACCAACCGCCTGCGTCGGGTCGACCGGTGGATCGCCACCCTCCCCGCCCTGAAACTGGCCAGCGACCCCCTGGTTGTCGATCTCGGCTACGGCGCCAGCGCCACCACCCCGCTCGAGTTGCACTCGCGGCTGGTGAAGGTGCGGCCGGAGGTTGAGGTCATCGGCATCGAGATCGAACCGGAGCGGGTTCGCCTGGCCAGCCTGTCCGCCCGCCCCGGGGTCAGCTTCCGCGTCGGCGGATTTGAGGTGCCGCTGCCGGCCGGGCGCCGGGCGACGGTCATCCGTGCCTTCAACGTGCTTCGCCAATACAACGAGGACGAGGTGCCGGCGGCGTGGGACCGGATGGTGGCCCGCCTGCAGCCGGGAGGGGTACTGATCGAGGGCACCTGCAACGAGATCGGCCGGGTGGGCAGCTGGGTCGATGTCACCTCGGACGGACCGCAGACCCTGACGATCAGCCTGCGCCTTGCCGAGCTCGACAAACCCTCGATCGTGGCGGAACGGCTGCCGAAGGCATTGATTCACCGCAACGTCCCCGGCGAGAGAATTCACGAGCTGCTGGTGGCGCTCGACCGGCAATGGGCCGTGCACGCCCCGCTGTCCACCTTCGGCGCCTCCCAGCGCTGGATGGCCTCCGTGCAGTCGCTTCGTGACACCGGCTGGCCGGTGCGCGGCACCCGGGCGCGCTGGAAGCTCGGCGAACTGACCCTCGACTGGGCGGCCGTCGCTCCACTCTGAGCGGGAACTAACCGATACCCGTGCTCGTTGCGGGAAAGCGGAGACCGGCGAGGGTGCCAATGGCGCCGGCGAAGCGTTCGGGGCGGGCCCTCGCGTAGTTCAGGCGGATAAACGCCCCGGTGGGTTCCGCGGGAAACCAATCGTGACCCGGCGAGACCATAATTCCCGCCTCCCGGCTGCGGCGCAGGTATTCGCGGGTGTCTGTGCCGTCGGGCAGCCGGATCCAGAGGTTCAGGCCGCCCGCCGGCACAAACTCGAGCGCGTCGGGGCCGAAATGGGTGTGCACCTGCCTGGCCAGCTCGTCGCGCCGGGAGCGCAGCCCGGCGCGCAGCCGCAGCAGGTGCCCACGCCAGCCCGGGTCGGTGACAACGTCGAGGGCGACGGCCTGCAGGATGCCGCTCACGTAGAGGTCGTCGACGGTGCGGTCAACCTGGATGCGCGCCAACGCCGGGCCCCTGGCGATCACCGCGGCGACGCGTACCGCGGGCGAAACACTTTTGGTCAGCGACCGGATGTAGACGACGTGGCCGTCCGGGTCTTCGGCGGCCAGCGGCGAGATGTCGCCATCGATGGCGAAGTCGTGCGCCCAGTCGTCCTCGACCAGGTACACCCCGCGGGACCGGATCACCGCCATGATTTCGGCCCGCTCTGCCGCTGTCCACAGGGCACCGGTCGGGTTGGCGAAGTGCGGCTGCGCGTAGAAGAGCCGCGCGCCGCTGGTGCTGATGGCGTCGTCGAGGTCGGCGGCAGAGGGACCGGATGATCCCCGGGCGATTGGGACGATGCGCAGCCCCGCCTGCCGGGCCGCCGCCATCGCACCCCAGTACGTCGGAGACTCCACGATCACCGCGTCACCGGGATTGGCCAGCGCCCGGAAAATGGACGACAGCGCGCTCTGCCCGCCTGGCATCACAATCACGTCGTCCGGCGAGACCGGCACAACCGCGGACGACCCCACCGGCGCCACCTCGGAGGCAAACCAGGTGCGCAGTTCCGGGAGTCCGGCCACCGGGGAGCGGTCGACGGCCAGCGCGGTGCGGGACGCCCGCACGAGGGCCGCGCGCACCAGACGGGTGGGCAGGAGGTCGTCCGCTGGGTAACCGGAGTGCATCGCAACGGCGGATGCGATGTCCGTCTCCATCGCCGCCCCAATACCGTCCGCACCGTTCCGGGCTGCCCCGAGGGCGGTGGTCTGCCAGCCGAAGTCCGCCTGCTGGGTCGCGCGGCGCCTGGCAACGTAGTTTCCGGCCCCCGGCCGGGTCTCAACCAGGCCCTCCCGCACCAGGCGCTGCACCGCGCGCTGAACCGTCAGGGGGCTCGCGGCATGATCGGCAACGAGCACCCGGGTCGAGGGAAGCCTCTCCCCCGCCGGCCGGTTCGCCGCGAAATCGCGCAGTCGGCGTTCGATCGCGGCAGCCGCAGCTTCGCCCGGCGTGGGGAAAATGCTGGCGATGGGCTGCAACGAACTGCTATCCTGATTCATGAGTCTAGACAGTAGCGCTATCGGACACGGCGCACCAGCGCTATCGTCCGACCCCACCGATCTTCACGGTTCACCTTCCAACGGTTCACATTCGATCGGCTCGGTCTCGGTCAGCTCGGAACGTAACGGCATCGCCTCCGATAACACCGCCAGCACCGCCGTCGGCCCGCGGAAAGCGTCTGGCGCGGCGGGCACGGTGTTCGGCCTGCTTGGGGTCCTCGCCTTTTCCTTCACCCTCCCCTTCACCCGGATGGCCGTCGCCGAACTCGACCCGTTGTTCGTCGGCGCCGGGCGCGCCGTGGTCGCGGCTATCCTCGCCATCGGGGTCCTGGCGCTCACGCGGCAGCGCCTGCCTCGCGCGCGCCAGTGGCTGCGCCTGGCCGTGGTCGCCGGCGGTGTGGTGGCCGGCTTCCCGCTGCTGACCTCGACCGCGTTGCAGAGCGTGCCAGCCGCCCACGGGGCCGTGGTGATCGGTTTGCTGCCGGCCGCCACGGCGGTGGCCGCGGTGGTCAGGGCGAAGGAACGTCCCTCCCGCGCGTTTTGGATCGCCAGTGCCGCCGGCGTCGTCGCGGTGATCGCCTTTGTGGCCGTCAGCGGCACCGGTGTTGCGTCGCTGGAGCCCGCGGACCTGCTGCTGCTGGCCGCAGTCGCCTGCGCCGCCATCGGCTATGCCGAGGGCGCGATGCTGTCCCGCGAGCTCGGATCCTGGCAAACCATCTGCTGGGCGCTGGTGGCGGCGCTGCCCGTGATGGTTCCCCTCGCCGTCGTCGGGCTGCATGGTGCCTGGCCGAACGCGTCCACCCCGGCCTGGCTGGCGTTCGCCTACCTGGCCGGGATCAGCATGTTCCTCGGCTTCTTCGCCTGGTATCGCGGCCTCGCGATCGGGCCGATCGCCCGGGTCAGCCAGATCCAGCTGGTGCAGCCGGTGTTCACCATCGTGTGGTCTGCGCTGATCCTCGGCGAGCAACTGGGCTGGAGCGTCTGGCTGGGAGCCGCGGTGGTGCTGCTCTGCGCGGCGACGGCGGTGCGCTCGCGGGTGGCCCCGGCACGCGCCGCCCGGTAACGGCGGGGTAATAACGTGGCAGTGACGGGGTTACGGCGGGGTGTCAGACCTCTGGCAGCAGCACCCGGGCGTATTCGACGCTGCGGCCGCTGGCAACCAGCAGGTCCAC
>JAODAO010000396.1 GCA_025463465.1 Glaciihabitans sp. | reverse complement strand
TTCGACGGCGCGGGCACCCAGCTCGTCCCCTTCCGCACGTGGCGCAACACCTCGACCGGCGCCGCGGCTGCGGAACTGACCGCTCTGTTCGGCCGCAACATCCCCCTGCGCTGGTCGATCGCGCACCTGCACCAGGCGATTATCAACAACGAAAGCCACATCAGCCAGGTCGACACCATCACCACCCTCGCCGGTTACGTGCACCGGCGCCTCACCGGGCGAAACGTACTGGGCGTCGGCGACGCATCGGGTGTCTTCCCGATCGACTCGGCCTCCAACACCTACAACGCCGAGCTCGTCAGCCGGTACGACTCCCTCGTCGCCGACCGCGCCCCGCGGCTGGAGCTCACCGCCCTGCTGCCCGAGGTGCTGGTCGCGGGCCAGCCCGCCGGAAACCTCACCGCCGCCGGAGCCGCCCTGCTCGACCCGACCGGCGCGCTCCAGCCCGGCAGTGTGCTCTGCCCGCCCGAGGGCGATGCCGGCACCGGAATGGTCGCCACCTGCTCCGTCGCCCCGCGCACCGGAAACGTCAGCGCCGGAACCAGCATCTTCGCCATGGTCGTCCTGGAACGTCCGCTTGAGAGCGTCCACCACGAACTCGACCTGGTCACCACCCCCGCCGGCCACGCCGTCGCCATGGTGCACTGCAACAACGGCGCAAGCGAGCTCGCCGCCTGGGCCGCGATGTTCGGCCGGTTCGCCGCCGCCGCCGGAACCCCGGTCGACAACGACGCCGTCTTCGACACCCTGTTCCGCGAGGCCCTCGTCGGTGACGCCGACGCGGGTGGTCTGCTTGCCTACAACTACCTTGCCGGCGAGCCGATCACCGGGCTTGACGAGGGGCGCCCGTTGTTTGTGCGCACCCCAGACAGCCGGCTCACCCTTGCAAACTTCATGCGCGCCCAGCTCTACGGTGTGTTCGGTACCCTCAGCCTCGGCATGCGTGTCCTCGCCGACGAGGGTGTTGAACTCGATCGTATGTTCGCCCACGGCGGTATGTTCCGCACCGCAGGCGTCGCCCAGCGCTTCCTCGCCGGCGCTCTCGACGCTCCCGTCTCCGTTGCCGCCACGGCCTCGGAGGGTGGAGCGTGGGGCATCGCCGTCCTGGCGTCCTACGTCACCGCCACCGCGGCCGAACCCGGTCTCACCCTCGACGCCTACCTGCGCGACAGCGTGTTCGGTGATGAAGAATTCGAGACAGCAACCCCCGTGGTAGCCGACGTCGCCGGTTTCGCCACCTACCTCGACCGCTACAGCGCCGGCCTCGCCGTCGAGCGTGCGGCTGTCGAGTCGCTCACGCTGAAAGGCAACACGTTATGACCAGGTTTTCCCCCGAGATCGAGGTGGCGATCGCCCGCACCCGTGACGACGTCGCCCGCCTTCACTCCCACCTCGTGCGCTACGAACTCGTCGTCTGGACCGGCGGCAACGTCTCCGGCCGTGTCCCCGGCGCCGACCTCTTTGTGATCAAGCCCTCCGGTGTTGACTACGAAGACCTCAGCCCCGAGAACCAGATCCTTTGCGACCTCGACGGCAACGTGATCGCCGGCACCCCCGGATCCGAGCGCAACCCCTCCAGCGACACCGCCGCCCACGCCTACGTGTACCGCAACATGCCCGAGGTCGGCGGTGTTGTGCACACCCACTCCACCTACGCCACCGCCTGGGCCGCCCGCGGCGAGGCCATCCCCTGCGTGATCACCGCCATGGCCGACGAGTTCGGCGGCGAGATCCCCATCGGACCGTTCGCCATCATCGGCGACGAGTCGATCGGCGAAGGAGTTGTCGCCACCCTCACCGGCCACCGCTCGCGTGCCGTGCTGATGCAAAACCACGGTGTTTTCACCATCGGCAAGGACGCGAAGGACGCCGTCAAGGCCGCCGTGATGGCCGAGGACGTCGCCAAGACGGTGCACATCTCCCGTCAGCTCGGTGCAGCGCTCCCCATCCCCCAGACCGCGATCGACTCGCTTTTCGACCGCTACCAGAACGTTTATGGGCAGGCCCCCGTCGCCGTCGCCCCGCCCCTCGCATCAAGCACCACCCCGATCACCGCAGGAGTTACCCAGTGAGCCGTTCCATCGTTCCCGACCTCGCCACCTACTCGGTCTGGTTCCTGACCGGAAGCCAGGACCTCTACGGCGAGGAAACCCTCCGCCAGGTCGCCGAGCAGTCGAAGCAGATCTCGGACACCCTCAACGCGTCCTCCGACGTGCCCGTCACGGTTTCCTGGAAGCCCGTCCTCAAGGACAGTGACTCGATCCGCCGGATGGTCCTCGACGCCAACTCCGACGATTCCGTGGTCGGCGTTATCACCTGGATGCACACCTTCAGCCCCGCCAAGATGTGGATTCGCGGCCTTGATGCCCTCGCCAAGCCGCTGCTGCACCTGCACACGCAGGCCAACGTCGAGCTGCCATGGGCCGACATCGACTTCGACTTTATGAACCTGAACCAGGCCGCCCACGGCGACCGCGAGTTCGGCTATATCCAGACCCGTATGGGTGTTCCGCGCAAAACCGTCACCGGTCACGTCTCCAACCCCGCCGTCACCTCGTCGGTCGGTACCTGGTCCCGCGCGGCCAGCGGCTGGGCGGCCACCCGCGAGATGCGTCTCGCCCGTTTCGGTGACAACATGCGCAACGTCGCCGTCACCGAGGGTGACAAGACCGAGGCCGAAATCCGTTTCGGCGTCTCGGTCAACACCTGGGGCGTCAACGAGCTCGTCGAGGCGGTGGATGCCGCGCTCGAAAGCGACGTAGACGACCTGATCGCCGTGTACCTCGAGGCGTACAACGTTGTTCCGGAACTGCAGCCGGATGGCGCCCGCCACGAGTCCCTGCGCTACGGAGCGAAGATCGAGCTTGGCCTGCGCTCCTTCCTCGAAGCCGGCGGCTTCACCGCTTTCACCACCAACTTCGAGGACCTCGGGGGCCTGCGCCAGCTGCCCGGCCTCGCCGTGCAGCGCCTGATGGCCGACGGCTACGGCTTCGGCGGTGAGGGCGACTGGAAGACCGCCGTCCTGATGCGCGCCGCCAAAGTGATGGGCGCCGGCCTCCCCGGTGGTGCCTCGCTGATGGAGGACTACACCTACGACCTCACACCGGGCAACGAGGTTATCCTCGGCGCCCACATGCTGGAGATTTGCCCGACACTCACCACCACCAAGCCGAGCTTGGAGATCCACGCACTCGGTATCGGTGGGCGTGAAGACCCGGTCCGCCTGGTCTTCGACACCGACGCCGGCGATGCCGTTGTGGTGGCGATGAGCGACATGCGCGACCGCTTCCGCCTCGTTGTCAACGTTGTCGAGGTCGTCCCGCTGCCCGAACCGCTGCCCAACCTCCCGGTCGCCCGTGCGGTCTGGAAGCCAGCCCCCGACTTCGCCACCAGCACCGCAGCCTGGCTGACCGCCGGCGCCGCCCACCACACCGTGATGAGCACAGCGCTTGGCCTCGAGGCCTTCCAGGACTTCGCGGACATGGCGAAAACAGAACTTCTTGTCATCGACGAGAACACGGTCCTCCGGGACTTCACCAAAGAGGTGCGCTGGAACCAGGCGTACTACCGCTTGGCGCAGGGTATGTAAGACTGCGCCCCACCAACTTGCCGGGAGCCATCCCGGCTAGAGACCTGGCTTTCATGGACGAATCCAGGTCTGGAGCACCAACACAGTGGCAATGACAAAGAAGTCCATTCGAACCCTTGTGAAAGGAAACACAGTGAAGAAGAAAGCTATTCTCTCGCTCGCAGTAGCCGGATTTATGGTTGCGGGCCTCGCGGCGTGCTCCAGCGACGGCGGAAGCGGCGGCGGCGGCGGCGACAAGGGCCTCATCGGTGTTGCAATGCCGACGAAGTCCTCCGAGCGCTGGATCCAGGACGGCGACGCCGTCAAGTCGCAGCTGGAAGACGCCGGATACACCGTCGACCTCCAGTACGCAGAGGACGACATCCCCACCCAGGTCAGCCAGATCGAGAACATGATCACTAAGGGTGCAGTTGCCCTGGTCGTCGCCTCCATCGACGGAACCACGCTCACCAACGTGCTTGACGACGCCAAGAGCGCCGACATCCCCGTTATCGCTTACGACCGTCTCCTGCGCGACACCGACGCCGTCAGCTACTACGCGACCTTCGACAACCAGCTCGTGGGAAACCAGCAGGCATGGTCGGTCCTCAACGGACTCGGCCTGACCGAGCTCGACGGAACCGCGAAGGCTGACGCCCCCGCCGGCCCCTTCAACATCGAGCTGTTCGCCGGTTCGCCCGACGACAACAACGCGACGTTCTTCTTCAACGGCGCCATGGAGGTCCTCCAGCCGTACATCGACAACGGAACCCTCGTTGTCCAGAGTGGCCAGACCGAGTTCACCGCAGTGGCAACCCTGCGCTGGGATGGTGAAACCGCCCAGAGCCGTATGGAGGACATCCTCACGTCGACCTACTCGGGTGACACCAAGGTCAACGCCGTTCTCTCCCCGTACGACGGCATCAGCCGTGGAATAATCTCCGCACTGGAGAGCTCCGGCTACACTGTCGGCGCCGAGTGGCCCATCATCTCCGGCCAGGACGCCGAACTTGACTCCGTCAAGGCCATCGTCACCGGTGAGCAGTACGCGACCATCTTCAAGGACACCCGTGACCTTGCTGCCAAGGCCGTCGAAATGACCACCGCCGTTCTGAACGACGAAGAGCCCGAGGTCAACAACACCACCGACTACGACAACGGCGAGTTCGTTGTCCCGTCCTACCTGTTGGTGCCCTCGATCGTGGTCAAGGACAACATCCAGACCGAACTGATCGACACCGACTACTGGACCGCAGCCGAGGTTGGCCTGTAACCAGCACCACCCAGCACTAACCAGCTCCACCCAGCACTAAACAGCACTACCCGCCGGTGGCGGCGAGCAATCGCCGCCACCGGCACACACCCCATTAGCTCACTAGCGACAAAAGGAAGCTGGCTTCACAGTGACCACCAACATCCTGGAAATGCGGTCGATAACCAAGACCTTTCCCGGCGTGAAGGCCCTGCAGGACGTCACCCTCGAGGTGGAGCGCGGCGAGATCCACGCCATCTGTGGGGAAAACGGCGCGGGCAAATCCACCCTGATGAAGGTCCTCTCGGGTGTCTACCCGATCGGCACCTACGACGGCGACATCGTCTTCGAAGACGAGACCGTCGAGTTCAAGGACATCCGCGACAGCGAGGCCAAGGGCATCGTCATCATCCACCAGGAGTTGGCACTCAGCCCGTACCTGTCCATCGCCGAAAACATCTTCCTCAATAACGAGGTAAGGGGTTTCGCCGGACTCATCGACTGGAACAAGACCAACTCGGAGGCGGCCAAGCTGCTCGCCCGGGTGGGACTGTCCGAAAAGCCGACCACCAAGATCATGGACATCGGCGTGGGCAAGCAGCAGCTGGTGGAGATCGCCAAGGCGCTGTCCAAGCGGGTCAAGCTGCTGATCCTCGACGAGCCGACCGCCGCCCTGAACGACGAAGACTCCGATCACCTGCTCGACCTGATCCTGCACCTCAAGGGCCAGGGCATCACGTCGATCATCATCAGCCACAAGCTGAACGAGATCAAAAAGATCTCCGACAGCGTGACCATCATCCGTGACGGCAAAACGATCGAGACGATTCGCCGCAACGAGGTCACCGAGGATCGCATCATCAAAGACATGGTTGGCCGTGACCTCGAGCACCGCTACCCGGACCACACCCCGCACCTCGGAGACGAGATCCTGCGCGTCGAGGACTGGACTGCCTACCACCCGCAGGATTCCACCCGCATCGTGGTTGACCACGTCAACCTCAACGTCCGCAAGGGCGAAATCGTTGGTATCGCCGGCCTGATGGGCGCGGGGCGCACGGAGTTCGCCATGAGCCTGTTCGGTCGCACCTACGGCACCAAAATCAGCGGCAAGGTATTCAAAAACGGCAAAGAGATCCGTACCCGTACGGTGACCGAGGCGATTGACAACGGACTCGCCTACGCCACAGAGGACCGTAAGGAATACGGCCTCAACCTCATCGACGACATCAAGCGCAACGTGTCCCTCGCGTCGCTGAACAAGCTCACCCACAACGGTCTCGTCGACGACAACGAAGAATTCAAGATCGCCAACGACTACCGCAAGTCGATGAACATCAAATCGCCGACCGTGCTGGCCAAAACCGGCAAGCTCAGCGGTGGTAACCAGCAGAAGGTTGTGCTGAGCAAGTGGATCTACTCGGATCCCGACGTTCTGATCCTCGACGAACCCACCCGCGGCATCGACGTTGGTGCGAAGTACGAGATCTACACGATCATCAACCGGCTCGCCTCGGAGGGTAAGGGCATCATCGTCATTTCCTCCGAGCTTCCCGAACTTCTGGGAATCTGCGACCGGATCTATGCCCTCTCCGAAGGTCGAATCACCGGCGAACTGCCCATCGAGCAGGCCACCCCGGAAGCCGTCCTCAAACTCATGACCATGGAAAAGCCGCGCTAGCGCGAGCGCGCGCACGTACAAGGAGACGCTCCAATGACTGACACCAACACCAAGGCGGCCGAGCCAATCGGCCCACCGCCCACCAGCAAGATCGGCTCATCGCTGAGCCACATCATCACCGACCTCGGTAAAAACGGAATCTTCCTCGCCCTCATCGCGGTGGTTGTCCTGTTCTCGATCCTGACCGACGGCATCCTCCTGCGTCCGCAGAACATCTCCAACCTGATCGTGCAGAACGGGTACATCCTGATCCTCGCGATCGGTATGGTACTGATCATCGTCGCCGGCCACATCGACCTGTCGGTCGGGTCCGTCGCCGCGTTCGTCGGCGCCGTCTCTGGTGTGTTCGCCGTCAACTGGGGCCTGCCCTGGTGGCTCGCCATCATCCTCTCGCTGCTCGTCGGAGCGGTGGTCGGCGCCTGGCAGGGATTCTGGATCGCCTACGTGGGCATACCAGCGTTCATCGTGACGCTGGCCGGTATGTTGATTTTCCGCGGACTTGCCCTTGTGGTCCTCGGTAACGCCAACATCGGCTCATTCCCGACCGAATACCGCGCCCTCGGTAACGGCTACCTGACCGACCTGTTCGGTGAGTTCGCCATCGACCCGTTCACGCTCGGCATTGGCGCTATCGCCGCGATCGCGATCGTCGTCCAGCAGTTCCGCACCCGCAACGGCCGCCAGAAGTACGGGCAGGACGTTGAGCCGATGCTCTGGTTCGTTGTGAAGCTCGCGCTGATCGTCGTTGCCATCGGTTTCTTCACCTACGCGCTCGCTATCTTCAAGGGCATCCCGATCACCCTGATCATCCTCGCCGTGCTGGTGATGGTCTACGGCGTTGTCAGCAACCGCACCGTGTTCGGCCGCCACGTCTTCGCCATCGGTGGCAACCGCCACGCCGCCGAGCTGTCCGGTGTCAAAACCCGCAAGGTCGACTTCTGGCTGTTCGTGAACATGGGCTTCCTCGCCGCCCTCGCCGGTCTGGTCTTCACAGCCCGACTGAACCTCGCAGGCCCGAAGGCCGGTGACGGTTTCGAGCTCGAGGCTATCTCCGCCGCCTTCATCGGTGGAGCGGCCGTGCAGGGTGGTGTCGGCACCATCGGTGGCGCCATCATCGGTGGTCTGATCATCGGTGTCCTGAACAACGGTATGTCGATCCTCGGTATCGGTATCGAGTGGCAGCAGGCCGTCAAGGGCCTCGTGCTGCTGTTCGCCGTCGCCTTCGACGTGTTCAACAAGAAGCGCTCCGGCGGCCGCTGATCACCTGATCAGCGCCCCGGCGCAGCAACGTATGGCCTCGCTTTCGGAGAAAGCGGGGCCATACGTGTTTTAACGCCAATGAGAACCCTCACATCGGTTTCCCTCCCACTTGCCGTTGGTGTCGTCCGCTAACACGGGAAGGCGCGGAATTGCCTGAATTTATTGGGGATTGGCAGCGCCGTTACCCTATCGTGACCAAACCGGGCTTGCTGCGCAAAATATGTGAACGCTAACATCGCAGCAGATCAGAACGACCTGATCGACCGAGGCATCACC
>JAODAO010000468.1 GCA_025463465.1 Glaciihabitans sp. | reverse complement strand
CATCCTCGGCACCGTCGCGGCGATCGTGGTGTACCACCTGATGAACACGGTCGGTCGGCTGCGCGGCACCGACGTGTAGCCATCCCCCTGTTGTATCCAACGAACGAGAGCCGGTCAGCCGCCTGTGCACTTTCACGCTGCATGACAGGGGGATGACCGGCTCTTCGGTGTTTCGGGGAGGGTTCATGCCTCGTTGTAGATGGCGATGAAGCGACCGACGGCGATGACGCGATCGACGTCACCGGATGGGGCGGCGACGCTGTCAGGAGCGGCGTGCACCCCTCGCGGCGAAGCGCTGCTGGATGAGCACGGCGATCACGATGATGGCGCCCTTGGTAATGGCCTGCACCGAGGTGTTCAGGTTGTTCTGCGTGAAGATGTTGGTCAGGACGTTGAAGATCAGGATGCCGAGCACGGTGCCGACGATGGTGCCGCGGCCGCCGACGAGGAGGGTTCCTCCGACAACAACGGCGGCGATCGCGTCGAGTTCGTAGAGGGTGCCGTGGGTGGAGGTGCCCGTGTTGGTGCGACCGGTGAGCATAATGCCGGCGATTCCCGCGGTCAGGCCACAGAGCGCATAGAGGTAAACGAGGTGACGCTTGACGTTGATGCCGGCGAGACGGGCGGCCTCTCGGTTACCACCGATGGCGACGGTACGCCGGCCGAAGGTGGTGCGGTTGAGCAGTATCCAGCCGGCCGCCGCGACCAGGATAAAGATCCATACGAGGGTGGGGATGCCGAGGAAATTGCCGTTCGAGAATTCGAGGAACCCCCGCACGTTCACAATCTGGGTGGTGCGGTTGGAGAGGATCTCGGCGAAACCACGCGCGGCAATCAGCATGGCCAGCGTTGCCATAAAGGCGACGACGTTGCCGTAGGCGATGATGAGGCCGTTGATCACCCCCGCGGCGAGTCCCACCCCGAGAGCGATCAGGATCATCAGGGGCCAGAACGAGGTCGACGCCAGTTGCACCGCTGCCAGTGTCGCCACCACCGAGGACAGCCCGAGGACGGAACCGACGGACAGGTCGATGCCACCGGCGATGATCACAAAGGTCATACCGATGGCGAGCACACCGGTGACCGAGGCGAGCCGCACGATCGAGAGGATGTTGGCGACGCTGGTGAAGCGGTCGCCGCTCGAGGCGGCGCCGACGATGATCAGGATGATGAGGGCGATGACCAGCCCGATGTTGCGCCCGGCGGCACTGCCAAGCACGGTGCGGATCGCCGCGGAGGCCCGGTTCGAGCTGGCGGCGGTTGCCGTGGTGGGGGAGACCGTCTGGTCGCTCATTCTGCGTTTCCTTTCATAACCAGGTCGAGGACGCCCGATTCGTTGATCTCGGATGCGTTGACGATGTCGAGGGTGTCGCCGTCGGCGAGCACTAGGACGCGATCGGCGAGGCCGAGGACCTCTTCGATTTCGCTTGACACCACCACGATCGCGGTGCCGGCGGCGGACAGTTGGCGAATTAAGGAGTAGATCTCGGCACGGGCGCCGACATCCACCCCCCGGGTTGGTTCGTCGAGCAGCAGCACGTCGGTTCCGTGGACGAGCCACCTGGCCAGCATCACCTTCTGCTGGTTGCCGCCGGAGAGCATACCGACGGGACGGTCGGGATTGGCCGGGCGCAGTTCGAGGGCCTCGAGTTGGGTGCGGGCCGTCGAGCGTTCGAGTTTCTCGTTGAGGAAGATAGAGCGGGCGAACCGGGCGAAGGACGACAGGGTGACGTTGCGGTAGATGGGTTGTTCCAGGATCAGGCCCTGGCTTTTGCGTTCCTCGGGCGAGAGTCCGATGCCGCGGGCGACGGCCGCCGGTACCGATCCCGTGCGGATGGCGGTGCCGCGCACAAATACCTGGCCGGCTGTCGGGCGGAGGGCCCCATAGATGGTCTCGAGAATCTCGGAGCGCCCCGATCCGACGAGCCCGGCAATGCCGAAGATTTCCCCGGCGCGCACCTCGAAGGACACCGGTTGGAAAACGCCGCGCACGGAGAGGTTCTCCACCCGGAGGATCTCCTCCGCGGACGCTGCGATGGGGGATGCCGCGGGGAACACGTTCTCGACCTCGCGGCCCGTCATCAGGGTGATCAGTTTCGCGGTGGGGGTGTCACCGACGGGCAGGCCGCTTGCGGTGGTGCGGCCGTCCTTGATGACCGTGATGCGGTCACCGATTTCGCGAATCTCGGCCAGCCGGTGCGAGATATAGACAACGGCGATGCCTTCGCGGGTGAGCTCACGCACAACCCTGAAGAGGTTTTTCACCTCTTCGGAGTCGAGCACGGCGCTCGGTTCGTCCATCACGATGAGCTTGATATCGCGGGACAGCGCCCGAGCCATCGACACGATCTGCTTGTTCGCGGGGGAGAGGGAGCCGACCTCCCGGGAGGGGGAGAGATCGGGATGCCCGAGGCGTTTGAGCAGGGCGCGGGTCAGTTTGTTGGCCTCGTGCACCCTGGTAAGGCCGCCGGCCGACAGCTCGTGGCCGAGGAAGATGTTCTCAGCGATGGAGAGGCCGTCCACCACGTCCAGCTCCTGGTACATGGTGGCGATGCCAAGGTCGAGGGCGGCCGTTGGGTCGGCAATCGTGACGCTTTCACCCTGCCAGATCAACTCGCCGGCATCAGGGGTGTGCACCCCGGAGAGCACCTTGATCAGCGTTGACTTGCCTGCACCGTTCTGGCCGAGGACGCAGTGCACCTCGCCGGGAACAATCGAAAAATCCACACCCTGGAGCGCAGCAACGCCGGCAAAGGATTTTGTGACGCCGCGCACCTCGAGCAGGGGCGAATCATGGTCGACAGTGATCATTCCCGCAATCTAGCAGGGTTATGCACCGCTCAGACAGAACTTGATTACAAAAAAGCAGCTTTTGTTTTTAATCGGGGAAAGTCCTTCTTTTGCGGGGAGTGCTCTGTTAGGTTGCAACCAATGTCGACGTGGACAGAGTGATGTGGAGCCGGCAAGGTCGCCGACTTTGGTCGCCGGCGTCCAGGGGCATTGGTAGAGGCAAACGCATCACTCACCAGGAGGACACAACATGCTTTCCACCCGCTCATCGCGATACCGCCTGACGGCGGTCATCGGATCATCCATCGTCATCGCCGGCTTCCTCGCCGGTTGCACCTCGGGAACCACCGAGACCCCGGACGCCGGTCCCACCAACAACGTGGGAAACGACGAGGCCGGCGACGCCATCGTCATCGGTTTCTCCGGCCCCGCCGCCGACCACGGCTGGCTCGGCGCCATCAACTCCGCCGCGACCGCCGAGGCCGCCAAGTACCCGGACATCGACCTGCGCGTCGCCGAAGGCACAAACGACGCGAGCCTTCAGATCAGCCAGGTCGAGGGCTTTATCAACGACAAGGTCGACGCGATCGTCCTGCTCCCCACCGACGGTGCGGCCCTCACCGACGTCGCCACCAAGGCGATGGAGGCCGGCATTCCCGTGATCAACGTCGACCGCGAGTTCTCCTCCACCTTCGCCGCCCGCGCCACCGTCCTCGGTGACAACTACGGCATGGGTGTCAGCGCGGGAACCTACATCTGCGGAGAGGTGGGGGACAAGCCCGACGCGGTGGTCGCCGAGATCGCCGGCATCGACTCGCTGCCGCTCACCCAGGAACGCAGCCAGGGCTTCGCCGATGCCCTGGATGACTGCGGCCTCGAGGTCTCCAACCGGGTCGCGGCCGACTTCACCGTCGCCGGCGGTGAGGCGGTCCCCTCCCAGCTGCTGTCCGCTGCGCCCAAGATCGTCGCCCTCTGGAACCACGACGACGACCAGGGCCT
>JAODAO010000388.1 GCA_025463465.1 Glaciihabitans sp. | reverse complement strand
GTTTTACCGGGTCTACTTCACCGGTCTGCCCGGGTTTCTCCCGCCCGCGTGAGTTCGTCAGCACGCGCCAGTATGCTCGGCAAATGGACAACGCCCACCAGCCCGCCGCCGTCGCAGCCACGGCCGACGGTGGCCCGGCAGACACCAGCGACGCGGCGCGATCCGGTTCCGCCACGGCTCCGGGACGAATCTCCGGTCTCGACATCGCGCGGGGCCTTGCCGTCATCGGTATGTTCGCGGCGCACGTGCTGATCCTGGAGCCGTTCACCTGGGGCGACCCGCACACCTGGGGCGACATCGTCAGCGGACGCTCGTCGATTCTGTTCGCCACTCTCGCGGGAATCTCCATCGCCATCATCTCCGGGGGAGTGCGCCGCATCAGCGGCGTCCCACTGCTGCAGGCACGCCTGCGCATCCTGGTCCGTGCCGTGCTGGTATTCGTCCTCGGCGGCCTGCTCACCGGCCTGGGCACCCCGGTATACATCATCCTCGAGTACTACGCGGTGCTGTTTGTGCTCGCTCTGCCGTTCCTGCGCTGGCGTCCGCGGTCGCTGTTTATCGCCGCCGGCGCACTATCCGTGCTCTCACCGATCCTTCAGCTGGTAGGCACCCGGGCCTGGGACGCAACCGGCTTCGCCGACTCCTTCATCGTTGAACTTTTCCTCACCGGGCACTACCCGGCAATCACCTGGCTCGTGTTTGTCCTGATTGGCCTCGGTGTTGGCCGGCTCGACCTGAACGCGACGGCGGTTCGACTGAGGATCCTCGCGGCCGGTGTGAGCCTCGCCATCGTTGGGTACGGTCTCGGGTCGCTCTCCGCCGCGCTGTTCCCGGCGCCGCAATCGAGCGCGCCGGCCGGCCGAGCCACCGAACTCGACTGGTCGCAGCTCAGCAACCTGGCGGCCCTGTCCACCGTCGAACCGCACAGCGGCAGCCCGTTCGAGGTGATCGGTTCCGCCGGCTTCGCCCTCGCCGTCATTGGGATCTGCCTCGTCCTCGGCTCCGCTCTACGTAAAGCGCTTTTCCCACTCGCCGCCATCGGGTCCATGGCGCTCACCGCATACTCGGTGCAACTGCTCGCACTCGCGTTCATCGGCAACTCGTACTGGGTACAGGGCGCAGACAACGGTGGTCTGTTCATCGTGCTGACCGTGGCCATCACGTTGGGCTGCACCGCCTGGGCGCTCGTCATTGGCAAGGGGCCGCTCGAGCAGGTTCTCACCCAGATCTCCCGTCGTGCCTCGCACGTATCCGATGGCGAACCGGCAGCGGGGCCCGGGCAGGGCGAACGGGTGGCCAGCGCAGAGCGCCCCGGGGGCCGCCGCTAGGATTGACTCAGCATTTTGGTGCGGCAACGCTGTTCCTCGAGCGCCGCCACCACCAACAATCGTCAGGGGGATGTCTCCCACCGGCTGGGTGACATCCACCGCACCAGCGCCGCCCGGTCACCGCCGCGGCGCGTCACAGGACTACAGAACGGAACGCACGCGTGTCGAAAACAGAAGGTGCCGGAGCACTGTGGGGCGGCCGTTTCAGCGACGGCCCATCACCCGAGCTGGCGCGACTGTCGAAGTCCACCCACTTCGACTGGCAGCTCGGTCCGTATGACATCGCCGGCTCAAAAGCCCACGCCAAGGCGCTATCCGTTGCCGGTTACCTCGACACCGACGAGCTGGAGCGTATGCTCGCCGCCCTCGACGAACTCCTTGAAGCCTTCCTCGATGGCAGCTTCGGGCCGCTGGAGTCCGACGAGGACGTGCATTTCGCCCTCGAGCGTGGCCTGATCGCCATCGCCGGGCCCGAACTGGGTGGCAAGCTCCGGGCCGGGCGCAGCCGCAACGACCAGATCGCCACTCTCGTGCGGATGTATCTGCTCGACCACGCCGCCTCCATTGGCCATCTTCTGCTGCAGCTGATCGATGCCATCGGGTCGCAGGCCGAGGCCCATCACGGTGCCCCCATGCCGGGTCGCACCCACCTGCAGCACGCCCAGCCGGTGCTGCTGTCCCACCACCTCCTCGCCCACGCCTGGCCGCTGGTGCGCGACCTCGAACGCCTCCGCGACTGGCGCGTCCGCGCCTCGGCGTCGCCCTACGGTGCCGGTGCCCTCGCCGGTGGTGCGCTCGGCCTCGACCCGGTGTTCATCGCCGCGGAACTCGGACTCGGCTCACCCACGGAGAACTCGATCGATGCCACCGCGGCCCGCGACGTTGTGGCAGAGTTCGCCTACATCACCGCCCAGATCGGCATCGACCTCTCGCGGTTCGCCGAGGACATCATCATCTGGGCCACGCGGGAGTTCGAATTTGTTCGCCTGCACGACGGCTACTCGACCGGCTCGTCGATTATGCCGCAGAAGAAGAACCCCGACATTGCCGAACTCGCCCGGGGCAAAGCCGGCCGTCTTGTTGGCAACCTCACCGGTCTGCTCACCACGCTGAAGGGCCTGCCGCTGGCCTACAACCGTGACCTGCAGGAGGACAAGGAGCCCGTCTTCGACTCCGTCGAGACCCTCGAGGTGCTCCTGCCCGCGTTCACCGGAATGGTCGCCACCCTGCAGTTCAACGTTGAGAAAATGGCCGAGCTCGCCCCCCAGGGCTTCTCCCTCGCTACCGACGTTGCCGACTGGCTGGTCCGTCGCCACGTCCCGTTCCGTGAGGCCCACGAGATCAGCGGTGCCCTGGTGCGTTTCTGTGAGGAACGCGGACTCGAGCTCGACCAGCCCACCGATGAGCAGTACGCTTCCGTTTCGCCGCACCTGAGCGGAGAGGTACGCGCGGCGCTCACGGTCGAGGCGTCCCTCGCCAGCCGCAACGGCGTTGGTGGAACGGCGCCGGAACGGGTGAGTGAACAACTCGCGTTGCTGACCGAGCGCGTCCGTGATCTTGACCCGAGGAGGCAGCTGTGACCCTGCACAAGGACCGCGACCCGCGTAAGCGACCGCCGATGACCACCCGCACGATGTACCTGTGGATCGCGGGTGCCGTTGCGGTAATCGTATTTGTGGCCATTGTGCTCGCCGTGAGCGGGCAGAGCTTCTTCTAGGTAGACACACCATGCAGCGCGCGTTCTTTGAGGCACCTTCCACGGAGATTGCACCGCTGTTGCTGGGATCGCGGCTGGTCGCCGGTGCCGTGACCCTGCGCATCACCGAGGTGGAGGCCTACCGCGGCGCGGAAGATCCCGGGTCGCATTCGTTCCGTGGTCGCAACAAACGCAACGGCACCCTGTATGGTGAGCCCGGGCACCTGTACGCGTACTTCACCTACGGAATGCATGTCTGTGCGAACGTGGTCTGCGGGCCGGAAGATTCCCCGTATGGGGTGCTGCTTCGGGCCGGCGAAATCATCGATGGCATTGACGTCGCCCGCGAACGACGCACAACGTCGAAGGTGGATGCCGACCTCGCCCGTGGGCCGGCGCGCCTGGCTGTCGCGCTTGGCATCAGCCTCACTGACGACGGCAGCGATCTCCTCAGCACGGACCCGGCAGCGCCTTTCCGGCTGGAATTGGCGGAAGAACACGCCGCCTTCGAACAGGGGGTTCGCACGGGTGTATCCGGCCCA
>JAODAO010000453.1 GCA_025463465.1 Glaciihabitans sp. | reverse complement strand
GAGCTGAGCCTGCCGGGCCGCGCCATCCTCGAGTGGTCGCCCGTGCTCTGGCTAGCGGCCACCATCGTGGTCGCCACCTTCGCCGCAGTGATCCTCACCGGCGAACACTTCCCCGTGCTTCTTGTCGCCGGGGGCGCCACCGTGGTGACGGTGCTCAGCGTTGCCACCTGGGGCTGGGTGCGTTACGTGGAACCAGCGACGGCAAGCTGACCTTCGGCTGACGGCTGAAATCACCGCACTTTCCGTTGCCGTAGGAAGGCTTTGCGGAGAGGCCCTGACGTTTCGGACTCAGCACCGCAACCGCGCCGGGATGTGATCGAGACACAATATTCAGCGCCGCAGACTGACTCACGCTCCAGCGCGGACGCGTTCGTCAGCGAGGACTCAACTGTTACACGGCTGCTATACGTCTGTTACACGGGCGAAATCCCGAACACCTCGCTGGGGCATAGCGTGATTCTTGATGCGACGCGGATGCCGCCGTCATCGCCAGCTCGGTCCACTCCCCAGACACCGGAGGCTCCCCGCAATGACATCAACACTCCCGTCCAGCGACTTCGACACCCACGTCGGATCCGATCCGCACCCCAGCCTGTTCAACGACGACCTCGCGCCTCTACCGGAGGAGAAAAGACGATGGGGTGCGTTCGAGTTCTTCAACGTGTGGACGAACGATGTCCAGAGCCTCGCGGGTTACACACTCGCCGCGAGCCTGTTCATCACCGCCGGCATCAACGGCTGGTTCGTGTTCGCCGCGATTATCCTGGCCGGCGTCTTCGTCAACTTCCTCGTGAATCTCACCGGCAAGCCGAGTGTCAAGTACGGCGTTCCGTACGCCGTGATGGCCCGCTCGAGCATCGGCGTGAGGGGCGCCCAGTTGCCCGCGCTGGTTCGGGGCATCGTGGCGATCTTCTGGTACGGCGCTCAGACGTACTTCGCTTCGACGGCGGTGGCCCTGGCGCTGGACGCCATCTTGTCTGATCCCAAATTGCCGGTGTTCCTCGGTATGGACGTGATCGATTGGGTTTCCTACGTATTCGTCGCGGCTTTGCAGGTGGTGTTGTTTCTCAAAGGCATCACCTGGATCGAACGGTTCCTGAATTTCGCGGGACCCGCCGTCTATATCGTGATGATCGGACTGCTCGTCGCGATCTGGGTCCAGGCCGGTGATCGGCTGCTGCCCGCCGTCGGCTCGATCTTCAGCAACGCGACAGTCGAAGGCTGGGGAGCCGTCGCGGCATTCTTCGGTGTCATCGGAACGATGATCGCCTATTTCTCGGCGGTCATCATCAACTTCGGTGACTTCGCCCGGTATTCCAAGAGCGAGAAGTCGATGAAACGCGGCAACTTTCTCGGCCTCCCGGTGAGCCTGGCCTTTTTCACCTTCCTCAGTCTGTTCACCACCGCGGGCGCGTACATCGTGCTGCAAGGCGGCGAAGGTGAGCCACTCACGAACCCCGCCGAGATCGTCGGCCTGGTTGGCAATGTGTTCCTGACCATCATCGCCGCCATCACGTTTGTTATCGCGACGATCGGCATCAATCTCGTAGCCAACTTCATCCCACCCGCGTATGACCTCTCCAACCTGGCGCCGCAGCGCATCAGCTTCCAGACGGGTGGATATCTCACCGCCGCGCTCGGCTTTATCGTCGGAGGTCTGTGGGTCGCGACGATCAGCCAGATCGGCCTGCCGATGTTCGTCGACACCCTCGGCGCGATCCTGGCGCCGCTCTACGGTGTGCTCGTGGCCGACTATTACATCGTGCAGCGACGCTCCATCAAGGTCGCCGACCTCTTTTCAATGAGCAAGTCCGGGCGCTATTTTTACCAGCGCGGCTGGAACACGCGTGCGCTGATCGCCATCGGCGTCGCGGCGGTGTTCTCTATCTCTGCGGTGTGGATTCCTGCGCTTACCGCGCTGAGCGGATTCGCGTGGGTGATCGGAGCGGTCATCGGCGCCGTTCTTTACATTGCGGCGATGTGGTCGTACCGCTCGAAGCCTGGGGAATCGGTCGATGAAGAACTGGCTCCGCAGGTTCCCGTCGTCGCTTAGGGCCGAGTGTGAGTCGCAGGTGAACGCTTGTGGCACAGCCCGAGCTGCAACCCGGACTGTGCTCACCGCACGAAACTCAATCGATAGCTCCGCGCACACTGGCTAGGCAATGAAGACGCTTGCACGTCGCCCTGCCCTGGCTTGCAGCGAGACAGCAGCAACGGAGGCCGTGACGCCGGTTGAACGATGGAACGCCGGGCCCCTGTACATCTGGGAGACCCGGCGTCCACTCGCTGGATTCGTCTACCGGCTGACTAGCTCGCCTTGAGGGCGTCGCGCAGGCTGACCCGCGATCCCATCCGCAGCAGCGAGTTGGTGTAGATCTTGCTTGCGACGAGCATCACGGCCGCGGCGGCAGCAACGAGTAACACGAGCGAGATGAGCGGCTCCCACCACTGGGCCTCGCCGAAGAACAATCGGACAGGCATCGCAACGGGGGCACTGAATGGCACGTACGACAGGATCGTCATGATCAGCGGGTTGTCGCCGAAGAGCACCACACCGAAGTAGGGAATCATTACGAGCATCATCGCGGGGGTCATTACGGCCCCGGTGTCCTCCTGCCTCGACACCAGTGCCGCTCCTGCGGCGAACACACTTGCTACGAGGACAAACCCGAAGACGAAGAACACCACAAACCAGATCAGCGGCGCTGACAGCAGGTCGAGCAGTTCGGTCTGGCCGGTGACGGCGAGTCCCAGTGCCGCCGCTGCAGCGATGGCCGCCGCCGTCCCCACCCCGATCACGGAGTTGCCAAGGATCTTGCCTGCCAGCAGGGCACGGGCGGGTACCGCGGCGAGGAGGATCTCGACGATGCGCGACTGCTTCTCCTGGACGGTGTTCTGCATAATCGTCGCGCCCGAACCGAGCACCGAGATCATAAACACCAGGCCGAAGGCGAGGCCGATCAGCGTGCGAAGCCCGGTGGGTGCCTCCGATGCATCGAGCAACTGGACTTCGGGGCTCACCGACAGCGCTGCCATCAGCTCCTCGGGTACCTCGTCGAGGGCGATCACCGTGAAGCCGACGGGACTGTTGTCGGGCACAAGCGCGGCCGTGACGTCGTCGGAGCGGATTAGTTCCTCGGCCGCACTGCGGTCGGCGACCTCGGTGACTTCCAGGGTGTCGGAGCCCTCGATCGACGCGGGCACCGACCCAACAACCGCGACCGGTGTTGGGTCGGTCGCACGGTTGCCCAGCACGCTCGACAGCACGATGCCGCCGATAACGAGGACCAGGGTGATGACGGTGGAGATGATAAACGCCTTGGCCCGCACCTGCGACAGGATTTCGCGTTCGGCAACGAGGAGGGTCGCTCCCCAGGTGCTCAGTTGCACCCTGTTCGTGTTGCTCATCGGACCGCCTCGACCTTCTGCTCGTTGTTGTTGGTAGGGGCGGCGCCCACCACAATGTCCCGGAAGATCTCGCCAAGGGTGGGGCGGACCGGGCGGAAGCTTGTGACCGTGCCCCGCTCGATCGCTGCGCGCAGCACGATGTCCGCGGCGGCGGGCTCTGCACCGAACAGCACCGTGGTGCCGGCGAGTTCCTCGACGACAACTCCAGACATCCCCCGCACCCAGCCGACGTCATTGCTCGTCTCAAGCGACCACCGGCTCTCGGAATACTGCTCGCGCAGGGCTTCACGTGACCCCGCGGCCCGCACCTGTCCGTCGGCGATGATCACGAGGTCGTCGCAGAGGCGTTCGACGACGTCGAGCTGGTGGGAGGAAAACAGCACAGGCACGCCACGTGCCGCCTGTTCGGCGATCACGCTTGCCACCTCGTCGACCGCCATTGGGTCCAGGCCGGAAAACGGCTCATCCATGATGAGCACGTCGGGGTCGTGCACCAGCGCCGCGGCGACCTGCACGCGCTGCTGGTTACCCAGGGAAAGCGCCTCGAGCTTGTCCTTGCGACGCGCGATGAGGCCGAGCCTCTCGAGCAGGTCGTCGGCGCGCTGCGTAGCGGTGCCCTTGTCGATGCCATGCAGCCTGGCCAGGTAGGCCAGCTGTTCGCCGATCTCCATCTTCGGGTAGAGGCCGCGCTCCTCCGGCATGTAGCCGAAGCCGTGCAGTGCGGACTGGCCGACGGGCTTGCCGTCGAGCGAGATCGTGCCGGAGTCCGGCCTGAGCACCCCGAGGATCATCCGCATCGTTGTGGTTTTGCCTGCACCGTTGCCCCCGACAAAACCGGTGAGGCGACCTCGCCCCACGTCAAAGCTGACATCGTCGACGACGCGACGGGTTCCGAAGCTGCGGCTGATGTTTCGCACGCTGAGCACTATGACCTCCCGGGTCGAATGGATACTCCTACGCTACAAACGGACCGTCCGGTGCGGCTCCGTCCCCGGGATGAACTATGCCTCTCCCCCTTAAGACGGAGGGAGCAAGACGCACGACTCAGCTGACGAGCCCGGTCCGGTACGCGTAGGCGACCGCCTGAACCCGGTCGCGCAGCGACAGCTTCATCAGCAGGTTCGACACGTGGGTCTTCACCGTGGCGCGACCGATGACCAGCAGTTCTGCGATCTCGTCGTTCGACAGGCCCTCGGCGATCAGCCGGAGCACTTCCGCCTCGCGCTCGGTCAGGTTGTCCGGCACAACGGTGACCGGAACGGTCGAGGTGGATGCGGAACGCTCCCGGGCGACGGCGCGCTCGATCACCGCCCGCGTCATCTCCGGGGCGAGCAGCGCCTCTCCCGCTGCGATCGCGCGAACGCCGTCGACCAGGTGTTCCGCCCGGGCGTTTTTGAGCAGGAACCCACTGGCTCCCGCGTCCAGGGCCGCGAGCAGGTAGTCCTCGCGTTCGAAGGTGGTCAGCATCAGCACCTGGGCAGTCACTGCGGGATCGCCCACCAAACGCCTGGTCGCCTCGATGCCGCCGATGCCGCGCATCTCGACATCCATACACACCACGTCTGGTTGGGTTCGCGCCACCACCTCGATGGCCTCTTCGCCGCTTGACGCCTCCCCCACAACGTCGATGTCGGGCTGCGCAGACAGGATGGTGCTGATTCCCTGGCGCATCAGCGCATGGTCGTCGACGAGGACAACGCGGATCGTGTTCATTCGCGGGCCTTCACGGGAACCGTGACCCGGACAACCCAGCCGGTGCCCGAGCGCGCTTTGGCCTCGAGGGTGCCGCCGAGCGCGTCCGTCCGCTCCCGCATACCGAGCAGGCCGAGTCCTCCGTTTCGCTGCGGCGGGCCGGGGCGGCCGAGCCCGTCGTCGGTGACCTCCAGTTCGACGGTGTCTCTGCCGTAGCGCACGTGCACACGCGCCCGGGTGCCTGGGCCCGCATGTTTGAGGACGTTCGTCAGGGATTCCTGGGCGATGCGATAAAGGTTGAGTTCAACGAGCGGTGACAGGGGGAATGGCTCGCCGACCCGTTCGAACGAGACCCGCAGGCCAGCCTGGGTGGCCTCATCGATCAGGGTGGGCAGGGTATTG
>JAODAO010000440.1 GCA_025463465.1 Glaciihabitans sp. | reverse complement strand
TCATTGCAACCGCAACGGCTGATCGAGCGAACCATCGGTCTCGACGAAGCGGCGGAGCTGTTGCCAAGATTCGACCAAGCCAAGGTTGCCGGCATGACCATGATCGATCCCACCCGCTGACCCGGTCAACGCCTGCTCGGCCGAGTCAGTCGGATACTCGCAGGAGACGTTGCGGGCCCGGCTCCTTGACGGCCACCGTGGGTGTCGGACTGAAACTCGCTCGCCAGCGGGTTTACGAGATCACTTCTGGATCGCCCTCCTCCAGGCGAGAACGCGGGTGGAAGGACGCAACGCCTAGAACTGCCTCCGGTTAACAACGCAACGTGAATGCATCTGTTATTTGAACCGGCATGATGGACCCATGTTGGAACCGGGCGCAGGGCAGCGCCGCCCAGTCGATCATCGCGAGCGGACTGCTCGAACGGCGGTTCTGGTGGAGCAGTTGCATGCGGTCGTCGATGAGCTCGAGGCGATGCACCCAGGACGAAAATTCCCGCTCGACGGTCACCTCGTCGGATCCATCGGCGAAGCCGCCGCCGAGGCCATGTTCGACATCGCCCTAGTTTCGGCCTCCTCGGCTGGTCACGACGCCATCGCCAGTGACGGTCGCCAGGTCGAAATCAAAGCCACCTATGGCTCCAGCGGTGTCGCCATACGTCAAACCTCACACGGCGCCGCCGCCGCGCTCATCGTGTTGAGGCTTTCGAGAAAACCCGGCATCGAGCACGAGGTGGTCTTCAACGGGCCGCTGGCAAATGCGCTCCAGACAGCAGGAAGCTACGGGACCAACGGGCAGGCCCGCATGACCCTGAGTCGGCTACGGGCTCTTAACCTGACTGTTCATCCCGAGGAGCGAGTTCCTCAACGTCACGTCTGACGCGGCGAAATGACGCAGTTGACGAGTGCCGCAGCCTCCGCTTCGTTCGAGGCTCGAACACGGCGGCCAGCGGGGAGTATGTCGGTACGCGCCGACATCGAGATCTCGATCTCCAAGGGGTGGCGCCGCGCCTAGACTGTGCCGCGTGAGCGAGATCGAGAAGGCGCCCGAAACGGACACTCCCGTCACAATTGAAGGCGAGACCGACCTTGAACGATTCGAGACGGGGGTTCGGGGGCTCCTTGAGAGCTACGGCCTTCCCACGACCGACCTGTTTGTCCCGGTGCATGAGCGCGCCAGCTTGGTGAAGAACGTCCCTGACGTCCTCGACGAGTTGCGTCCCGAGATTCTTGGACGCTCCCATTACGTCTCGAAGATGGTGGCAGCCGCGACCGTCGGACTCTTCGATGCTGCTTTGAATTATCTCTGGGACGAGCTGGTTAGCGAGTTGAGGATTCGAGTCGTCGGGTTTGATCTCGGGTACTTCTACGACATCGCTGCCGCGAACAATGCGGATCTCCGTAAGAGCCTAAGGGACGAGACCGACCTAGCGAAGATCGATGACTCTCACCTGCTGCGTGCGGTTCTCAATATCGGCCTCATCACCGATGTCGGATACGCTCGGCTCGACCACATCCGTTACATGCGCAATCACGCTAGCGCCGCGCACCCGAACCAGCACGACCTCGGCGGTCTTGAGCTTGTCTCGTTCCTTCAGAACTGCGTTCGTGAGGTCATTAATACCCCCACCGACACCGTTACTGCACACACCGGTCGACTCCTCAGCAACATCAAGAAGGCCCTCCTCGATCAGGCGGCCGTCAATGAGGCTGCAGCTTTCTTCGACCAGCTCCCGGGTGACCGTGCCGATACCCTCGCGAACGGACTTTTCGGGCTCTACACGGCCGCTGCTCGTGGACCGATCGAGGCCGACAACGTGCGCGTCTTGTGGCCCAAGCTCTGGCCCTTCGTTTCTGAGGCCACCAGGTCCAACTTCGGGCTTAGGCACGCGCGTGCGAGCGCAAGCGCAGAGACGGATTTCGCAACCGCCGCACGTGAGCTGATCGACCTCGTCGACGGCACCGCCTATCTCACCGACGAGATGAGGGCGATTGACATGTCTGAGGCACTCGACGCCCTGATGCAGGCCCACCACGGATTCAACAACTTCCACACAGAACCGACCCCGGCGCGACGCGTCCTCAACCTCGCTGGAACCCAGGGCGACGTTCCAACGAACGTCCGCGAACGCTACGTGCGCTGCATCGTTGATTGCTTTCTCGGCAACGGATACGGGGTCTCCGGCGCCGCAGACCCGATATACCGCGCCATGATCAGTCGCTTCTCTCCTGGCGACGCCGCGATCGCAATGCGCCTGTTCAGCGAACCCATCTACGCGACCTTGCTCGGCAGCAACACCGGCCGATCTCAGTGGTCAGAATTGTTAGACCTACTCGAGCCCAAATTGACCAGCACCACGGACCGCAACCTGATGGACGCCATTCGCGCCTTCCCAGGCACTCCCGACCAGTTGCGCCTCGACTCGGCGATCAGGAAACTTGCCACGCCCGCCTAACGCGGAGTCCAGCGCCCGTGCGACGTCTGGGCAATGCACCTCGGATCGTTGGCGACCTGACGGCTGCAGTTTCGAGGCGGCCAGGGCGTGCGCGAGCTTTCGGTGCATTAGGCCAGCTCCAGTCCCACCGTTGTTGTTCGCCCTTGAGCCTTGCGGGGTGTGGCTTAGCGGGCGCAAGCGGGTGTCAGCTAGCTACACGCCGGTGACGGACGCCGTGCAAAGTGGACTCTGCGATGGTCCAGGGTCCCCCGCAACCGGTCGTAGTTCTCGGTAGCGCGTGAATCGGTATCACAAGCCAAATCTATGCACTCGAGGATGTACTCCGACGTCCAGGCATTGGTGATCGCGGCGTGGCGAAATGAGTGGGCTGATGTGGACGCTTGCGGTGAAATGACACACCCTGGTCATCAGGGCGATGCGCCACGATGCGCGCAAGGCGCGCCAGCCCGCCGACGATGGAGGTTCGGATATCGTCGTGAATACTGGGCTGGTGAAAGCCACCAAGATCCGCCGGCGACTCGGCGACGCC
>JAODAO010000384.1 GCA_025463465.1 Glaciihabitans sp. | reverse complement strand
GAATGCCCGGATCGTCCTCGGGCCGGGCCTTCGCATTTCACCGAGCGTGATTGTGGCGCTCGCCGTGGTGCTGGTCGCGTTCCTCGTCCTGCACTACACCCGCACCGGCCGCACCGTTTATGCGATCGGCAACGGCGGCCAGTCGGCCATGCTGATGGGGCTGCCCGTGCGGCGCACCAAAATCCTCGTCTATGCGATCAGCGGCGTCTGCTCCGGCATCGCGGGTGTCCTCTTCACCTTTTACACCCTCTCCGGCTACAGCCTCACGGCCGTGGGGATGGAACTCGATGCGATCGCCGCTGTTGTGATCGGCGGGACCCTTCTCACCGGCGGGTCCGGGTTCGTCCTCGGTTCCGTGCTCGGCGTTCTCGTCCTTGGTGTGATCCAGACCATCATCAGCTTCGAGGGCACCCTCAGCTCGTGGTGGACCCGCATTGTGATCGGCGCCCTGCTGCTGGTCTTCATCCTGCTGCAGCGGGTGCTGACCCCGCGCCGGAGGTGAGGCGGCCCGGCGGGTGTGTCCAGCGTGGGCGGGCATAATTGAACGCGTATCGGAAGACCACGGTCACCGGGCGCTGGAGTCGACGGGTGAAATCGAGTGGTGGGTGAGTGCAGTGGCGGGTGAAACAAACCCCGAGGAATCCCGAGCGCGCACGGCCAACATCTTCGACGTCGCCCGCCTCGCCGGTGTCTCCCACCAGACCGTCTCCCGGGTGGTCAACAACATCCCCAACGTGCGCCCGGCAACCCGCGAGCGCGTTGAGGATGCGATCCGCCAACTGCGTTACCGGCCGAGTACCGCCGCCCGGGCCCTCGTCACCAAACGCTCGCGCACCATTGGCCTGATCACCACCGGACGCCCCGACTTCGGCCCGTCGAGCACGGCGCTCGGCTTCAACGACGCCGCCCGCCAGGCCCGGTACACCGTAAGCATCGCCAGCATGGTGGAGGCCGATCCCGGCTCTATCCGCTCCTCCGTCGAGCTTCTGCTCGGCCAAAACGTCGAAGCGATCGTGCTCATCGCCGGTCACCGCAGCGCCCTCGAGGCCATGCAGGCCATCGATCTCGGCGTTCCCCTGCTCGCGGTGGAAAGCAGCGGCCGCTCCGGTTTCCACAGCGTCTCCATCGACCAGTACGGCGGTGCGCGTGCCGCCACCGACCACCTCGTGCAGCTGGGCCACCGCAATATCCTGCACGTCGCCGGCCCGGAAGACTCGATGGATGCGTCCGAGCGTGTCCGCGGCTGGCGCGCCTCCCTGTCGAGCCACGGGCTGGTCGCGCGGGAGCCGCAGGTCAGCGACTGGTCGCCCCGCAGCGGTTACCTGATCGGCCAGCAGCTGGTAGCCGAGGGTGGTGCGGAGCTTATGGATTGCACCGCCATCTTCGCCGGTAACGACCAGCTCGCCCTGGGACTGATGCACGCCTTCGCCGAGCACGGTATCCGTGTTCCCGAAGACATCAGCATCATCGGCTTCGACGACATCCCCGAGGCCGAGCACTTCACCCCGCCGCTGAGCACCGTGCGGCAGGACTTCGCCGCCCTCGGCCGCGACATCATGGCGACCCTGGTGGAAATCCTGCGCGACTCAGCGCCGGTCATCACCCCTCATACCGCGGCGACCCTGATCCTTCGCGGTTCAACCGCGGTGCCCAGAATGACGTCAGCGGCTGCCCGCAGGTAGCTGCGCGCGGACCCCGGGTTCGGGTTCACACATCCGCCCTACGGTTCACCCCTGCTGGTCGGGCGGGAAGTGCGGGGCCTTGATCCCTACGCCTCGCATCACAGCCACCCGAGCGTCACGGGAGTTCTTGTCATCCAGCGGGAAAGCTGACGAGAACGTCGCTTTGACTGTCGCAGAACACCGTTGGTCATGCGCCGAGCGTCTCCTCGGAGCCGATTGTCGGAGCCGATTTGGAGCCAGTTTGCGCGAGACGAATATATGCCACCATCCCCACGGGCCATTAGCCGTCGCTCCGCCCTCTCAGGAGGTCTGACGGCCCAGAGCAGACAGTGTCGAGACATGCTCAAACTCGGAGCCATCGTGGCATTTTAGGTGCTAATCGGTGTTCAAAACAGCGGTGTCACGACGCGAAAAGAATTGTGATCCTTACTTCTTGGTCTTGAACCACCCGCTACACACGACATCGCCGCCCTCTGTGTTCAATTTCTAAGGAGGACTGTTTTGTCGACCCCGGTTCGATTTCTCCCGTCAATCACTACGGCGCTATTTCTCTCTGCGGTAGCTGTCCGCCGCCGAGAGTCTCAGGTGGTCGAAGCCGCGTCGGCCGGTTTAGCCCTGTCGTTCCCCAGCGTCGTTCTGCAGCCTCGTGCTGGCGGGGCGGCCGCCAACGCCGAAGCGGTTCTGGTGACGCAGAGTTCTCGAAACCCACAATCGAACAGGAGTTGCCCGTAATCCCGTCTGCCACCTAGTCCCATCTGCACACCCGCGTCACACACAAACGTCACCACCCCCTTTCTCGTCGAGAACTCTTTTCCCACGAACCCGGAGGCTTACCCCATGTCCACAACTTCGCCCGTCACCCCGCCCGACATCGTTGAACACCCCAAAATGACCGTCATCGGCACTGGATACCTCGGCGCCACCCACGCCATCTGCATGGCCATTCTCGGCTTCGATGTTCTCGGCGTCGACGTCGACCAGCGGAAAATCGACGCCCTCGCCGCCGGCGACGTCCCCTTCTTCGAACCGGGATTACCGGAACAGCTGCGCATCGCCCTCGATTCCGGTCGGCTGCACTTCACCACCAGCTTTGATGAGGCGGCCGAGTTCGGCGACGTCCACTTTGTCTGCGTCGGGACACCCCAGGCGCCCGGTTCCGATGCGGCGGACCTGCGATACGTGGAATCTGCCTTCACCGAGCTCGCACAAAGGATCACCCGCAAAGCGTTGCTCATTGGAAAATCAACGGTCCCCATCGGTACGGCCGCCCGGTTGACCGAACTTGTCGCCCAGGTATCTCCCCTGGGGGACGAGCTCGAGCTGGCATGGAACCCCGAGTTTCTGCGCGAGGGTTTCGCCGTTGAAGACACCCTGCATCCCGACCGACTCGTCTTCGGGGTGTCCTCACCCTGGGCCCACCGCCAGCTCATTCAGGCATTCCGTCCGATCATCGACGAGGGAACACCGCTGGTCGTCACGGACCTTCCCACCTCGGAACTGGTGAAAGTTGCCGCGAACTCGTTCCTGGCCACCAAAATTTCCTTCATCAACGCAATGGCTGAGGTGTGCGAGGCAACCGGCGCCGATGTGAACCTGCTCGCCACCGCCCTCAGCCACGACAGCCGCATTGGAGGCCGCTTCCTCAAGCCCGGGCTCGGCTTCGGCGGGGGATGTCTCCCGAAAGACATCCGAGCATTCGCCTACCGCGCCGAACAGCTCGGTGTGGGCCAGGCCGTCGCGTTCCTCCACGAAGTCGACGACATCAACATCCGCCGTCGCGTCAAAACGGTGGAGCTCATTCGCGAGATGGTGGGCGGCGACCTGCAGGGAAAACGAATCGCAGCCCTGGGGGCGGCGTTCAAACCCAACTCGGATGATGTCCGAGACGCTCCGGCGCTCGACGTCGCACGGATGCTCTACATGGAGGGCGCGATCGTGACCGTCTACGACCCCGAAGCAAATGAAAACGCCCACCGCGCCTACCCCGACCTCACCTACGCAGACACCATGGTCGCCGCGGTAACGGACGCCGATGCCGTCGCCCTGCTGACGGAATGGCAGGAGTTTGTGACCGTCGACGCGGATGAGCTGGGGCGTCTTGTCCGTCACCGCCGAATCGTCGACGGGCGTCACGCCCTCGACGCTGATGCATACACGTCGGCGGGGTGGGACTATCGGGCACTTGGTCGCCCGGTAGCGGCGAAGACCGTGGCGCTCGCCTCCGATTCTCGTGACGACGTGTTCGCGTAGCCGGATACTCCAAATATTCTGCCGAGCACCAGCGCCACCCATGCACGGGTGAGGTGAGTTCGGGGGAACGCCACCGTTTGGCCTCTGTATTCGACAAGCAGGCGCATGTAGAGGCCAAACGGCGTGCTTTATCGCCGCATGCCGGAGCTCCTTTAATGCTCCGCGGATCTGCTTCGGTGCCGAAAACGACTGCGACTGCTGTGTGCAGGCAGTACAAGCGGGAGTGGCTTCACAGGCAGCCGGTCCCGGCTATTCCCCGATCCGGGAACCAGACCTATCGGCGTCGACAGCGAGGGGAAGGATTCCCGTTATTCCGCACCGCCTCCTCGGACTTCCCCTGCAAGGCTGTTTCTGTCAGCAGTCCGCTACCACGACGACGCCGAGGTAGATCCCCGGATCTACCGGGTCGTGCCACTGCGGTGTTGTGAACGTTCCGTCCGCAGCGGGTTCACCGCGGAAGCACCCGTCCAGGTGCATGCCCTGCTGGTCGACCAGCTCGAAGTTCAGGGTCTTCCCGCCCGCGGTCCACCCCGATGTGACGGTGCCCGCCACAGCGATCCTGACCTCATCGCTATAGGTGTATGACTCTTCCTGGGGCGCCAGGGCCGAGAAAGTCGGTGCTTCAGGTTGCGTGTAGCCGGCCGGGGTTTTCACGGCCCGGGAATCGATGTCGTAGTCGCTCACTTCGATCCGCATACCCGTCGGTACACAAAGCGACCCACTGCTGGCATCGACGTACTCCTTGTCGGTGGAGAAGTCAGCGCTTTGACCGACCGCGATATTTGTGAGGTCCTGGTCAAGGACTAGGCACTCGGTACCCGCGGCGTCGGTCATTGTGGTGCGTAGGCTGACGGCCTCCCAGTCGTATGGGCTGGTGTTGGTTACCGTGCCCGATACCCGGCGAATGTCTCCAGACAGCATTCCGACGTAGCTCACCAGCTCCGTGTTGCTGATCGAATATTCGCCCTCAACGGCCTGGTGATAGTCGCTCTCGGCGTCGGTCACGCCCATACCGGCGGCGTTTACCAGCAACGGCAGCACGATCGACACTTTCAGGAAAGATACTGCGAACGCAACGAGGGCCAAAACAAAGCCTGTTCTGCTCAGCTTGACCGGCGCTGCTTGAGATTTTTTGGCCCGTCGATGCATGAACCAGGCCAGTGCGAATAACAGCAGCGCGATCGGATCGATCGGCACAAAGAACCCCATCAGGAGGCCCTCCATGTTGTCTTGTTGCGCCGCGGTCGCGTCGTCCTCGCTCATGCCCGGGCGGTAGGAAGCTAGATCATCCAGCCCAAGAAGATTCACCACGGCCAGAACACCGGCGACAAACGCTATGACCGCAGGGATCGTTCCCGGACGACGGGTGCGGCTTCGAGTGGTCGGTTGATGATTTATCGTCACGATCGAGAACTGTATCGGGCAGTTCGCGCAGAGTTGACCGTTTAGCGAGAAATAATCAATCGGATCCGGAACCCATTGCTTACCATCGTGAACTGACCCGTTATGCAAGGTGATGGGCAAGCGAACACCGTCATCGCTGGCACGCAGATATTCGCGGTCATAACTGGACGGCTTGCCGATCCTCGCGGATGAGTCGGCGCACAATCACTCGAACGTCTTCAGGGTGCCTCGGAACGTCTGCACCGACGCGCCGAACTTGTCCACCCACAATGCAGTGGGGAAGCGTTGCGTCCGACTGGGGCTTAAGCGACCGCCGCGTACTGCTCGCGAATGACCGGGCGGAAGTCCACCGGCGGCTGCGCCGTGATCGCCAACGGCCAGTCCGGTCGGTTTCCGGTCAGTGCCCAGGCGGCCTGGATCGCGGCCCCGGCGGCCACGTACTCGCCGGGTTCCGGCACCACAACGGGAACGTTGAACACCTGCGCCGCGATGGCGCTGACGGCGGGGTTCTGGGCGGCGCCACCGGTGAGCAGCAGCCGGTGGGCTTCAACACCCAGGGAGGTGACGGCGTCGAGGCCATCGGCAAGGCCACAGAGCAGGCCTTCGATAGCGGCCCGCGCCAGGTTCGGCCGGTTGGTCGAGGCCAGGGTGAGACCAAACAGGGTGCCGGTGGCGTCGGGCAGGTTGGGGGTGCGCTCACCTTCGAGGTAGGGCTGGAACACGGCGCCAGCCGAACCGGGCTCTGCCGTCATCGCGAGGGTACCGAGTTCGGTGTGGTCCACATCGAGCAGGCCAGCCATGGCGTCGAGAATCCGGGCGGCGTTCAGGGTGGCGACCAGGGGGAGGAACAGCCCCGACGCGTCGGCGAAACCGGCCACGGTGCCGCTGCCGTCCTTGACCGGGGCGTCGGTGACGGCGAAGACGGTGCCACTGGTCCCGATCGAAATGACAACGTCCCCGGCGACGGCGCCGAGCCCGAGGGCGGCGCCCGCGTTGTCACCGGCTCCGGCCGCGATGACGACCCGGTGCGCGGCGTGTGCCGGATCGCTGCTGAGCAGTGCGGCGTCGACGGTGCCGGCGACCTCGCCGGGCGCCACGATCTTGGGCAGAACCACCCGGGGAATCAGCTGGCCCTCGACCGAGCGGTCACGCGGTCGGCGCAGTGCCCGCGCGAGCAGGTCGAGGTCGTAGGTGTTGGTGGATGCGTCGAAATAGCTGGTCCCGCTGGCATCGGAGCGGTCGGTGGTCAGGGCGTCGAGGTCGGGGTTACCCGGCCCGAACCCGCGCAGGCGCCAGGTGAGCCAGTCGTGGGGGAGGGCAACGGCGGCGACCCGCGCTGCGTTGTCCGGTTCGGCGTCGGCGAGCCAGCGCAGTTTGGTGAGGGTGAACGAGGCCACCGGAACCGAGCCGGTGCGGGTGGCGAACTCTTCGGCTCCCACCTCGCCGATCAGGTCGAGGGCTGCCTTCGCTGAACGGGTGTCGTTCCACAGCAGGGCCGGTCGGATGACCTCACCGGAGGAGTCGAGGGCGACCATCCCGTGCTGCTGTCCGCCGACCGAGATTGCGTCGACGTCCTCGAGGCCACCGGCATCGGTGATCGCCAGCTTGAGGGCGTCCCACCATTTCTCCGGGGCCACCTCGGTGCCGGCGGGGTGTGGGGCGCGGCCGGTCCGCAGGACCGCTCCCGTATCAAGGTCGCGAATGACAACCTTGCAACTCTGGGTGGATGAGTCGATTCCTGCGACGAGTGTCATTGATGGCCTTGTCTGCGCTGGGAAAAAAGATGTGGGGGATGGGGCGCCGGAAAAAACCGGCTGCCCGAAAGTGGTCCGCACACGATGATGGACCGGATACACCGGTCCGAGGAGGCCGGTAGCGCCGTTGGTCTCAACGGCGCTACCGGGCATGCCTCGCAGGCGAGGCCGGGTTGCTGTTAGCCGCGGGCGCCGAGCAGGTGCTCGAGGGCGAGCTGCTGCAGGCGCTCGTAGCCGAAGCCCTTGCCGTCGTAGTACGCGGCGCTGTCGAATTGCTCGTAGGCGCTGCGGTCGGCGAGCAGGTCGTCGTAGCTTTCGCCCTCGTTGAGGGTCGGCATCGACAGTTCGGGAACGCGGGAGGCCTCGAGCGCCGCCTGCACCTCGGGGTCGGCACGGAAGGAAGCAGCGCGCTCCTTCAGCAGCAGGTACATCCGCATGTTGGCGTCAACGGTCTCCCACACTCCGGCGCTGTCCTCGGTGCGGGACGGCTTGTAGTCGAAGTGGCGCGGGCCGGTGTAGGCGGGGGTGCCGTTCGGGCCACCGTTCTCCAGCAGGTCAACGAGCGAGAAGGCGTTCTGCAGGTCGCCGTGGCCGAAGACCAGGTCCTGGTCGTACTTGATGCCGCGCTGGCCGTTGAGGTCGATGTGGAACAGCTTGCCCTGGTAGAGGGCCTGGGCGATGCCGGCGGTGAAGTTCAGCCCGGCCATCTGCTCGTGGCCGACCTCGGGGTTGATGCCAACCAGTTCGGGGCGCTCCAGCGTCTCGATGAAGGCGAGGGCGTGGCCGAGGGTGGGAAGCAGGATGTCGCCGCGGGGCTCGTTCGGCTTCGGCTCGATCGCGAAGCGGATGTTGTAGCCCTTGTCAGTGACGTAGTCGCCGAGCATGTTGACGGCCTCGCGGTAACGCTCGAGGGCAGCCTGCACGTCCTTGGCGGCGTCGTACTCCGCGCCCTCGCGGCCGCCCCACATCACAAAAGTCTCGGCGCCGAGCTCCGCGGCGAGGTCGAGGTTACGCAGCACCTTGCGCATCGCGAAGCGGCGCACGGCACGGTCGTTGCTGGTGAAGCCGCCGTCTTTGAATACGGGGGCGCTGAAGAGGTTGGTGGTGACCATCGGCACCACAATGCCGGTGTCGGCCAGGGCGCCCTTGAGACGGTCGATCTGGTTCTGGCGCTGGGAGTCGGTGCTCTCGAACGGGAAGAGGTCATCGTCGTGGAACGTCAGCCCGTACGCGCCGGCGGCAGAGAGCTTCTCTACAGCCTCGACAACGTCCAGGGGAGCGCGGGTGGGCCCGCCGAACGGGTCAGCCCCGTTGTAACCAATCGTCCACAGTCCAAAAGAGAACTTGTCTTCGCGGGTAGGAATAAGGGCCATCGGAGAGCTCCAAGCGTCGTTGCCTTTGAAATGTTTTCTCTCGCAACATATCAGTTCCGGATGGCGACGCCAAGACCAAACAACCCGGTTGACCCACAAAAAAGCCGCACCGAACCGACGGCAGGGGGATGCGTCGCGCCTCACCGACCCTCAAACGGGCAGCGCTACGAGCGGATGGCCGCCACAGCATCGTCGAACAATTGCTCGAGGTCGGCAGAGCCGCCGGGCAGGTGCCAGGCGTCGACGGTGGCGTCCAGGCAGGCCAGCGCCGCCGCGACAAAAGCGCGCGCCCGTGGCTCCGGAGCGGGGGAATCGGGCAGGTAACCATCTCTCCACCTGCCCCTCCGACCGCTCTCGCAATCGCCCCGGTAACCGCCCCCGTACCCGTAGGGCCCCGGTCCGTGACAGATTAGACGGGCTGGGGCATCGGTGACACGCTGTCGCAGCACTTCAGGTACCCGCCGTGGCGCCTGCGGTTCCAACGATGAGTGAGGCACGACCATGACGATCCAGGACCCCGACTTCCGCGAGAGCGGTCTCGAATTCGGCCCCGACTTTCTCATCGGCTCCGC
>JAODAO010000378.1 GCA_025463465.1 Glaciihabitans sp. | reverse complement strand
CCTGGTTGCGCCGGGCTTCTTTTGCCTTCTGCGCCGTTTCGTACTTGAACTTGCCGAAGTCCATGATCTTCGCGACGGGCGGCTTGGAGTTGGGAGCTACCTCAACCAAATCCAGGTCGGCCTCTTGGGCCAAACGAAGTGCGTCTTCGATTCGGACAACGCCGACCTGCTCGCCATTGGGGCCAACAAGACGGACCTCCGGAACGCGGATTCGGTCATTGGTACGGGGATCGCTGATGCGTTTCTCCTCTAATTACGGTTTGAGCCACAACCACTCTGCAGATACAAAGTGGCGACGTAAGAGGGAATTCTGGTGCGTTACACACCACACCCTAGCTACCCTCGCTCCTCGTGATGAGTCGCGCTGGCGGGGTGTAACTACCCGGTAACCTTGAGATGCGGTGAACGGGTGGGAGAATCTCCACTTTCGTGCCGAACGGCGTTAATCCGTTCGAAGCCTGCATTACTCTAGCAGAGGATTGAGATATGAGCGAGTCCGAACAGATCACCGAGCCGGATCAGATCAGGGACATTGCCGAGGTACCCGCCATTGAGGTGATCAACACGGTGGCAATCCACCTGCTGAGCGCCGCGGCGGTGAAGCTGGGGCTCGCCGATGACCCCGACGGCCAACTCGACCTCGATGAGGCCCGCAAGCTGATCAATGCCCTCGCCGGCCTCGTCACCGCCAGTGCCCCCGAACTTGGCGACCACCACGCCCTCGCCCTCCGTGACGGCCTTCGCACCGTCCAGCTCGCCTTCCGCGAGGCGTCCGCATTCCCGGATGCTCCCGGCAAGGGTCCCGGCGAGAAGTGGACCGGTCCGGTCAACTAGGCAACGCCGCGCGGTGCTGGCCGCCCCGTCAGCACCGCGTGGCAACACAACTCAACGCGGCACGGTGCGTGCTGCCGGCTCAACCGGTGGTGATGAAGGTCTCCAAAATCGTGGCGGTTGTGTCGACGGCGACATCGCCCTGGAACCACACGTGTGCTCCACCGTCGATGGTGAACACCTCGAGCGAGCTACCCTCGGTGCACCCCTCGAAGCTCGACCGGGTGACCGTGCCCGCCTGGGTCTGCACCGGTTCGGTGACGCACTCGTTTCTCTGTGCCCAAATCGCTGCGGCCTCGGCCACCGAACTGTTGGTGAAGGGATCAACTCCCTCGGTGACCCCAATGGACGACAGTCCCCCGTTATACGGCACCACCGGGTCGGCGGTACCGTGGAAGATGAGCACGGGGATCGCCCGTGTCGATTCGCAGGACAGTACGTTGTAGGCGCCGGCGTCCACGGCTATCCCCGCGATTTGCTCGCCCAGGTCGCAGGCGAGCCGGTAGCTGAACATCCCGCCGTTTGAGTACCCGGCGAGGTAAATCCGGTTCATGTCTGCGCCGTAGTCGGGCAGAAGGTCGAGGATCGCGCTGATGTACGCCACATCATCGACGGGGGTGGTGCCGGCTGCGACGCAGCATCCACCTGCATTCCAGACCTGCCTGTTGTCCGGCAGCGTGGAGCCGTTCGGATACACCGCGATGAAGTCGTCCGCGTCGACATACGAGCTGAACTGGGTGTAGTTCTCGAAGTCGGCCGCCGTTCCGCCCGCCCCATGGAGGGCGATGATGACAGGACGCTCACCGTTGCCGTCAGCGTCGGGGGTGCGGATCAAAAAGTCACGGTCATTGCCGTCGACGTCGACCGTCACCGTCTCGGCCATCGACGGCGGAAGGGTGGATGCCGGGCTCGGTGACGTCGAAGGGGATGACGACGCCGTGGGGGCTGTCGCCGTTGGATCAGCCGAGGAATCGCCCGGCACACAACCCGTCAGGACTGCCGCCCCAACGACGAGCGCGGCCAACGCAAGGAGGTTGCGTTTGCGCACGTTCCTCCCCTTGGCCATGGTGTTAGTTCGTACCGGCGAGCTGCACGCGCAGTGAGTCGACGCGTTCGGCGATGACCGGGCTTTCGGACCATCGGCCCTGCAGCCGAAGCAGCAATCCGTCGAGCTCGTCGCGGCGCAGTCCTGGAACAAGCGACAGGTGAATAACGAGTTCCTCGCCGGCCAGCCGGGCGTCCGGGTCACCGGGTGCAAGTTGGACGGCGACCACCGCGGGCTCCGGTTCTGCCGCGGCGAGGAAGGCGGTGAGCACGTCCTCGTCGAGGTAGCTGGGGCGCCACGGCAGGTCTTGGGCAATGGCCCAGAGTGCCGGACGCCGCATCACGAATTCGGTTTCCGACGTCGGGTCGAGCACAACGAGGTCGGTCTGTTCGCTCGCCGCCGCAAGCGCAACCCGCACGGCGTCGGCCGGAACGGGGCGCGCCTTCGGATTCCACGTGGACATCGCCGTCACCGAGGTGAATACCGGCAGCACCGTTCGGCCGTCCGGACCAGCCACCGTAACGATCGACAATTCCTGGCTTTTGTCGACGAGGTGACCGTGTTCGTTCGTCCCGGACTCACCGAGGACGGCGACCAGCGGGATGAGCAGCCGGGAGGTACGTAGCGCCTCGACGACTTCGGACTCACCTAATTCGTGGCTGCGAAAACGTCGCAGTGCCTCGATCAGCTTGGCCGGTGCCGACCCGTCGTCGTCTCCGTGGGAGGTGGGCTCGAACGAGCGGCCCTCCCACGGGACGCCGGCGGAGTCGGTGGCGACCATCAGGCGCTTGCCACGTCCAGGGCTTCACCCAGTGTGAAGGCGCGGGCGTACAGCGCCTTGCCCACGATCGCGCCCTCGAGTCCATGAGGAACGAGTGCCCGCAGCTCGGCGATGTCGTCGAGGCTGGAGATTCCGCCGGAGGCGATGACGGGGCGTTCCGTGCGGTCCATAACCTGCTGGAGGAGTTCAACGTTCGGCCCCTTGAGGGTGCCGTCCTTGGTGACGTCGGTCACCACGTAGCGGGCGCAGCCGGCTTCCTCGAGGCGGTCCATAACGGTCCAGAGGTCTCCGCCGTCTTTGGTCCAGCCGCGGGCAGCGAGGGTCGTACCGCGCACGTCAAGTCCGACAGCAATCGCGTCGCCATATTCGGCGATCACATGGGCGGCCCACTCGGGGTTCTCCAGTGCTGCCGTGCCGAGGTTGATTCGCTTGGCACCGGTTGCGAGGGCGGCTTCGAGGCTCGCGTCGTCGCGGATGCCACCGGAGAGTTCGATGCTCACGTGGCGCGGGGTGTTGCGGATCACCTTGCGGATAACGGCGGTGTTGTTGCCACGCCCGAAGGCAGCGTCGAGGTCAACGAGGTGGATCCACTCGGCGCCCTGGTCAACCCACTCGCCAGCGGCGTCGATGGGGTCACCGTAGTTGGTCTCGGTGCCGGCCTCGCCCTGGGTCAGCCGAACCGCTTTGCCACCGGCAACATCAACGGCGGGAAGCAGGGTAAGGCCGGGTGTTCTATTGAACTCGCTCATTCACGTTCTTTCTCGGGCCGCAATGATCTGCGCCACACAATACAAGATTTTCTCTCACGTTCGCTGGTGCGGTGAAAGTTTTACAGCGTGGACAGCCAGTTGCGCAGCAACTGGATGCCCGGTTGTCCCGATTTCTCGGGGTGAAACTGGGTGGCCGTCAGGTAACCGTTCTCGACGGCAGCAAGAAAGCGGGTGCCGTGTTCTGCCCAGGTGAGACGGGGAACGGGAAACGGGGGGATGACTTCGAGCGACCAGTCCTGCGCGGCGTAGGAGTGGACGAAGTAAAAGCGCTCATCCCGGATGCCCTCGAACAGCGCCGAGTTCTCCGGTGCCTCAACGGTGTTCCAGCCCATATGGGGCAAAACGGGTGCGTCGAGTTCGCGGACCACGCCTGGCCATTCGCCGAGCCCCGGTGCGGTGTTCCCGCGCTCGACACCCTCCTCGAACATCACCTGCATGCCCACGCAGATTCCCATTACAGGACGCCCCCCGGCCAGACGACGGTCGATCAGTTCCGGCCCACGAGCCGCGTTCAACGCATCCATCACCGCGGAGAACGCACCGACACCCGGGACGAGCAAGCCGTCGGCGGCAGCCACCCGCGATCGGTCCGCGGTCAGCTCGACCCGGGCCCCCGCCAGCTCGAGTGCCTTGGCAGCCGAGTGGACGTTGCCCGATCCGTAGTCGAGGACAACAACACTCGGCGATACCACGGTCACAGCGCACCCTTGGTCGATGGAACGCCGCTTACGCGGTCGTCGGGAGCGATGGCCTTGCGGAACGCACGCGCGAACGCCTTGAATTCCGCCTCGGCGATGTGGTGAGGGTCGCGGCCGGCGAGCACGGTGACGTGCACGGTGAGTCCGGCGTGAAAAACGATGGCCTCGAAGAGGTGGCGCACCATAGAACCGGTGAAGTGGCCACCAATGAGGTGGAATTCAAAACCTGCGGGCTCGCCGGAGTGCACGAGGTACGGGCGGCCGGAGACGTCAACAACCGCCTGCGCCAGCGCATCGTCGAGTGGCACGAGGGCGTCGCCGAAGCGAGAGATGCCCACCTTGTCGCCGAGGGCCTGGGCAATGGCCTTACCGAGCACAATGCCGGTGTCCTCGACCGTGTGGTGCACGTCGATGTCCGTGTCGCCACTCGCGCGCACCGTGAGGTTCACCAGCGAGTGCTTGGCGAACGCGGTGAGCATATGGTCAAAGAAGGGCACGGTGGTGCTGATGGACGATTCCCCGGTGCCGTCGAGGTCGATGCTCAGGTCGATCGTCGACTCACTGGTCTCGCGCTTTATGTGCGCGACGCGTTCTTTCGTCATGCCTTAATCCTACCGAGCGCCTCGAGGAACGCTGTCGTCTCCGCCTCGGTGCCGGCCGTGACTCGCATGTGGCCCGGGATGCCGAGGTCGCGGATGAGAATGTCCTCCTCCAGCAGCGCTTCGAACAGCGCGTGCGGGTCGTCAACTCCGCCGAACAGCACGAAGTTCGCCCAGCTCTCGTAGGGGTGGTAGCCGAGGGCAGCCAGTTCGACAACAAGGCGGTCCCGCTGGCCGCGGATGTCATCCACCATGGCGAGCATTTCGGGGGTGTGCGCGAGCGCTGCGACGGCGGCCGCCTGGGTCAGCGCGGACAGGTGGTACGGCAGCCGGACGAGTCGCAGCGCATCGTTCACCGCAGGATCGGCGGCGAGGTAACCAACGCGGGCGCCAGCGAAGGCGAAAGCTTTACTCATCGTGCGCGACACGAGCAGGCGCGGACGACCCTCCAGCAGCGTCAGCGCCGTCGGCAATCCCACCGGGGCGAACTCGGCGTATGCCTCGTCCACCACCACAATTCCCTCCGTCGCTTCGTAGGCAGCAGCGATCGTCTCTATCGAGACGGGGGTGCCGGTGGGGTTGTTCGGTGAGCACAGGAACACGATGTCTGGCTTGTGCTCGTTGATAGCCGCAACGACGGTCTCCGGGGAGAGGCGAAACTCGGCGTCCCGCTCGGCGGTGACCCAGCGGGTTCCGGTACCGGCGGCGAGGATCGAGTGCATTGAGTAAGTGGGCGGGAATCCGAGGACACTGCGGCCGGGTCCCCCAAACGCCTGGAGGATCTGCTGGAGGACTTCGTTGGAACCGTTGGCAGCCCACACGTTCTCGCGCGTCAGACCGTGACCGAGGTAGGTGGCAAGACTCTCCCGCAGCGTGGTGAACTCGCGATCCGGGTAACGATTGACCTGGAGGATCGCGGCCGCCAGGGATTCCACGATGCTCTGGGCTACAGCCTCCGGGATCGGATGCGTGTTCTCGTTGACGTTGAGCGCGATGCGGACAGACTTTTGCGGGGCGCCGTAGGGCGTAAGGCCACGCAGGTCGTCGCGGATAGGGAGGTCGGCAAGTGAAGTCACCCACTGATCTTAAACGCAGTGCAGGCCAATCAGCGCCAGTTGCGGTGGTGGGTGATGCGTATCAACGCGAGTGATCCGTCGCCCAGGCGACGAGCACGGCGGACGTAGTTCGTGCGTATTGGTGATCGTGCTCGCCGAAGCAGGGCTTGCGGCGGTTAGTGGCTGTATTCGCTGGGGATGTCGAGCTGCTGGCCCGGGTGAACTTCGGCGCTTACCAGGGTGTTGATCGAGATGAGGTCGGCGATGACCTCGCGCGGGTCGGCCTGCGGGGCAATTTCTTCCGCGAGCTGCCAGAGGGATTGTCCACCCATAACGGTGATTGATTCCAGCGGAGTGGAAGAACCGGTTGCCGTGGCGACCGCGCCACCACCGTTGAGGGACAGCGCAATCGCCACCGCAACAACGGGGAGGGCAGCGATGGTGGTGAGGACGACGCGGCCGCGTGCAGTGATGCGCAGCCGCGTCGTGGGCTGCGTGCTCACAGCCTGGGCCTCCCGCGGTGTGCGTGCCGCCGTCGCGACGCGTGACCTACTCATGGCCGGAATAGTTCCGATTTCAATGGCGCTGCTCATGATGTCTCCTTGGGAGGTATTCGTACCCGGCACTCGGCCGGGAGTACCGGGTACGAAGCTTTGTACCGAACGTATCTTCGAATGATCAAAAACTCAAGTGTGAATTCGAATATATGGACGATGAGTTCCACGACACACTCGAACGGGTGTTTCCATTACGTCGGATAGTGGATAAAGTTTCGATTGTCTGGAACTTACGTAACCAGAGACCACCGACATTTCTGGAGAACCATGGACGACACCGCTTCCGCCCGAGCCGATCGCCCGTCAACCCGCCGACGCACCAGCCTCAGCGACAAGCAGCGCGCGATCCTCGAAGCGATCCAGCGTTCCGTGACGACCCGCGGCTACCCGCCGAGCATGCGCGAGATCGGTGACGCCGTTGGGTTGTCCTCGTTGTCCAGCGTGACCCACCAGCTGGGCCAGCTGGAACTGAGTGGATACATCCGTCGCGACCCCAAGCGTCCTCGTGCGATCGAAATTCTGATCGACCTTCAGCCCGCTGAACCGAGTCCCGAGATCACGACCCCCTCGATCGGCGATGCCGCAATGGTGCCCCTGGTCGGTCGCATCGCAGCGGGTATCCCCATCACCGCGGAGCAGCAGATTGACGAGATCTTTCCGCTGCCGCGCCAGCTGGTGGGCAAGGGTGACCTGTTTATGCTGAAGGTCGTCGGAGAGTCCATGATCGATGCTGCGATTTGCGACGGAGACTGGGTGGTCGTCCGCCAGCAGCAGACCGCGGAGAACGGCGACATCGTCGCCGCGATGCTCGATGACGAAGCGACGGTCAAGGTGTTTCGCCAGCGCGACGGCCACACGTGGCTGCTCCCCCGCAACAGCAACTTCGAGCCCATTCTCGGTGACTACGCGGTAGTCCTCGGCAAGGTCGTCGCAGTTCTCCGTTCGGTCTAGTCCCTCAACGCCAAACGCACTCCCCCGTGGTTCGGGCGAGTGCGTTTGTTAGTTAACCCCTGGGGGCCGGGACTAGCGAGATACCGTTGCGGCTTCACGGCCCGGGCGCTGATACGCGAGGGTAATGATGCGCGCTACGGCAGGTCAGGCAACGGCGGAAAAGGGCTCCAGGCTTTCGACGTTCTGCGGGTGCACGAGCGCCTTCACGAGGGTTCCCTCTTCGAGATATTCGGTGGACAACACGCGTCCGCCGACATGCAGCCGCGAGATGATCTCTCCGCGGTGGTACGGCACTAGAAGCGTCATCTCCACCTCGGGGGCCGGCAGCACCTCTGTGATGCGCTCCAGCAGCTCGCTGATGCCCTCTCCGGTACGCGCCGAGACGAACACCGCGGTCGGCACCATGCCACGCAGGACAAGGCGCTGGTTGTCGTCGATCAGGTCGCTCTTGTTGAAGACGACGATCTCGGGGATGTCGCGCGCTCCGACATCACCGATGACGTCGCGCACGGTCGCCAACTGGCTTCCGGGGTCGGGGTGCGAGCCATCCACCACGTGCACAACAACGTCCGACTCGCCGATTTCTTCGAGCGTTGACCGGAATGCCTCCACCAGCTGGTGGGGAAGGTTGCGCACAAAACCGACGGTGTCGGTGAACGTGAACGGGATCCCCTGCTCGGTGACCGATTTACGCACCGTGGCATCGAGGGTCGCGAACAGCGCGTTCTCCACGAGCACCCCGGCGGAAGTCAGGCGGTTGAGCAGGCTGGACTTTCCGGCGTTGGTGTAGCCGGCGATCGCCACGCTGGGTACCTCAAACCGGTTGCGGTTCGCGCGCTTCGCCTCGCGGGCGGGCGCATACCCCTTGATCTGCTTGCGCAGCTTCGACATGCGGGTGTGGATGCGTCGGCGGTCGAGCTCGATCTTGGTTTCACCGGGACCGCGGCTACCCATACCGGCGCCGGCGCCACCAACCTGGCCACCGGCCTGGCGGGACATCGACTCACCCCAACCACGGAGGCGGGGAAGCAGGTATTCCAGCTGCGCCAGCTCGACCTGAGCCTTGCCCTCACGGCTTTTGGCATGTTGGCTGAAGATGTCGAGGATCACGGCGGTACGGTCGATGACCTTAACACCGACGACGTCTTCGAGCGCACGGCGCTGGCTGGGTGCCAATTCGGAATCGGCGATCACGGTGTCCGCGCCGAGTGCAGCCACAATGCCCTTCAACTCCTGCGCCTTGCCGCGCCCGAGGTAGGTGCTCGGGTCGGGATGCGGACGCCGCTGCAGCAGGCCATCGAGGACCTGGGCTCCCGCCGTCTCCGCCAGTGCGGCGAGCTCGCGCAGAGAGTTCTCCGCATCGGTCACAGTACCGCTGGAGTAGATTCCGATAAGGACAACGTTCTCCAGCCGCAGCTGTCGGTACTCGACCTCGGTAACGTCCTGGAGTTCGGTCGACAGGCCACCGACGCGGCGCAACGCCGCACGGTCCTCACGATCGAGCTGTTCGCCGTCCCTGTCTCCGTCGTAGTGCGAGTCCATCTGGATCGCGTCGGCGCGGCCCGATCCGAATACCGTGTATCCGGAGGACGTCGCGCCATCGCGTGCAAGGACCCGGCTGACGACGTCGTCAGATTCGGGCTGTACTGCGGTGTCTTGGCTGTCATTCGTCATGATGGTTAAACCCTAGCTTCTTGTTTTCGGTAAGTTCTCTAAATGGCCAACGAGCACTATTTCTCCTCCTCACCCGAGAGCGAGGCCCGGCTTCGGCAGTTTCAC
>JAODAO010000365.1 GCA_025463465.1 Glaciihabitans sp. | reverse complement strand
GGTCGAGGTTTCCGGTCGGCTCGTCGGCGAGCATAATGGCGGGCTTGTTGACGATGGCGCGGGCAATGGCGACACGCTGCTGCTCACCACCGGAGAGTTCGTGGGGGAAACGTCCGGACTTGCCGGCTAGACCCACCATCTTCAAGGTGTCCGGGACCGCCTCCTGGATGAAGCCACGGCTTTTTCCGATGACCTGGAGGCTGAAGGCAACGTTGTCGAACACGGTCTTCTGCGGAAGCAGGCGGAAGTCCTGGAAGACCACGCCGAGGTTGCGGCGGAAGTAGGGCACCTTGCGGCTTGGCAGTGTGTTCAGCTGTTGGCCGAGCACGTGGATCTGCCCGTTTGACGGTTTCTCTTCCTTGAGAACCAGGCGGAGAAAACTCGACTTACCGGAGCCCGAAGCACCGACCAGGAATACGAACTCCCCTTTGAGGATTTCGAGGCTGACGGAATCGAGTGCCGGGCGTGAGTTGCCGGCGTAGGACTTAGAAACTGAATCAAAGCGAATCATGACGGTTAGAGCCTAAGCATGCAAGTGCTGCTTGTCCGAATCGACGCGCAATTGACACCAATTGCATAAGAACGAATCGGCGGTAGCATCACGCCCCACCGATCCGGTCTCGTGGGTCAGTCCTTGTCGCGCTTGCGCCAGCGGATCCCCGCGTTGATAAAGCCGTCGAGGTCGCCGTCGAACACGTTCGTGGGGTTATTCACCTCGTAGTCCGTACGCAGGTCCTTGACCATCTGGTACGGCGCGAGAACGTAGCTGCGCATCTGGTCGCCCCAGCTGGCCGTGATCACACCGGCGAATTCCTTCTTCTGCGCAGCCTCTGCCTCACGCTGGACAACCATCAGGCGGGACTGCAGCACGCGCATCGCGGCGGCGCGGTTCTGGATCTGGCTCTTCTCGTTCTGGCAGCTAACAACAATGCCGGTTGGAAGGTGGGTGATTCGCACCGCGGAGTCGGTGGTGTTGACGGACTGGCCGCCGGGGCCGCTGGAGCGGAAGACATCCACCCGAATGTCGTTTTCCGGAACGTCGATGACCTCGGCCTGCTGGATCAGCGGGACAACCTCAACCGCCGCGAAACTGGTCTGGCGTTTGCCGGCGGAGTTGAAGGGACTCATCCGCACCAGGCGGTGAGTGCCGGCCTCGACGCTCAGGGTGCCAAACGCGTATGGCGCATCGACCTCGATGGTCGCGGACTTGATGCCGGCTTCTTCTGCGTAGCTGGTGTCAAGCACCGTGGCGGAATACTTGTGCTGTTCGGCCCAGCGCAGGTACATACGCAGCAGCATTTCGGCGAAGTCGGAGGCATCCACCCCGCCGGCGCCCGCACGGATTGTGATGACGGCGGCGTGCGCGTCAAATTCTCCGTTGAGGAGCGTCTGTACCTCGAGCTCGCCCAGTACCTTCTGGATGCTGCCCAGTTCGACCAGGGCTTCCTCGGCCGATTCGTCGTCCTGGCCCTCGTTGGCCATGTCGACGAGTACCTCGAGGTCGTCGAGGCGGGTGGTGATGCTGTTGATCTTGGCGAGCTCCGACTGCCGGTGGCTGAGGTCACTGGTGACCTTCTGCGCCTTCTCGGTGTCGTCCCACAGGTTGGGCTCCCCCGCCTGGCCGCTCAGGTCGGCGATGTCGGCCATCAGGCGCTCAACGTCGACGACAGCCTGGATGTCAGCAAAGGTCGACCGCAGGGCAGCAATCTGCTCGGAAATATCAAGATCGGTCATGACAAACCAGCCTACCCGTAGCTCCGGTGCGACCCGCCCTGTGTGGCCAGGCAGGGGGATGTCGGGGTGCGGGTAACATCAATTCCTGATGACCTCCGACGAGCTGCCCTTCCGCTGGCGCTCAATCGCCCTTCCCGCTTTCCTGCCTGCACTGCTGTTCTCGATCGGTGAAGGCGCCATCATCCCGGTCATCCCCCTCGTCGCTGACAGCCTCGGCGCAACGATCGCGATCGCCGGGGTAATCGCCGGGGCGTTGACCATCGGCGAACTGTTCGGCAATATTCCGAGCGGCTGGCTGGTGTCCCGCATCGGTGAACGTCCCGCCATGATCGGGGCGAGCCTGCTGTCGATCGTTGGCCTGTCGGTGTGTGTGATCGCCCCCAATCCGATCTGGCTGGCGCTCGGGGTGTTGTTGGTTGGCCTCGCCACCGCCACCTTCGCGCTGGCACGTCACGCGTTTATGACCAGCTTCGTACCCCAGCGCTACCGGGCGCGGGCGCTGTCCACCCTCGGCGGCACCAATCGCGCCGGCACGTTTGTTGGCCCGTTCATCGCCGCCGCCGGCATCCACCTCACCGGGGCCACACAATCGGCGTTCTACATTCACATCGTCGCCTGCCTCGGCGCAGCCCTCGTGCTGATCCTGCTCAAGGACCCCACGGAGACCTTCGGCCCGGCCAAAACGGTGAGGTCCAGCGGCGGGCGCAGCCTGCGCGAGGGCGAGGATTTTGTGCGTAAGGAGTCCAACGGACTATTCCGAACGATCAGCGCCAACCGCGCGGTGCTCACCAAACTCGGCGCCGGCGCCGCCCTGATCGGGGCGATGCGGGCGAGCCGCGCCGTCATCCTCCCGCTCTGGGCACTGAGCATCGGGCTGGCCGACACCAGCACCGCCCTGATCATCGGCATCGCCGGCGGGGTCGACTTCGCGCTGTTCTATCTCAGCGGCCAGATCATGGACAGATGGGGCCGGCTCGCCAGCGCCCTCCCCTCGATGCTGGGCCTCGGGATCGGCCATTTTGTGCTGGCCTTCACCCACGACCTCGACGATGCGACGACCTGGTTCATCGCCGCGGCCATGTTCCTTTCCGTCGCCAACGGAATCGGCAGCGGCCTCCTGATGACGCTGGGGGCGGACCTCGCAGACCGCCGCAACCCCGCGCCGTTCCTCGGCGCGTGGAGATTCACCGGTGGGGTGGGCAGCGCCTCCGCTCCCCTGGTCCTCGCGGCCGTCACGGCGGTCGGGTCGATAGCCCTTGCGGCCGGGGTGATGGGTGTGCTCGCGCTGGTGGGCGCCGGGGTATTAGCGCGCTACGTACCGCGGTTTGTGCCCCATGTACCCAAACCGCCACGCGCCTAGCCGGGGCTGGCCGTACAGGCAGGGCGACCTCAGCGTGATGGGCTCAGCGTGATGGGCTCAGCGTGATGGGTTCAGCGCGCGTCGCGCCCGGTGAGCGCGAGCAGGCGCACCTGCAGGGGCGCGTCTTCGGCGATGGCAACAGGGTCGGCAAAGAGTCCGCTGGCGGCCAGGGTTTCCTTCTGCGGCGAGAAGATCGTCCAGGCTGCCTCAACCAGCTCCTGGTCAAGTTCTTCGTCGGCCCCGGAGGCCCGAGCCAGGTCCCAGCTGTGGATGGTGACGTCGGAGACCTGCTCTTTCAGGTAGTCCTCCACCGTCACGGTGTCGTACGACAGCTGTACCGACGCGTCCTGCGGGGCCTCTGCCCACGCCTGGGTCGCCGCGGCGGAGTGGCGGTCCCATTCTGCACGCAGGTCGTCGCCCAGCGGCTCGATGCTGGCTTGCGCCTCGTCCACAGTTTTTCCCTTCAGCAGGTGCGGAACCCACTGCTGTTCCGACGTCACGTGGCGTACCAGTGCGGTGATGTCCCAGTCAGCGTTCGGAGTAGAGGCGTTCCAGTCGTTGACCTGGCCGAGTCGGCGGGCGAACTCGGCGTGGGCGCGGTGCTGCAGCTGGATCCAGTCAAAAGGCATAAAACAAAGATTAGGGAATTTGCGGTGACTCCGTGGGCGAATGCGCCAAGGGAGAACACCCCCGGCGTGGCGGGAATACCAACGCGTCGATTACTGCCGAGCAGGGGGATGTCGCTGTGCTGCGAGCACCATCACCGCCGAGGGAGCTTAGAGTTCGTTGTGCTCAAACGCGTCGAAGAGGTCCCACGTTCCCGAAACGGGTTCGAAGGGCATCACGGCGTAGAACCGGATCGCCGACGACGCGGTGGCGAGTTCGCTCACGGGCTCGCAATCGTGCCGGAGAAACGTCACAAAGTCGCCGCCGGAGCGGACAGCCGAGACGACCGCTGCTTTGAGCGCATCGAGATCCTGGTCCGGCGAAAGTGAAAAATCGCGCCCGTTGATGGTGACCCGCTGTACGTCCATTGCTCCCCCTTGTTGCCCGGCTCGAACACCTGGCGGATAACCAGGGTCGAATCGGACGCATTACCCCGCACCGGCACTCGGCTTTCCGAGGCTGGCATGAGCTGTGCACGTACAGTTCGCGGTCGTCAGCCCCCACACAGCCGGGACACACGCCGTTCACCATTCATTCGGTGCACAACGTCAAATAGTTTGCCCGGACTTTTCGCACCGTGGGAACTTTTCAGGGCATTACCAGCGCTGAAAAAAATACTGGCCGCGCAAGCGCCGTTACTTCGATCCGAAGTCCCTCCGGGATAAGCAGTGTCACCATGGGCGGCCGCCAGAAAGTGGACAGCGTTACCTCGGCGCTGCGGCCGTCGGGGCTGTTCGCGGAATCAACCGTGATCTCACCCACCCGTTCCGCCGGGCTCGCCTCCAGGTAGTCATCCACCGCGCGAGCAACCGCCCCCGGGTCCAGCGTCACCCGGGGACCGTCAACGGTGACCTCAACATCGGCAAGCTCGAAGGCCTCCGCCCCGGCGAGCGCGGCACCATCGGCGAGGGTGAACAGCCGTTTCCGCTCCAGGTACAGCGAGGTGACAGCCGTCACCATCACGATCAGCACCAGGCAGAGCACACCGAAGAAGATGGTCAGCGGAAGTATCGACCCCGTCTGCGAGCTGCGGAAGCCACGCCGCGGTTTCATCGACCACTCCAGAATCGCGATACCCGTTGTGTGGCCGCCGCGTCGAGCGGGATTGAGGCCGGTGACGCAGATCCGACCACGGTGGGAACAAGGGGAAGCGGGATCGTTGTGCTCACCATAACCGTCACGTAGCCGCGGCGGGCCAGGCACTCGGTGGGCTCCGGGTCACAACGAATTTCGATCAGCGCGGAGGATGAGTCCAGCCCGTAGTCGGCGAGCGCGAACTCCACGGCCCGCTGCGCGCTGTCGAAGGCGTCCTGCTCCGAATCCCCCTGCACAAACACGCGCGCGGCCTGCCGTGCCGCGCCCTCCACGGCGAACGCGCCGGCCTGGATAGCCGACAGCGCAACAACCAGGTAGATAAGCGGGACGAGGAGGATGAGCCCGGTGGTGATCAGCTCGAGCGAAGCAGACCCGCGTTCGTTGTTCACCGGATCAGTCGATGTTCTCACGGGATGCATGGCCGACCACCTCGATTCCGTCGCCGGGGCCGATGGGACCGATCAGCGGCAGGGGCGCGGTGATCGTCACTATTACAGACGGGTGCCCCAGATACATCCCGGCGCTCGAGCGGATGTCCTCCGCGAAACCCGCGCCGAGCGCTACCGTCACAAGATCCCGCGACCGGGCGGCACCGTCCTCGGGCGTGCGGTCAGCGAGCGCGGCGTAGCGGGCGCCCTCGGCTGCCGCATCGAGCAGGGTATTCCTGATGTGCAGCACCAGCGCCAGCTGGATCACCCCGAGGGTGAGGGTGCTGAGGATCGCCGTCACAAGGATGAACTCGACCACGGCGGATCCGCGGTCACCGTCCCTGTGCGCGCTAGAAGTTCGTGACCCGCTCAATCGCCTGCTCGAAAACTGAACTGAGCGCCGGACCGGCGAGACCCCAGATGATGACAACCAGTCCGGCGGACATCATGGTGATCAGCACCCAGCCCGGCACATCCCCCCGGTCGTCCCGAAGCTCCAGACGTCGTTGTAGCCCGCTCGGTAGGTTCGACATGGCTCCTGCTTTCTGCTGGTGGTTTGGTGGGTGTAGGTGGATGATTCAGAAGCCCGTTTGAAGGACGAACAGGCCGGGGAAAAGGGCGAAGAGCACGGTCAGCGGGAGGATCATAAAGATCAGGGGAACCATCATCCCGACCTCCTTCTTGCCGGCCAGCTCGAGCAGGATGCGCTTGGACTCATCCCGGGAGTCCTGCGCCTGTGCACGAAGCACCTCGACAACGGGTGTTCCCCGCTCGAGGGCTCCCGTGATCTGCTCGACCGCCCGGGTGAACGCCGGCAGGTTCAGGTCCCGGGCGAGCTGGGCCAGGGTTTCGGCCAGCGGCAGCCCGGTGCCAACGGCGGTGGTGACGGTCGACAGTTCGGCGGCAAGCTCACCGCGAGAGATGCGGGACACCCGCCGGAGGGCATCCAGGATGCCCTCACCGGCGGACAGGCTGAGGGTGAGGAATTCCAGGACGGTAGGCAGCTCGGCCGCAATGCGTCCCATCCGCGCCGTCGCCCGGCGCTGCAGGAACAGGTCCGTCGCGACAAACCCGGAGCCAGCGGCGAGCAACACCGCCGCGACCTGCAGGAGCGGGGTGAAGGAGGTCCGGCCGTCCGAGACCACCACGAGGAGAATCCCGGCGCTTCCGGCGACCGCGCCCCATACGAGCTGGCGGGAACGGAAAGATCCGGCATCCGGAGGCAGGCCGGCCTGGCGCATCCGACTCTCGGTGAGCGCGGAGCCGGCGACAAGGAACGACGCGAGACGACGCCCACCCTGCAGGGGAACCTGCAGCAGCGCGTCGATGAAAGGTAGGGGGTTGGCTGTGGTGCGTTCGAGCAGGTCGCGGGCCTCCAGCGACAGGTCGAGGATGTAGGGCGCGACCCGGGACGCCAACGACGGCCGGCTCAACCGGGGAAGCACGCTGGCCAGCATCCACAGCCCCACACCGAGGCAGAGGCCGCAGAGCACCGCCAACGCTGGTAGGCCGCTCATTCGAACCACCGCTGCTCCTCTGGCAACTTGCCGATCAGCATTATCAGCCGGTACGCCAGCACCGACAGGATGGCTCCCGCCCCGATGAGCAGCCCACCGCCCGGGGTGTTGTACGCGACGGCGGCCTCCGGCCGGCTCGCCAGGAGCAGCAGGACGACCCAGGGTGCAACGATGCCCAACCGGGCCGCGTTCACCGTCCACGATTGGCGGCCCTCGATCTCGGAACGGATGGCGGCATCCTGGCGGAGATACACGGCAAGGTTTCGCAGCACGGCCGGCAACTCGTTGCCGCCGACCTCGCGTGACATCTTCAGCGTCTCGATGATGCGGTCTGCAACGGGGTCGAGGAGATGATTTTTCAGCCCGTCGAGGCTATCCGTGAAGTTTCCGGACGCCCGGTACTCGCGTTCGAACTCGGCGAAGGCCCGCCGGGTGACCGGCGGACCGGAGTGGGCGAGGGCGACCACCCCGTCTGGCAGGGCTATCCCGGACCGCGCGGCGGAGACGAGGTGGTCAACAACGTCGGGCCAGACGACCCGGGTTGCGCGGTGCCTCGCCCGTCCGCGAAGCACAACCGCGACGAGGGGTGCGCCGAGCGCCGCACATCCGGCGGCCACCGCCAGGGCGGTAACCGGGATCAGCGCCGCCGTGACGCTGGCCACCACAACGGCGAAAAGGACAGATACGGCGACCAGGATGCGCGGCGACAACTGTGGGATGCCCGCCCGGACGATGTGCTCCCGGAGTTGGCGGAAGCGGGGTGGTCGGCGGAGCGGCGGAGAATCGTTTTCCGTCCGGGGCCACAGCAGCGGGGAGATGACGAGGAGCATTCCGCAGCCGAACAACAGGGCGACGACCAGTGTCATCGGGCACCTCGCAGCACGTCAGCGGGGTCAAACCCGGCGGCGTTGAACCTGGTGAGCTTCGACGGGAACCCACCCGTGGGCACCAACACGTTTCCCACCAGGCCGAAGATGGTGCTGGCCTCGATGGTCGAGCCGGCACTCTGGCCGCTCGGTGCGATGATCTCCACAACCCGCCGCAGCCCCGAGCGTTCCAGCTGGCAGTGCACAACGATGTCGATGCACCCGGCGACGGTGGGCACAACAAACGAGGAGTCGATGTTGCGGCCGGCCAGCAGCGGCAGGATCGACAGCTTCGCCAACGCGTCCCGCGCGCCGTTGGCGTGGATGGAACACATCCCCGGCATGCCCTGCTCGTACTATTGACGTATGAGAGCAATCTTGTATGGTCGCCTGTCCGTTACCCACGATACGAGCACCTCGATCGAGCGCCAACGGGAGGGCCTTGAAGCGCTCGCCGCCCGCGAAGGATGGCAGGTAGTGGCATCCTTCTACGACGAGAACTTGTCCGGCGGAAAAGACCGGGAGAACGCAAAAGAAGCATTGCGCATGCTTCGCAAAGGTGAAGCCGACATCCTCGCGACGGTCAAGTTCGACCGATGGTCACGACAGGGCCTCTCAGCCGTCGCCGACCTCGTCAAAGTGCTCGACGAGCGTCAGGAATTGACCCGCACGAAGAAGTGGCCGCCTGCCCTGTTCGTCGCAATGGACGACGGGCTTCGCAGTGACCAACCGGCGTGGCGCATCATCGCGAGCGTGCTCGCCGAAGTGGCAAGGCAGGAACGGGAAAATATCCGATATCGCACCCGTTCGAGCATCTCAAGACTCAAACGCACGGGCCGGTACAGCGGCGGCACGATCCCGTTGGGCTACAAGACGGCACCGCATCCCGATGGCGCTGGGCGCATCCTGGTCCCGGACGAGGAGGAGTCGCGCTTCCTCACTGACGCTGCCGAGCGGATCGTCGGCGGCGCATCCGTGTTCGCGACGGCGTCCTGGCTGAACCGTTCGACTCTGCGCCCACGCCGTGCGGATACGTGGACGGTGCAGGCGCTGCAACAAGCGCTGACGGGAACTGCGATTGTGGGCCGAGTGACTCACGATGGTGACGTTCTTCGCGATGCGGAAGGCATGCCCGAGCAGGTCTGGGATCCGGCGATACCACTCGACATTTGGCATTCTGTACGCGCGACCATCGCCGAGCGTCACGAATCCGCTCCCAACGTCGGCAAGCGTCAGCCTGGAAGCCGTTCGCGGCTGCTGTCGGGCCTGATTGCGTGCGGCGAATGCGGCGCACCTATGTACGTACGTAAGACGGCGAGCGGCGTGCCTATCTACTCCTGCGTGGCGCGGAGCAACGGTCGCGATACTCCGAGCGTGTCCGTGACAGCCGAGCGAGTCGAAGAGTTCGTCGAAGCTGCGATTTTGCGAGTTGTGGGGAACTCGGAATTGATGACACCGGTAGAACGCGACGCTCCGGCGCTGGAACTCGTCGACGCCGAAGCATCGCTCTCCGAAGTGTCCGCCCGCCTCGACGATCTCGACCTCAGCGAGGAGGACGAGACGCGACTGCTCGAACTGCGCCGCAATCTTCGCGGGCGCATCCGGAGTCTTCGCACCGACGCGGCGAGTGCCGTGTCTCGAATCGAGTTCGTCCCGACTGGCGAACTGATGCGCGATGTGTGGCTCGCGGCAGCAGATGACATTGACGCACGTCGCGCCCTATTGGCTAA
>JAODAO010000346.1 GCA_025463465.1 Glaciihabitans sp. | reverse complement strand
CGAGGGCACGCGAGGAGGCGGTGGAGACATCCATCCCATCGACGACCGCGGAGCCTCCGTCGGGGCGGATGAGGCGGCCAATGATGCCGAAGAGGGTCGATTTGCCTGCCCCGTTTGGGCCAATCAGCGCCGTCACTCCGTCATCACCGAAGGAGATCGACACGTCGTCGAGCACCGTCTGTTTGTTGTAACGCTTGGAGACGCCGTCGAGCACTATCATCGTGCCCCCTTTCGCAAAACAAGGTAGAGGAAAAAGAGACCGCCGGAGAATTCGATGATCATGGACAGGCTGCCGCCGAAGGAGAAGATGCGCTCGAGGACAAGCTGGCCACCGAGCAGGCAGATGAAACCAACCAGGGCGGCCGTCGGGAGTGTCCAGCGGTGGCGGAACGTTGCGGCGTACGAATAAGCGAGGTTCGCCACGATCAGCCCGAAAAACAGGATGGGGCCAACGAGCGCGGTTGAGGCGGCGATCATGATCGAGACGATGAGGAACAAGGTCATCACGGTGCGCCGGTGGTTCACCCCCAGTCCTACTGCCGCCGGCTCTCCCAGGGAGAGCACATCGAGCAAACGAACGAGCGGCACAAGCCTGGCGCAACCGAGCACAACGAGAATCCCCGAGAGCATCAGCAGCGTCTTATCCGGTCGGGTCAGCGAGGCGAACATCGCGTCGGACAGCACCTGGAAGTCGAGGGGGTCGAGCATCCTCTGCATCCACTCGGTGAGGCTGCGGAAAAAGGTGCCGAGCACAATGCCCACCAGCAGCATGAGGTGGATGGAGCGGCGCTTGCCCCCGAACAACCAGGTGAAGAGGAACACGCTGAAGGCGACCATCACCAGCACCTGGACGGCCCAGAGCAGAAGCTCGTTGGCGCCCAGGAACGTGGCCGAGCCGAAGAAGAACACGATGCCGGTGGAGATGAGCACGTAGAACGCGTCGAAACCCATAATGGAGGGCGTCAGGATGCGGTTCTGGGTGATCGTATGGAAGATGACGGTCGACACACCGACCGCGACGGCGACCAGAAGCATGGCGAGCACGGTGAGGCTGCGGATTTTGAGGGCGAAGAGCAGCGAGCCCGGGACGTCGGTGATCAGGTAAACGGCAGCCAGGCCAAGGGCGATGGCGCCAAGCAGCGACAACCGGGTAGCCGGATTCGACAGCGCTGAGCGCAAACGACGCCGCGGGCCGGGGGAGGTGCTGGTTGCCGTGGCGAGAGTTTCAGTGGACACGGCCCTTCCTTCGCAGAAGCAGCCACAGGAACAGTGCTGCGCCGATGACGCCGACAATCACCGAAAGCGGAATCTCGTAGGGGAACCGGATTACCCGGGCGAGGATGTCGCAGGCGAGGACAAACACGGCGCCCAGGCCTGCGATCCACGGGATGGAGCGGCGGGCGTTATCCCCGATCATCAGGCTGACGATGTTGGGGACAACCAGTCCGAGAAAGGGGATCACCCCCGAGGTGACGATCACCGCGGCGGTGATAACAGCGATGATGACCATGCCGATGGTGACAACGCGCCGATAGTTGAGGCCGAGGTTGGTGGCGAAACTCTCGCCCATTCCGATCACACTGAAGCGGTCAGCGGCGAACCAGGCCACAACGACCATCGCGCCAGCGATCCACACGAACTCGTAGCGGCCCTGCATCACGCTGGCGAAGCTGCCCTGCGACCATTGGCCGAGGGACTGCAGCAGGTCGAGGCGGTAGGCGAAGAACGTGGTGATCGATCCGACGATGCCGCCGAGCATGATGCCGACCAGGGGGACAAGGACAAGCTGGCGTAGCGGGATGGCTTTCACCACCTGCAGGAACACCCAGGTGCCGAGCAGGCCAAACACGGCGGCGATGCCCATCTTGCCGACGACCGCGAGGCCCGGCCAGAAGACCGTCGAGACCAGCATGCCGAGGGTCGCGAACTCGCTGACGCCGGTGGTGCCCGGTTCAACAAATTTGTTGCGGACCAGCATTTGCATGATGAGGCCGGCTATTCCGAGGGACGCGCCGGCGAGCACAACGGCGACGGTGCGGGGGATGCGCGAGACGAGGAGCAGGAATGCCGCGTCGCTGTCCGCGCCCCCGCGCAGGAGCGCCGTCGGCGAAACGTCGGAGACTCCGACGAACAGGCTCAGCAGCGTGAGGAGTCCGAGGGCAACACTGATCAACACCGCCACCCCCGTGCGCCGGCGACGGACAGGTGTGGCGGTGTTGGCCCGAGCGGTAACCAGGGTACTCACCGGGTGCTGGCCAGAGACGAGGGCCGGCGACTACTCAACAATCTGCAGGACGTCGTCGATCATGATCTGGGTGGTGTTGATTCCCCCGAAAACGATGTACCACGCGGTCGGGTTCAGATACACGATGTGGTCGTTTTGTGAGGCCGTCGTCTTCTTCACGATGTCGTTGTCGAGCACGGCTGCAGCGGCCTGTGCGCCGTCAGCGCTGGTGGCGGCATCACGGTCGACGACCCAGAGGTAGTCGGGGTTCTGCTCGAGCAGGAACTCGAACGAGACCGGCTCGCCGTGGGTCGCTCCCGCGATGTCTTCTACCACCGGGGTGACACCGAAGACGTCATAGATGAGACCGCCACGGGCGTTGCGCCCGGTCGCGTCACCACCGGACGGGGCCATGGCGCTGAGCTTGCCGCCCGAGACCATCACCCCGAGGCCGGTGCCGGCGCCGGCCGTCGCGGCCCTGGCTTCGTCGATGCCTCCGTCGAGTTCCGCCAACGCGGCGGCTGCCTCGTCTTCCGCGCCGAGGACTTCACCGAGGAAGGTCGTGTTGCGCTCCAGGGTCTCCTCGAAGGAACCGCTGATGCTCAGGTCAACCGTCGGGGCGATCTCGCTGAGGTCGTCGAACAGCGCCGCCGATCGCCCGCCGATG
>JAODAO010000334.1 GCA_025463465.1 Glaciihabitans sp. | reverse complement strand
GACGGCAACGCCGAGATCCACAGCGCCTTCCTCGCCCTCATCCAGCAGGACCCGACCCTCGCCCCGGTCAAGATGATCGCGGAACCCTGGGACACCGCCGGCTACCAGGTCGGCGGCTTCCCCGCGGACTGGTCAGAGTGGAACGGAAAGTTCCGCGACGACGTGCGCGACTTCTGGCACGGCGCCGACGGGGTCCTGTCGACCGTGTCCCAGCGCATCCTCGGCAGCCCCGACGTGTATGAGGCGGACCGCCGCTCACCCATGTCGAGCGTCAACTTCGTCACCGCCCACGACGGATTCACCCTGCACGACCTCACCTCATACAACGACAAGCATAACGACGCCAATGGTGAGGACAACAACGACGGCGAGAGTGACAACAAGTCGGCAAACGGTGGTGTGGAGGGGCCGACCGACGATGAGGCTGTCAACGAGTACCGCGACCGCCAGCGCCGCAACTTCCTCGCCACCCTGCTGCTTTCCGCCGGTGTCCCGATGCTGCTCGGCGGCGACGAACTGGGCCGCACCCAGGGGGGAAACAACAACGGTTACGCGCAGGACAGTGACATCTCCTGGTTCCACTGGGACAAGGTGGATGCCGAGCTGATGGCCTTCACCACCGAGCTGATCGCCCTCCGCAAAGAGAACCCGGCGCTTCGCCCTGTCTGGTTCCGCCAGGCCCCCGGCAACGGCGACGACGTGGTGGATGGCGACACCGTGCAGGTGTTGCGCACCGACGGCAAACCCTTCACCCCGGAGGACTGGGATGACGAGGAGGCCCGCGCGATGGGCTTCCTGCTGTGGCACACCGAGGAGGACGCCTTTGTGCTGCTGCTCAACTCGGCCGGCAACGGGGTGGAGTTCACGGTGCCGAAGGCGCCGAACCGTCCGTGGGAGCTCGCCTCCTCCAGCGACCCTGGGCAGGTGGTGGCTGCCCCGGTGAGCACCCTGATCGTGCGGGATACCTCCTTCACCCTGCTTCGCTCACGCCGATAGTCACTCGCGCGGACAAAACAGAAAAAATTCTCCTCGGCCCGGCGGCACACTGCCGCCGGGCCTGCACCCTTATAAACTGCACCTCTGACCTACCTGCCTCATCAGCCTCATCAGCTCCGCCGGCCCCGGCCGTTCTCCTCCCGCCGACGCTCACTCTTCGACCGCTCCGCTCCTCGAAGCCGGAGGCGGGCCGCCGTTTCCGTCGCAGACAGCAAGGTGCCCGCCCGTGAAAATCCACAACGCATTCCGACTCGGCCTGCTCGGTGGCCTCGGTGTGCTCGTCGCCGTGGCGATCGGAGCCGCGGTCGCGTCGCTCGCGACGATCCTCACCTACATTGGCGCCGCCCTGTTCCTCGCGCTTGGCTTCGACCCGCTCGTCACCTGGCTGCAGAACAAGGGAATGAAGCGTGCCATCGCGATCCTCATCGTGGTGGTCGGAATCCTCGGTGTGGTCACCGGCCTGGTCTTCGCCCTTGTGCCGATTATCAGCGACCAGATCGCCGCACTGGTGGAGGCGATCCCGAACCTGATTCGCATCTACAGTGACGGCACACTGTATGCCGCCATCAGCGAGGCCCTGCCGTGGCTACAAATCGACGACCTGCGTGACCAACTGCTGACCTCCGTGCAGAGCCCCACGTTTATCAGCAGCCTCGGCGGCGGTGTACTGCAGGCCGGTATCTCGATCGCCACGGGCATCACCGGCACCATCATCGTGCTGATCCTGATGCTGTACTTCATCGCCTCGCTCGGCAGCCTGAAGCGTGGCCTCTACAAGCTCGTTCCCGCCTCGCGCCGCAGCGGGTTTGTGCGCATCGCCGAGCAGATCGCCCAGTCCGTCGGCCGCTACGTGATCGGGCAGGTCACCCTCGCCCTGTTCAACGGTGTGCTGTCCTTTTTCTTCCTGAACTTCTTTGTGAAGGCCGACTACGCCGTCCTGCTGGCGTTCATCGCGTTTCTCGGCAGCCTCATCCCCCTCGTTGGTACGGTCTCGGCCTCGGTCGTTATCACCCTCGCTGTGCTGCTGTTCAATGGCCCACCCTCGGTTTTCTGGGTCGCCGGGTACTACCTGGTCTACATGCAGGTCGAGGCGTACATCCTCAGTCCCCGCATTATGAATCGCGCCGTTGAGGTACCGGGAGTTGTGGTGGTCATCGCTGCGCTCGCCGGCGGAACCCTGCTCGGCATCCTTGGGGCGCTCGTCGCTATCCCCGTCGCCGCGTCGATCCTCATTGTTATCACGCAGGTTGTGATGCCGCGGCAGAACGAACTCTGACCCGTCCGGTTTATAAGCTGTGACGGGTTTTCAGGGTGTGATGGTGGACTGTTCTTAGCCAGCACCGCACGAAGGAGAACCGATGGCACACGGCACACGCCAGGACTTCAGCACCAATCACCGGGTCAGCCGGCTGGTGCGTAACACCAGGCGCAACACCTCAGACACCGACGTATCGGTCGCACGCGTCTACGCGGGGGATGTCTACGTGCGGGTCAACACGGTGGGCACCGTGGGATCACGCCCTTTTGTGCTGGTTCCCGGCATCGGGGTCGCCTCCACGTACTTTGAGCGCCTCGCCCCGAATCTCAACCAGTTCGGCCCGGTGCACGCTCTCGACTTCCCCGGTTTCGGTGGGGTGCCCCACCCCGATGGCGCCCTGTCCATCGAGGAGTACGCGACGCTGCTCGGCATCGTCATCGACGAGTTGAAACTGGTCGACCCTGTGCTGGTGGGCCACTCCATGGGCACCCAGATTGTGACGGAGCTGGCCTCCCGCCGGCCGGAAATCAGCACCGTTGTGCTGATTGGACCCGTTATCAATTCCCTCGAGCGCAAAATACCGACGCAGGCGCGGCGGTTCGCCCAGGCCAGCTGGCACGAGCCGAACAAGGTGAAGGTGCTCGCCGTCGGCAGTTACCTGCTCTGCGGCTTCAAATGGTTCTCCCGCATCCTGCCCAAGATGATGCAGTATCCGATTGAGGAGCGACTTCCTCTGGTCCAGGCGCGCACCCTCGTGATCCGCGGGCAGTACGACGCCGTTTGCCCACCCGAGTGGGTAGAGGAGGTCGGGCGGTTGCTGCCACGCTCCCGGCTCTGGGAGATTCCCGATGCCGCCCATTCGGTGATGCATGCTCACGCCGCCGAGGTTGCCCGTCTCTGTGTCGCGCACGCCGACAACCCGGTTACGGCGGAGGAAGCTGCGGCAGCGGAAACCGAACTGAAAACCTTTAACGACGAAACCATCGCGGCGAACCTCGACGACGCCGACGAGACCATCAATAGCGACACCGCTGGCGACGACTCACCCTGGTCTCGCGACGACTCACCCTCGTCCGACAACACGGAACCCGAGGAGGTCGGCGGCGCCGACCTCGGGGTGGCGTTGAAGGCTGTGAAGGGGCGGCTCACCGAGACGGTCGGTATCTTCACCGACAACGACGTGGCTATCGCCGAGGGCAAAACGATGCACGCCGAGGCTATGCACGAGGCAGACTCGAAAGAAGCAGACGTGAGAAGGGCGGACGACCACTGACACCCGCGGCTAAGGCCTGGTTCTGGGCCCTCGACTACCTCTACGTCTGCCGGCTACAGGTGCGGGGGTGGCTGCGCCCTGCCGCGGAGGCCGACTACCTGCCGACCCCGCTCGCGTCAGCCCCGCCCGGCTCGACCAAGCCCCCGGTACTGCTGATCCCCGGGGTCTACGAGACCTGGCAGATTGTGCTGCCGCTCGCGGACCTGGCCAGGCAACTCGGCCATCCCGTCCACGTGGTGACCGCGCTCGGTAACAATGTGAAGACCGTCGCCGCCAGTGCCCAACTGGTCAGCGACTATGTCGAGGCCCATGACCTGCGCGACGTCACTATCCTCGCCCACAGCAAGGGTGGCCTGATCGGCAAGTACCTGATGCTGCGGCACGACCCCGGCGGACGCATCCAGCGGATGGCCGCCGTGTCGACCCCGTTCTCCGGTTCCCGCTATGCGCGGTTTGTACCGCTGCCCAGCATCCGGGCGTTCTCCCCGCGGGATGCGACCACGGTGATGCTGCTCGCCAACCTCGAGGTCAACACCCGCATCACGTCGCTCTACGGCGTCTTCGACCCGCACATTCCCGGCGGCAGCGAGCTGTCCGGCGCGGTGAACCTCAAGCTGGATGTCGCTGGGCACTTCCGCATCCTCGGCTCACCCCTGCTGCACGCCGAACTGAAACGGATCCTCACCGAGCCGACCGCCCTGCCGACGGCCCCCGATACCGGCCTCTGAA
>JAODAO010000324.1 GCA_025463465.1 Glaciihabitans sp. | reverse complement strand
AGTGCAGACCAGCCCAGTGCAGAACCAGCGGGCACAGATGTAGCCGATGCAGAGTCGCTCGACGACGGTGTCGCTGACGAAACTGATTCACCGGTCGACCCGTCCGAACAATCGGTTAACAGCGACGAAGAACAGGTGGATGTCGCATTGCCGGCATTCCACGATGAGGCCGTCGAGCCATCCGAGGCCGCTGGTTTTGATGCTGCTAGTTCTGACGATGCGGAGTCTGATGCCGCTGAGTCGAATGCCGCTGAGTCGAACGCTGCTGAGTCCGACGCCGTTGAGCCTGGAGCCGCGGCGCACGTCGAAGCGATTGCCGAGCTCGAGTGGGTAGACGAGACCGAACCGGAATCGGATCTGATTCCAGAGCCGGCACCAGAAGCTGAGCCGCAGCCGCAGCCGCAGCCGCAGCCAGATCCGGAACTCGAGTCGGAGCCGGAACCAGAGCCGGACGTTGAACCGACCGCTGCTGAGACACCGGCGCAGGAACTCATCGCTCCGGTGCAGAGCGCGGCCTGGGACGCGCAGCCATCGGCTGCTCCGGCCCTGGCTTCGAAGTGGGGCACGGAGGACTGGTCCCCCCGCACACAACGCCCCGGCCCGCGGGACCCCCGCGAGATCGTGCGTCCGATTCCTGCCTTCCTCAACCGCCGTGTGCCGGTCGATTCCGACGTTCCTCCCGCGCCGCGGATCCAGGCCCCCACTCCTCCGGTCGATGCCGGTGCAATCGAGCCCGCACCGCTGGTCCAGCCCGCATTCACGCGCCCGCCAGCCATCGAGCCCGTCACCACCAACGATCCCGAGTTCACCACCGACGTCGACAGTACGCGGGTTGTTCAGCGGGGAAGTGGCGGGGAACGGTTCGTCCTGCAGTTCAGCACCGGGGAAAGTGTGATGGTCTTCGGAAGCGGACTCCTGGGGCGCAACCCGATGGCCCAGCCGGGCGAAGAATTCGAACAGACCCTGGCGATCTCAGATCCCAGTAAGTCGGTCTCAAAGACGCACCTTGAATTCGGGCAGTCGCAGGGCAGCTTTTGGGTCCTCGACCGCTTCTCCGCCAACGGCACCGTCGTGCGCGAGCCCGAGACGGCACCTCGCCGTTGCGAGCCCGGTCGTCGCTACCAGGTGGTGCGCGGCACGCGGGTCGACATCGGCGAACAGTTCTTCATCGTCAGCTGATACCCCGGGCAACTCCGCGGTGCTGACGGTCGGTGCCGATTGTCGGTGCCGACTCGCGACAACGACTCCCGGTGCCGACCCACGACAACGACTCCTCGACATCGATTCCCGGCGGGCTGTTCTCCCCACCGCTGGTGCCTGACCGGGCCGCGAGCGTGAGCGACTGATTCTGTGGGCGGATGACGTCGTATCCGCGTGAGTTGCCACCGCGTTCCGGTGACCTCCAGGCCCCCCGATTTCCTGCGGTCCCGTCGGCGCACCCGTTCCCGGTCCTCGCAACCGTCGCTCCGATGTTCGCGGCCGTCGCGCTGTGGCTGATCACCTCCTCGCCGTACGCGCTCATCTTTGCCGCCCTCGGACCGGTCATCGCGGTTGCCAGTGTCGGTGATTCCCGCCTCACCGCACGACGAACCCGACGACGCGAGCTGGCGCGATATCTTCGCGAGTGCGACGCGGCTGTCCATCACATCACCGAGGCCCGTGACGACGAGCGTGGGGCACTTGATCGGCTCGCACCCGCCGCCGGGGTGATCCTGGGGGCAACGGCCCCCGACCCGAAACGCTGGAGCGCCGTCATCGGTGATCCGGTGCTCGTGAGCATCGGCAGGGGCACCGTCGCGGCCGCGCTGCGTTTCAGCGGTGATCGGGGGTCCGCGGCCGACGCGGGGGAGTCCGGTGTCGAGGTCACAACACGAATGGCGGAGCTGGAGGAACTGGCCCGGGAGCTGCCCAATGCGGCGATCGTTGTCGACGCGCGCCACGGCATTGGGGTGTGGGGGTCCGCACCGCTGGCGACGGCGGCGGCCCGTTCCCTGCTTGTGCAGTTGACCCACGTCCTCCCACCCGCCTCGACCACCATCACCGTGACCGGCAGCTCGCCTCTCGTTGGCTGGTCCTGGTTGAAAAGCCTCCCGCATCCCGGAAGCACCGGCACGGAAAGAGCGGATTCGCCACACGCAGGTGAGGCCACAGACATAGGGGGTCTGACCACCATCACCCTGGCCAGGACCAGCCCCGGCGCGCGCTCGGGCAGCGACGGCGCCGACAACTGTGTCATCGCAATCGCAGGGACACTCGACGACCTTCCCCGCGGACTCCGCGTTGTCCTCCACGTCGGTGGCCCATCCGCGACCCTCAGTCGATTTCCCGTGCACACCCCCACAACAACGCTCACTCCTGAGTTGGTGTCGCGGGAGGAAGCGGGGCACTGGGCGCGGCAACTAAAGGCCCTCGCGGTGGCCGAGGGACTGGTGGGCGGGCGCGCCATCCCTCACGCTGTCGAACTTGACGACCTGCTCGACTCCTTCGGCAGCGAAACATCCACCACGGGCCTCGACGCCGCAATCGGTATCGCGTCATCCGGCCCGATCTTCGTCGACCTGGTGCACGACGGGCCACACGCCATCATCGGGGGCACAACGGGAAGCGGCAAAAGCGAGCTGCTGATCTCCTGGGCACTCGCCCTGGCAGCCCGGCGCCCACCATCCGAGGTGTGTTTTCTCTTCGTCGACTTCAAAGGTGGGGCCTCATTCGATTCTTTACGCCGGCTGCCGCACTGCGTTGGGGTGATCACCGACCTCGACGCCCACGAAGTACTGAGGGCACTCGCGAGCTTGCGGGCCGAGCTGCAACGCCGCGAACGCCTCCTCGCCGCCCACGCAATTCGCTCGATCGACGACGTCGAACCGGGGCAGCTGATGCCGCGACTGGTCATCGTCGTCGACGAATACGCAGCCATGGTGGATGCTTTCCCCGAGCTCCACACCCTGTTCAGCGACCTCGCCGCCCGCGGCCGTTCCCTCGGCATCCACCTCGTGCTGTGCACACAGCGCCCCGGCGGGGTGGTGCGCGACCAGATTTTGGCCAACTGCGGTATCCGGATCAGCCTGCGCGTCAACAACCGGGCCGACAGCCTCGCCGTCCTCGACTCCGATGCCGCTGCCCTCATCGCGGCGGGCTCCCGCGGAAGGGCACTGCTCTCGGCCGGGGGAGCGGACATTCGGGAATTCCAGGTGGCCAGGTCGTCAGAGCGGAACGTGCACACCATCGCCAGCCGCTGGGCGGGGCAACCACCGCCCGACCGCCCGTGGAGCGACCCGCTGCCGACGCGGGTCGAGGAGGCGACACTGCTGCAACGCTTCGACAGGGAACCGGGTGCCGTGCTGTTCGCCCTCGCCGACCAGCCGCAGCACCAGCGACACTCCGCCGCCCACTACCGGCCAGACCGCGACGGCAACCTTCTTATCACCGGAGCCGCCGGGGCGGGCAAATCCGGTGTCCTGGCTGCCCTCGCCAGCTCCGTGGTTCTCGCGGACGGGTCCGGCGGATCCGCGGTGTGTATCGGGCCAGACCTCCCCGCGGTATGGGACACCCTGCATCGGATGATGGCGGAGTCCACCCCCGGGCGCATCCTGCTGCTTGACGACGTCGACACCCTCCTCGCCCTGTGCCCGGAGGACTACACCCTCGCCCTGGTGGACCTGCTCACACGGATGCTGCGGGAAGGCCCGTCGCTCGGTATCCACACCGTGATGACCGTGCAGCGGCTCTCCGGGGCGCTGCACTCGCTCGCGTCGCTGTGTGGCAGCAGCCTGGTCATGCGAATGCCCAACCGGCAGGAACACCTGCTCGCCGGGGCCGACGCCGCGAGCTGGGACGACCACCTCGGCGCCGGCGGGGCGTTCTGGCACGGGGAGCGCATCCAGGTCGCCGTCCCGTCCGCGCACGTTGGTGCGACGGCCGGGCCGGGCTGTGGCGACGTCGACGCTGCATACATCCTGGAAGAGCGGGACCGCACGAGCGCGCTGCTGGTGGTCTCCACCCGGCCTGCGGCATTCGCGAAGCTGTTGCGAAATGCCGCCGTCGGTCGTCGGGTGATCGAACTCGACGCGCGTGGTACAGACGCCCGTGGTCTGCTCATCGGGCACGGTGGCGACGCCGACGTGCTGGTGGGAGACCCCGACTCCTGGCAATCCCGGTGGGGTGTGCTGGCAGCGCTCAGGCAGACGGTGGATGTGCTGCTGGACGGGTGTTCCGTAGCGGAGGTCCGGGCCGTCGCGGGGGTGCGGGAGCTACCGCCACCGCCCGGTCGGGGCGAACGAGCGCTTTGGTTACTCCGTGCAGACGGGGGCATCGCCCGGGTGCGCAATCTCTCCGGTTCAGCACCTCCTGCCACACCGGAATCCTGACCATAAAGAGGTTTGTACCGCTGATTTCGTGAAATTCTTGTTACAAGATGGAGCTTTTCGGCATGATCCTGACACCTCTCGTCACGCATCTGCCAGTATCAAGCCAGATAAACGACCGAGTGACCATTCGTCATGAATCGTGGAGGAGCTTCGATGCGTGCCTTGCCCCAGGACCCAACTGTCCGTCGTCTTGTGAACCAGGCGAGGGCGACGCAGCTCAGTCGCCGAACCATGCTGTCCGCCGCCGGCGCCGGCGCGGCCGCGCTGGCACTCGCCGCGTGCGCTCCGTCGGAGGCCGAAGCGCCCAGCGCTGTGGCCGACGTCTCCGCCGACGATATAACGCTGGTGTGGTCGAACTGGCCCGCCTACATCGACGAGGACGACGCGGGTGCTTATCCAACCCTTCAACGCTTCACGGAGCAGACCGGTATCGACGTCACCTACAAGGTCGACATCGACGACAACAACACCTACTACGGCACCATCAAGGACCAGCTCGCCCTCGGCAAGGCCACCGGCGCAGACACCTTCTGCCTGACCGAGTGGATGGTCGCCCGGCTCATCCGGTTCGGCTACGTGCAGGAGCTCGACGCCGCGAACATCCCCAACAAAAGCAACCTCTCTGCCGCCCTGCTCAACCCCGACTTCGACCCGGGCCGGGAGAAGTCCCTGCCCTGGCAGAACGGCTTCGCGGGACTGGCCTGGAACACCGAGGAACTGCCCGCCGGACTCGAGAGCGTCGCCGACCTCTGGGCCCCGGCCCTCAAAGGCAAGGTGACGGTCCTCAGCGAGATGCGCGACACCATGGGCCTGCTGCTCCTCGACGCTGGCGTCGACATCTCGGGAGCGGACTGGGGCGGGGACGAGTTCGGTACCGCCCTCGAGGTTCTCGAGGAACATGTCTCCTCTGGCCAGATTCTCGGTATCAAGGGCAACGAGTACATGCAGGACTTCGTTTCCGGCGACGCCATCGCCGCGATCGCCTGGTCGGGTGACATCACGGTGCTCAACGCCGAGGCGGGCTACGAGAAATGGAAGTTCGCTCTTCCTTCCGCCGGCGGAACCCTCTGGGGCGACACTTTTGTGGTTCCAATGGGCTCTCCCCGCAAGGCCAACGCCGAGGCGCTGATGAACTACTACTACGAGCCAGAGGTCGCCGCTGAGGTCGCCGCCTGGGTGAACTACATCACCCCGGTCGAGGGTGCCAAGGCCGTGGCCGAGGAGATGTTCCCCGAGGTGGCAGAGAACCCGCTGATCTTCCCCGACGAGGCGACGCTCGCCATGGCGCATATCTTCCGCACCCTCGACTCCGCCGACGACCAGGGCTTCAACGTCGACTTCCAGCGCGTCTCGCTGGGCGCCTGATGGCCGGCGGCGCGTTCGCCTCCTCCGGTGCCGACCTGGAACTGGTGGGGCTGCAGAAACGATTCCCCGGGTTCACCGCAATAGAAAATCTCAACCTGACAATTCCGGCCGGGTCGTTCTTCGCCCTGCTCGGACCCTCCGGCTGCGGCAAAACCACCACACTGCGGTTGGTGGCCGGGCTCGAGGAACCCACGGCGGGATCCATTCTCATCGGTGGCAAGGACGTCACGTCGACGAAGTCCTTCCAACGACCCGTCAACACGGTCTTCCAGAGCTACGCCCTGTTCCCGCACATGACCATCCTCGAGAACGTCGCCTTCGGGCTGAAGCGCCGCAAAATCGCCGACGCCATCCCGCGCGCCCACGAGGCCCTACAGCTCGTCGAGCTCGACCACCTCGCGCACCGCAAACCACAGCAGCTCTCCGGCGGCCAGCAGCAGCGGGTGGCCCTGGCCCGCGCCGTGGTGAACCGACCCGCCTTGCTGCTGCTCGACGAGCCCCTCGGCGCGCTCGACCTTAAGCTGCGCCGCCAGATGCAGCTCGAGCTGAAAGACATCCAGTCCGACGTTGGCCTCACCTTCCTGCACGTCACCCACGACCAGGAGGAGGCCATGACCATGGCAGACACCGTCGCCGTGATGAACAAGGGCGCGATCGAGCAGATGGGGTCGCCCGAGGAGCTGTATGAGCTGCCCCGCACCGCGTTCGTTGCCAACTTCCTCGGCCAGTCAAACCTGTTCACCGGAGCCGTAACGGAGGCCTCCGCTGATTCGATGATCGTCGACATACGCGGCATCAAGATCCAGGTTCCCCGTCGGCGGGCGCAGCGTCACTCCGGCGAGGTCACCATCGGGGTGCGACCGGAGAAGCTGATGCTGCTGACGTCCGAGCCCACGACAACCCCCGGCCTGAAGGTCCTCGGGCCCTGACGCGTGACCGACGTGTCCTTCAGCGTCGTGAGCACCCAGTACCAGATCGCGCTGCCCGGCCTCGGC
>JAODAO010000364.1 GCA_025463465.1 Glaciihabitans sp. | reverse complement strand
GCGATGGTGGAGCCGTCGATGAATTCGACCATCGAGTGCACGATCGACTGCGGGTGCACGGTCACGGCGATTTGGTCGTAAGGAATATCGAAGAGCAGGTGCGCTTCGATGATCTCGAGCCCCTTGTTGACGAGGGTGGACGAGTTGGTGGTCACAACCAGCCCCATGTCCCAGGTGGGGTGGGCTAGGGCTTCGCGCGGGGTGACGTTGGCCAGCGACTCGCGGCTACGGCCGCGGAACGGTCCACCGGACGCGGTCAAAACGAGCCGGCGCACCTCGGCGTGGGTGCCAGAGAACAGGGCCTGGGCGATGGCGGAGTGTTCGGAGTCGACGGGCACCAGCTGGCCGGGGCGCACCTTCGCCTTCACCAGCTCACCACCGACGATGAGGCTTTCCTTGTTGGCGAGCGCCAGCGTCGCGGTGGTTTCCAGCACAGCGAGGGTCGGGCCGAGTCCCACCGACCCGGTGATGCCGTTCAGGACAACATCCGCATCGACGCTGCGCACCAGCTGCGACGCCTCGTCGGCCCCGAGGGCGATATGGTTTACCCCGAACTGGGCAGCCTGCGCGGTCACCAGCTCCCGGTTACTGCCTGCAGCGAGGCCAACGACCTCAAAGCGGTCGCGGTTGGCGGCGATAACGTCGAGGGCCTGCACACCAATAGAACCGGTCGAGCCGAGAATTATGACTTTGCGCACACCCCCATGCTAGGCCGCGACTCGTTGTTTACCTTCCGTCCACCTGCGCCGCGTACGCTCCCGGCTCGTCTGACCTACTCCCACGCCCATCCGTTGAGAAAGGATCCGCATGGCTGACATGGCACCGGTGAACGTTGTTGTCGGGCAGGGTCTTCTCCTGGCCAGCGACCGCACGCCAGCCGAACGCACCCTCGTGGATATCCTCCGCGAGAGCGCCATCGGCAACCCGCAGTCGTCGGCCCTCGCCGATGAAAACGGCACGCTCAGCTACCGCCAACTGCTGCAGCGGGTCAACGAATCCGCCGCTCAGCTCAGCGCGGCGGGCGTCCGCCGCGGCGACCGGGTGGGCATCCGCATTCCCTCTGGCACCCGCACCCTCTACATCTCGATCCTCGCGACCCTCAGCGTGGGGGCCGCCTACGTGCCCGTCGACGCCGACGATCCAGAGGAACGCGCCGAGCTCGTGTTCTCCGAGGCGAAGGTGATCGGGGTTATTGGCGCGGACGGCACCCTGCAGTACCGCGCGCAGTCAAACTCCAGCGTCTCCAGCCCCAGCGCGTCCGGATCATCGCAGTCGCACATCCCACCGACCGCGGTTGTCCCGGTCATCGGCTCCCCCACCGGCAGCATCCCCTCCGTCGGTTCTCCCACACCCGACGACGACGCCTGGATAATTTTCACCTCCGGCTCCACGGGTGTGCCGAAGGGTGTCGCGGTAACCCACCGCTCCGCCGCGGCCTTCGTCGATGCCGAGGCCCGGGTTTTCCTGCAGGACGAACCGATCAACGCCACCGACCGGGTCCTCGCCGGCCTATCCGTCGCCTTCGACGCCTCCTGCGAGGAGATGTGGCTGGCCTGGCGCCACGGCGCGTGCCTCGTCCCCGCCCCGCGCTCCCTCGTGCGCAGCGGTGTTGACCTTGGCCCGTGGCTCATCGCCCACGACATCACCATCGTCTCCACCGTGCCGACGCTGGCCGCCCTGTGGCCGGCGGAGTCCCTCGAACTCGTCCGCCTGTTGATCTTCGGCGGCGAGGCCTGTCCGCCAGAGCTCGCTGAACGCCTCGCTATCGAGGGCCGCGAGGTGTGGAACACCTACGGCCCCACCGAGGCCACCGTTGTCGCCTGTGCCGCCCCGCTCGGGGAGGCACCCGTACGAATCGGCCTGCCGCTGGACGGCTGGGATCTCGCCGTCGTCGACGCGGAGGGCCGCCCCGTCGCGGAGGGCGAGGTTGGCGAACTGGTGATCGGCGGGGTTGGTCTCGCCCGTTACCTCGACCCGGCAAAGGATGCCGAAAAATACGCCCCCATGCCGTCACTCGGCTGGGACCGCGCGTATCGCAGCGGCGACCTCGTGCGTTTCGAAGCCGCCGGCCTGATCTTCCAGGGCCGCGCGGACGACCAGGTCAAACTCGGCGGCCGCCGCATCGAACTCGGCGAGGTGGATGCTGCGCTGCAGGCCCTTCCCGGGGTCGCCGGCGCCGCCTCCGTTGTGCAGAAGACCCCCTCGGGCAACCAGGTTCTCGTTGGGTACATCGCGCTCGTCGACGGTGTGGACTTCGTCCTCAACGACGCGCTCGAGCAGCTGCGCGCCGCGCTGCCCGCCGCGCTTATCCCCCTCGTCGCCGTTGTCGACAGTCTGCCCACCCGCACCTCGGGAAAGGTGGACAGAGCCGCCCTGCCCTGGCCGCTGGAATCCACTGGCAACGATGTCGCCGTCGACCTCGGGGAGACCGCGGCGTGGCTCGCCGGCCACTGGACGGCGATCCTCGGTGTTCCCGTCACTGGCGCAGACGACGATTTCTTCGCCCACGGCGGTGGCAGCCTGTCGGCCGCCCAGCTTGTGTCGGCGATCCGCACCCGGTTCCCCGAGACCACGGTCGCCGACATCTACGACCGCCCGCGTATCGGCGCCCTGGCCAGTGAGCTCGATTCCCGCGCTCCCGCCACCAGCGGCCCCGTGCACGAGGTCACCCCCACCAGCAGGTCCACCCAGCTGGTGCAGACCCTTCTCGGCATCCCGCTTCACGTTCTTGTGGGGCTGCGCTGGCTGGTCTACGTCCTCACCGCCAACGCGGTACTGGCCGCCCTCGGACTCTTCCCGTGGGCGCCGCCGGCACCGTGGTGGCTGGTGGTTGTCGGACTGCTGGTGATGATCACCCCGGTCGGCCGGATGGCGATCTCCGCCGGTGTCGCCAGGCTGCTGCTGCGTGGGGTGAAACCCGGCACCTACCGCCGCGGCGGCAGTGTGCACCTGAGGCTGTGGGCCGCCGAGCAGGTCGCCCACCTCGTTGGTGCCGCGAATCTCGCCGGCGCCCCGTGGATCAGCTACTACGCCAAGGCCCTCGGCGCGAAGATCGCCGCGGGCGTCGACCTGCACTCCCTTCCCCCCGTTACCGGCATGCTGCAGGTGGGCGAGGGCGCCTCGGTCGAACCCGAGGTTGACCTCAGTGGGTACTGGATCGACGGTGACCGCGTCCACATCGGCCCCATTCGCATTGGCGCCGGCGCTACCGTCGGGAGCCGCAGCACGCTGCTGCCCGGCACCAGGATCGGCAAACGCGCCGAGATCGCCCCGGGTTCCGCCGTGCACGGTCGCGTCCCGGCCGACCAGGCCTGGGCGGGTTCCCCCGCCGAGAGGCAGGGCAAAGCCAAACACAACTGGCCGGACACCCGCCCGGCGCCGGCACGGCGCTGGCTGCTCGCCTACGGCATCGGCTCCCTCCTGCTGTCCGCCCTGCCCGTCACAGCCCTCGTCGGCGGCCTGGCGATCCTCGTTCTCGTCGCTGGCGATGCGGCGACCATCGGCGAAGCCGCCTGGCGCGCACTCGCCGCCCTTCCGCTGGCAACCGTCGTCGCCGGGTTGCTTCTGGCACTGTTGACCGTCGCCGCCGTTCGCCTGCTCGGCATCGGCCTCACCCCCGGCCACTACCCGGTGCGCAGCCGCGTCGGCTGGCAGGTCTGGGCAACCGAACGCCTGCTCGACTCCGCCCGCAGCCTTCTGTTCCCCCTGTACGCCAGCCTGGCCACCCCGTTATGGCTGCGAGCGCTCGGGGCGAAGGTCGGAACGGGGGTGGAAGCATCCACCGTGCTGCTGCTGCCCTCAATGACCACCATCGGGGACCACGCGTTCCTCGCCGACGACACCATGATCGCCTCGTATGAGCTCGGCGGCGGTTGGCTGCGCATCGACCAGTCGACCGTGGGGCGTCGCGCGTTCCTCGGCAATAGTGGCATCACGGCCCCCGGCCGCTCGGTGCCACGCAACGGCCTCGTCGCCGTGCTGTCGTCCACCCCGCGCAAGGCCAAAAACGGGTCGAGCTGGCTGGGTAACCCGCCGGTGCGCCTGCGCCGGGCGATCACCGAGTTCGACGAAAGTCGCACCTTCGACCCGCCGCTCAGTCGCAAGGTCTGGCGGGGCATCTGGGAGGCCTTCCGCCTCGTCCCGGTGATGGTCAGCGCCGCGATCGGCCTCGGAATCTTTTTTGGTCTCGAGGCGCTGCTGCTGGCGATCGGCCCGTGGTGGACCATTGTGCTCACCGGCCCCGTCCTGCTTGCCGCCGGGGCCGTCGCAGCCCTCGTCAGCAGCGCCGCGAAGTGGGTGCTGGTCGGCCGGATCAGCTCGAGCGACCACCCGCTGTGGTCGTCGTTCGTCTGGCGCAACGAGGTTTCCGACACGTTCGTCGAGATGGTCGCAGCCCCCTGGTTCGCTCGCTCCGCCACCGGCACCCCCGCGCTGGCTTGGTGGCTGCGCTCCCTCGGAGCGAAGATCGGCCGCGGGGTGTGGCTCGAAACGTACTGGCTACCCGAGGCCGACCTGGTCACCATCGGCGACGGCGCCACCGTCAATCGGGGGTGTGTGGTGCAGACGCACCTGTTCCACGACCGGGTGATGACCCTGGACCGGGTGGATGTCGAAGCCGGCGGCACCCTCGGCCCGCACAGTGTTGTCCTCCCCGCCGCCGTGATTTCTCGCAACGCCACCGTGGGGCCGGCCTCGCTGGTGATGCGCGGCGAGCGGGTGCCGGACGGCAGCCGCTGGGCGGGAAATCCCATCGGTCCGTGGAAGACTGGCGGGTAATGGCTCCCACCGATCCCCCAGCCCCCCGCGACCCCGTCCCGGCCGGTAAATCGACAGGTAAATCGACCGACAACCCGACAGATAAAACGGGTCCAACCGGCAAACACGGCGCGCTCGACGGCGGTGACCCGTACCTTCCCGGCAGCGGCAACGGCGGCTACACGGTGCGCGGCTACGACCTCGATCTTGACTACCGGGTGCGCACCAACCGCATGGAGGGCACGGCCATCATCACGGCCGCCGCCACCCAAAAACTGTCCCGCTTCAGCCTCGACCTCGCCGGCCTCGTCGCCAGCAAGGTGAGTGTCAACGGCACCCGGGTCGCCAAGTTCTCGCAGAGCGCCGGCAAACTCGTGATTCGACCGGCCACCCCTCTCGCCGCCGGCCAGGGATTTTCGGTGATGATCCGCTACGCCGGTTTCCCCCACCCCGCCGTCAGCGCCTGGGGTGAGGTCGGCTGGGAGGAACTCACCGACGGGGTCCTCGTCGCCGGCCAGCCCAACGGCGCCTCCACCTGGTTTCCCTGCGATGACCGTCCCGGCGCCAAGGCCCCCATGCAGACCCGCATCAGCTGCGACAGCCCGTACCGCGTCGCCGGCACCGGCGCGCTGACCGCCCGTGCCGCCCACGGCAGCCGCACCACCTGGACCTTCTCCGCCACCGAACCCGTCGCCCCGTATCTTGCCAGCGTGCAGATCGGTGTGTACGACGAACGGGTCATCTCCCCCGGCCCCGTCCCGCAGCGTGTGCTTTTCCCCAGCAACATGCTCGCCAGCGTCACGCACGACTTCGTCGACCATCCCAAAATGGTGGATGTTTTCAGCGAGCTGTTCGGCCCATACCCGTTCGCCAACTACGTCATCGTGGTCACCGACGACGTGCTGGAGATTCCGCTGGAGGCCCACGGGCTCGCCGTTTTCGGCCGCAACCACATCGACGGCAACGGCGGTTCCGAGCGGCTCATCGCCCACGAGCTCGCCCACCAGTGGTTCGGAAACAGCGTCACGGCGTCGGCGTGGCAGCACATCTGGCTGCACGAGGGTTTCGCCTGCTACGCCGAGTGGCTCTGGTCGGAATCCAAAGGCACAATCCTGGCCGCCTCCGATGGCGACCCCGCGTTCCGCCGCGCCCGGCCGATCAACGCGCGCACCGCCGACGAGCATGCCCGCCACCACTGGTCGCGCCTGGATGCATCCCCCCAGGACCTGCTCCTGGCTGACCCGGGCCCCAAGCTGATGTTCGACGACCGCGTCTACAAACGCGGCGCCCTCACCCTGCACGCGCTGCGCCTCACCGTCGGTGACGAGACTTTCTTCGCCATCCTGCGTGGCTGGGCCGCCAGGCACCGCCACGGCACCGTCACCACCGCAGACTTCGTCGACCACGCACGGGCACTCAGCCAGGAAATGAGCCAGGTGGATGTCGGCCCGCTATTAGCCCTCTGGCTGCACAACACCGCTCTCCCGCCCCTGCCGGAGCGCCCTGCACGCTGACCGACCCCCGAACCGGGTTCCCTCACGGGCGCTCAAGGACACAGGTGTTACCCACGATGTCGGCATCGGCGCTGTCGGCATCGGCGCGGCATGCATCAGTGCTGTCCGCATCAACGCTGCCTGCATCAGCACCGCCAGATAGGAGTTCCGCTACCCGCAGGGTTGCGAACACCGCCCGGGCACCGAGGGTGCTCAGCAGGCCGGAGACCTCCCCTGGCGCGTCGCGGAGGACAACTTGTCCCCCACCGATGCCGGAGAGGTCGATGCTCGCCGGTGGGATACGCAGCCCGTGCCCGGTCGCCTTGAGCAGGGCTTCCTTGCGCGTCCAGTGCAGGGTCGTTGCACGGTCGAGGCCCGCCGGCGTCAGGGTCGCGAGCTCGCGGAGCCCGGCAATCTCCCGCAGTTCCCGAGGGTGCAGCGCTACGGCATCCACCGGCGCCCTGCTCATCCGGGTGATCGATTCGATATCGACCCCAACGCGACCGGCCAGGCTCGCCGAGGCGACCACAAGGCCGGGCACACGACTGATGCTCACCCACACCGGTGTGTCGGCCGGCGACACAACAACGGGGGTGCCGTGATTGATTCCGAGGCTTCCGCCGCAGTAGGAGCAGTGAGCGCCGATTTTGACCATCGACGGGTCGATGCCGAGCAGCGAGGCTGCAGCGCGACGAGCGAGTTCACGCCCGGGATCGTTGGCGCGCTGCGCCGACGTCAGCGCTCCAGCAACGTGAGCTGACAGCGGGGCAGCTGAAAGACGGTGAGCTGGAAGATGAGGAGCTAGCAGGTGGTGAGCTGACCCCGTCGAATCAACGGTTGCCGCGAGGGTGATCACGCCGGGTCGGCTGGGGCTTGCCCCGACCGGCGGGGCGCCATATTGCCCTCGCCTGATGCCACCGAATCGCACGATGGCCAACCTACAGGGATCCCGCGCATTCGCGTCGTATTGTGGCAGGTATGACGTTCACGGTTCCCCAAGCGCGAAAACTTCTCACCGAGCTGCCCGGCCCCAAGTCGGTTGCCCTCCAGGAACGACGGGAGCGCAGCGTGTCCCGGGGTGCCGGCACCCTTGCGAATATCTACATGGACCATGGTTCAGGCGCGATCCTCGTCGACGTCGACGGCAACCAGCTGATCGACCTTGGTTGTGGCATCGGTGTGACCACCATCGGCCACGCGCACCCCGAGGTCGCCGCCGCCGCTGCCGCCCAGGCCGGCAAGCTCACCCACACGTTGTTCACCGTCACCCCGTATGAGAACTACGTGAGGGTGGCCGAGAAGCTGGCCGAAATCACCCCCGGCGACTTCGAGAAGCACTCCATCCTCGTCAACACCGGTGCAGAGGCCGTTGAGAACGCGGTGAAGATTGCCCGCAAGTTCACGGGCCGCCGCGCCATCGTCGCCCTCGACCATGCCTTCCACGGCCGCACCAACCTGACCATGGCGATGACCTACCGCCCCTGGCCGGAGCGCGCCGGGATGGGCCCGTTCCCCGGCGAGATTTACAGCGTGCCGATCAGCTACCCCTACCGCGACGGACTGTCCGGCGAGGAAGCCGCTGAGAAGACCATCGACTACATCAACACCCACATCGGGGCGAGCGAGGTCGCGGCGTTCTTTGTCGAGCCGATCCAGGGCGATGGTGGAATCATCATCCCCGCCCCCGGCTACTTCAAACGCCTCAGCGAGTTCTGCACCGAGAACGGCATCGTCTTCGTCGCCGACGAGATCCAGGCCGGCCTTGCCCGCACGGGTGTCTGGTTCTCGATCGAGCACCACGGTGTTGTGCCCGACCTGATCACCACCGCCAAGGGCATCGCCGGCGGGTTCCCGCTCGCCGCCGTCACCGGTCGCGCCGAGATCATGGACGCCGTCCAGCCCGGCGGCATCGGCGGCACCTTCGGTGGTAACCCGGTGTCCACCGCGGCTGCGCTGGCCGTGTTCGACATCATCGAGCGCGACGGCCTGCTCGAGCAGGCGCAGCGGGTCGAGAAAGCGCTCTGGGCCCGCATCGGAGACTGGGCCGACCGTTTCGACATCGTGGGCGACGTGCGCGGCAAGGGTGCGATGTTCGGCGTTGAGCTGGTCAAACCCGGCACAAAGACCCCGAACCCGGAGGCGCTGGCGTTTGTGCTCAAATACGTCACCACCCACGGCGTGATCGCCCTCGACGCCGGCAGCTGGGATTCGGTCCTGCGCATCATGCCGAGCGTGGTGATCAGCGAGGAACTCATCAACGATGCAGCCTCCGTCATCGAGGACGCGTTCGAGGCACTGGCAGCCGCGTCGGCCTGACCCTCGTCGCGAACAGACACAGCACTGCACGGCAGGGGGATGTCGCCGGGTCGGCCCGAAAGAGTCGGCCAGGCGACATCCCCCTTTGTGACGCAACCCAGCTCCTGCACGGCTGCGGTCCTGTTGGTCCTGCTACAAAAAGGCCGCCCGGCCAGCTGGTCAGCTGGTCGGGCGGCCTTGTTGGTGCGATGCCGGTTGGCTACTCGTCGGCGGGGCCTTCACCCACGATGTCGATGATGAACACCAGCGTGTCGGTGCCGGAGATGCCAGCGGATGGCTGACCAGCGTCTCCATAACCGGCGGCGGGGGGAACGGTCACGAGCACCTGCGAGCCAACGGTCTGGCCCTCGATGGCGGCGGTGAATCCTTGCACTACCCCACCGGTGTTGAACTGGACGGGAGCGCCGCTTGCCCAGCTGTCGTTGAAGACGGTTTTGCTGCCCCAGACGATGCCCTGGTAGTTGACGAGAACATCGGCGGCGGGTCCCACAACGTCGCCGGTTCCCTTGATGAGGGTGGCGACCTGGAGTTCGGTCGGAGCGTCACCGTCGGGGATGGTCACCGTCGGGGTGCCAGCCTCGTCATCGGCAACCGAAACACCGATGGCGGGGAAGCCGTCGGGCAGAGCCTGGGCTTCACCCGTGGCCTTCGGGAACTCCTGCTCAACAACAACGGCCTCCGGAGTCGCCTCGACGGTCACAACGTCGGCGACAACAACGATCGAGCTCTCGGCGGTGAGGTCGAAGGCGGCGAGGCCTTCATCGGTGAGGCCCTCGGCCGTTCCGATGCCCACAACACGGCTGCCCTCGGTCGAGCAGAGCAGGGTGTCGTCGAGGACGGGAAGCCCGGAACCAACGGTCAACTGGGCCAGGCCCTCGCCGTCATACGTGGTGGTTTCGATCTGCGCGCCGGTCTCGCCGTTGTAGATCGTGTAGTCGATGGTGAGGGTGTCACCGGACGCCGCGACGGCGCCATCACCCTTGCTGATCACGGTGCGCTCGGAGGCGGTGACGGTCAGCGGAACATCCGTGAGGGTCTCCTCTGGCGCCTCACCGAAGGCGCCGGTGATATCCAGCGCGTCAGAGACAGAACCGGACGCGGTGGGGGTGCAATCCTCCGCCGCGACCTCTTCGTTGCCCGAAGTGGAACACGCGGCGAGGGATGCCATCAAACCAACGGCCAGAACAAGTGCAGCAGTTTTGCGCACAACGCGCCTTCCTGTAGGAAACAAAAACAGATCCCAGTCTGACGCATTGATCTGGACGCGCACTGCCATTCGCCCTTCCCAGCCGGTTACGATCCCCTAAGAATCCACCCGGCAAGGCTGGGAGTCGACCATCAGGTGACGACTATCGTCGGCTCATGGCCGACCGGGAAGTTCATCGAGGCGGCGATAAAACACTTGCCGCTGGCCTCCTTGTGCAGCTCTCGGGCGAGCTCGGCATTGTCTCCGCTGATCGTCACAACGGGGCGAAGGGTGACCGAGGTGAAGTGGCCTCCGCCGTCACGCGTCTGCGTCATCGTGCCGACGGCGTCGTCCTGGTAATCCACCACAACAACGCCGTGGCTGGCGGCAACGTGCAGGTAGCTGAGCAGGTGGCACTGGCTGAGGGCCGCGAGCAGCAGCTCCTCCGGGTTCCACCGGTCCGCGTCGCCGTGGAACACGGGGTCGCTGGAGCCAAGCAGGGTGCGGTCGGTACCGGCGCTGATGACGTGGTCGCGGCCGTACGCGCGGTAGGAACTGGTGCCGGTGCCGCGGTTGCCCGTCCAGCGCACCGAAACGGCGTAGGAGTGGTCAAGATTCATGGTTTGTCCTTTTTATCGCAGTCGGTGCTGGCGGCTAAGCTCGTCTCCATCATGACTGACACGATCGCGGTTCCCAGTATTCCGACTTTCCCCACGGAACGTCTTCTCGTCACCCCGATTCCCGGGCCGCTCTCGCAGGCCATGCACCGCCGGCGCGAGGCCGTGGTGCCCGTCGGGGTGTCCTCCGTGCTTCCCGTGTACATCGCGAAGGCGCACGGCGCGATCGTCGTCGACATCGACGGCAACCAGTTCATCGACCTCGGCGCCGGCATCGGTGTCACCACCATTGGCCACACCGATGACGCCGTGGTGGATGCCGCTTCGGCGCAGCTCGCCGACTTCACCCACACCCTCTTCACCATCACCCCGTATGAGGGCTACATCCGCGTGGCCGAGCTGCTCGCCGAACACACCCCCGGTGACCACGCCAAAAAGACCGTCCTGGTCAACTCGGGTGCGGAGGCCGTTGAGAACGCGGTCAAAATCGCCCGCAAATACACCGGGCGCGGCGGCATCGCCGTCCTGGAGCATGCCTACCATGGCCGCACCAACCTGACCATGGCCATGAACTTCAAGGCCGCCCCGTACTCCACCGGCTTCGGCCCGTTCGCCGGTGACGTCTACCGTGCACCGAACTCCTACCCGTTCCACGACGGGCTCGACGGGGCCACCGCCGCCAAGCGCACCATCTCCTACCTGGAGAAGACCGTTGGCGCGACCGACCTCGCCTGCCTCGTCGTCGAACCCATCCAGGGTGAAGGCGGGTTCCAGGTTCCCGCCGCCGGTTACCTCCCCGCCCTGCAGGACTGGTGCACCGCCAACGGCATCGTGTTCATCGCCGATGAGATCCAGAGCGGAATGGCCCGCACCGGCGCCTACTTCGCCAGCGAGCACTTCGGCCTCGTCCCCGATTTGGTCCTCAGCGCCAAGGGCATCGCCGGTGGCTTGCCGCTGGCCGGTGTCACCGGTCGCTCCGAGATCATGGACGCCGCGCAGCCCGGCGGCCTCGGCGGCACATTCGGTGGCAACCCTGTCGCCACCGCCGCCGCCATCGCCGTGTTCGAACAGATCGAGTCCCTCGGCCTGCTGGCCGAGGCCCGCCGCATCGAGAACGTCCTGAAGACCGGGCTTAGCGCCCTCCAGGAGAAGTACCCGATCATCGGCGAAGTCCGCGGCATCGGCGCGATGGTCGCCATCGAACTGGTCCAGCCGGGAACCCACGAACCCAACGCCGCCGCGGTGACCGCTATTGCCAGCTACGCCGCCCAGCACGGGGTGATCGTGCTCACCGCCGGCACGTATGGCAACGTGCTGCGCTTCCTGCCGAGCCTCGCGATCAGCGACGAGCTGCTGCTTGACGCGCTGTCCGTGCTCGACGAGGCTTTCGCCGCGCTGTAACGACCACCCGCGACCGTGACCCCGTGACATCCGCCCAGCCGCTTGCGCTCGAGGACTGCATTGAACTTGCCGTCCTCAAGCGCAGCGGAATGGTCGAATCCCGCCATCTTGGTGTGGCGGTGCTGGTGGATGCCTCGGGCGAAGTCATTCGTAACCTCGGTAATCCCGCTGCCCTCATTTACCCACGCTCGACGATGAAGCCGCTGCAAGCGATCGCCGTGCTGCGCAGCGGAGTCGAATTGGAGGGTGAACGGCTGGCTCTCGCCAGCGCCAGCCACTCTGGCACCCCGGAGCACATCCGGGTGGTCAGGGAAATCCTGACCAGCGGTTCCATCGCTGAGGACGCCCTGGGCTGCCCGGCAGACTGGCTGGGCGACTCCGCATCCCGCACGGCCCTCGCCGTTGCCGGTGGCAGCGCCGCGCCTATCTACATGAACTGCTCGGGCAAACACGCCGCGTTTCTGCTCGCCTGCGTCACAAACGGCTGGCCACTCGAAAGCTACCTCGACCCCGGCCATCCCCTCCAGCTGCTCATTCGGGAGGTCGTCGAGGAGTTCACGGGTGAACCCGTCTCACACAGCGGCGTCGACGGCTGCGGGGCACCCGTCCATGCCGTGAGCCTCACCGGGCTGGCCAGGGCCATCGGCCGCATCGCCAGCGGCAGGGACAACGACACCGCCGCGCTGAGCAGCGCCTTCCTGGGTCACCCCTGGGCAATCGACGGCCCCGGGCGGGCCAACACGATCACCATCAGCACCCTCGGTATCGTCGCCAAGCTGGGTGCAGAAGGGGTGATGGTGATGGCGGCCGGTAATGGCACCGCCGTGGCCGTGAAGGTCCTGGACGGCAGCCTGCGAGCCGCCACCCTCGTCGCCCTCGAACTCCTCGTCGCCAACGGCACGGTACAGCGCTCCGGCGCGGACGCCGTCCTCGCCGCCACCCTTGAGAAAGTCCTGGGCGCCGGGGTGCCCGTCGGCGGGATCCGGATCGCCTTCTGAGCGACATCCCTCTCCTGGGCGACATCTTGCCGCTACGCGACATCCCCTTGCTGCGCTAGATCCCCTGCCGCGCTACCCGGCCGCGAACACCTCTCAGCTGGATCGTGCCGCCCGTGCCGCGCTGGTGAGCTGGCCGGTGATGACCAGCACGATTGCCAGGATGAATACAGCAGAGGCGATGACGTTGGCTTCGGCGGGCAGGCCCCGGGCGGCCGCGGTGTAGATGTAGACGGGGAACGTCTCGACGGGGCCGTTGTTGAACCGGGTGATGATGAAGTCATCGAAGCTGAGGGCAAAGGACAGCAGGGCGGCCGCGGTGATGCCGGGCAGCAGCAACGGGAAGGTGATGCGCCAGAACACCTGCATGGGTGAGGCGTAGAGGTCCCGGCCTGCCTCCTCCAGCGCGGGGTCGAGGCTCGCAACCCGGGCCTTGACCGTCACCACCACAAAACTGAGGCAGAACAGTGCGTGGGCCAGGATGATCGTGAGCAGGCCCTTGGCGACACCGGCGGTGAGGAACTGGGCGGCGAGGCCGGCGCCGAGGACAACCTCGGGGGTGGCCATCGGAAGGAACAGCAGCAGGCTGAGGAACGCACGGCCGCGGAACCTGTAGCGGACAAGCGCGATGGCCATAAAGGTGCCAAGGGTGGTGGCGATCAGGGTGGCGACAACACCGACGAGGATGCTTGTACCGAATGCTGCGCAGACCCCCTGGGCCTCACAGACGTGCAGCCAGTTGTCGAGTGTGAAACCGCGCCAGATGATGTTGGATTTGCCAGAGTCGTTGAACGAGAACACAAAGGTGTATGCGATTGGCACAAGCAAAAAGACCAGCGCGAGGGCACTGTAGACCGGGAGCAGCCATTTTCCCAGCGATAGCCGGGGGCGGCGCGGAGTTTCGCGTTTCGCAGGGAGCCCGGGGGTCGGGTGGGGCGGCGTGATGGTGGCGGTCACAGCAGGTCCTCCGTTCCGCTTCGTTTGACGTAGAAGGCGACCAGCGCGAGGATTACGGCCATCAGGACGACCGACAACGCCGCGGCCTCTGGGTAGTTGAGCAGGTCGATGAAGTTGGCCTCGATCACGTTTCCGACCATGGAGGTGTTGGTGGAGCCGAGGAAGCTGGAGCTGGCGTTGATGTAGTCACCCGAGGCCGGGATGAATGTCAGCAGGGTGCCGGACACCACCCCGGGCATGGACAGTGGCACGGTCACTTTCCAGAACGTGGTTGCCGGGCTGGCATACAGGTCGGCGCCGGCCTCCAGGAAGCGCACGTCGAGTCGTTCCAGCGTGGTGTAGATCGGCAGGGTCATAAACGGGATGAAGTTGTAGGTGAGCCCGAAGATCACCGAGAACGCTGTGCCGGTGAGATGGTCGGTCGGGCCGAGCAGGCTGAGGTATTTGAGGGCGACCACCACGGCGGAGTCGTCGGACATCAGCTGCTTCCAGGCGAGGGTGCGCAGCAGGAACGAGATGAAGAACGGGGCGATCACCAGGGTCAGCATCAGGGCCTGCAGCAGCGGCCATGCGCGTGCCTTCACCCCGATGAAGTATGCCAGCGGGAAGCTGATCAGCAGGGCGAAGACGGTCGCGGCGATGGCGTAGGCGAACGACCGGAGGAAGTGCGGCCAGTACGTGTCGACGACGGCGACGTAGTTCTCCCATTTGAACGCCGGCTGGAACTGCCCGACGTCGCCGAATTCGACGGGCGCCTGAAGCGAGGTCAGGACCAGCGAGACGAGCGGGGTGAGGAAAAACAACACAAGGTAGGCGAGCCCGGGTAACAGCAGGATCAGCGCGACGGGGCTTTTCCTGCGGACGGCCGGCTCCGCCGTTGTGGTGCCGCCGGAGAACGCTGCGAAGGCCATCTCAGCTCGCCTCGAGCTCCGCGAGCAGGTCGTCCCGGGTTTGGGTGGCGATGGACCGGGTGGAGGTGTCTGCGGGGAAGCGGGAGCCGGTTAGCGCCGGGTCGTCAGACAACCCGAAGCCGTGGTCGGTGGACCAGGCAACCCAGACCTCGGCGCCGAGGTTCACCACCGGCCCGAACACCATGTTCTGGGCGAACACCACCACGGTGCCGAGGCCGGGCAGCGCGACCTGGTACTGGGTGCTCACGCCGCTGAAGGACACGTCGGTGACGCGTCCGGGCCCAAGGACGTTCCGGCCGGGGGTTGCCGTGGGCTCGGACGTCAGCA
>JAODAO010000230.1 GCA_025463465.1 Glaciihabitans sp. | reverse complement strand
CGATCGCGACCGCGATGATAATGACCACGGAGATCGGTTTGGCGTACATGTCGCTGAAGTTGTTGACGTTGGCCCAGAAGCCGTCCCAGGTGAGAGTATCCATACGCGCTCGATTCTATTTCACACGCTCTGGATGTGCGCTCAGGACTGCCCCCGAAGCGTGGCAAGGTTGCCGCCGCTCAGACGTCTCGTCGTTTGAGGGTGACTCCGGCGACGGCCGCCAGTACAAGCACCCACGCCACAAGGACAAGGCCGCCCTGCGTGGGATCGAGGGAGATGAACCCGCCCGAGCTCGCCGGCGTCTCCCCGTAGGTATACATGGTCGAACCTGACTCGCTGGGGGTAAAGGACGCAAGGTTTATCGCAAACGTTGACTGGGTGAGCCCACCGAGAATTTGCAGCAGCGTCGGCACTACGAGTACCAAGCCAATTGCGGCAGCAATTCCTCCCGCACTGTTTCGGATTATCGCGCCAATGGTGAGGGAGAGAACGCCGATGAGGGTCAGGTAGAGGGCGGCGCCGAGCAGGGAGAGCAGCAGCCCCGAGTCAGCGAGATCCACTTCCACACCCGCCCCGGAGAGGATCGGTGCGGCGATGAGGGCGGTGATCCCCACCGCGACGGCACTGACGAGGAACGTCACAACGGCGAAAACCAGGATCTTCGCGGCGAGGGCGGGAAGCCGCCTTGGCACAGCGGTGAAGGTCGACCGGATCATGCCGGTGCCATACTCGCCGGTGATAACAAGAACCCCCAGCACACACGCAATAAGTTGGCTGAAGCCGACGGACGCGGTCGCGGCGAGCATCAGGGTGTTCTGTGCTTCTGCACCCGATACGGCAGTGGTCGCCTGGCTCCCGAACACCGACGCGATAAGCAACCCGAGCGCGACGGTGACAACAACCATGGCGGCGTAACACCACACCGTGGAGCGGAGCGTGCGGAGTTTGATCCACTCGGAGGCAAGAATGCCGCCGAAGGTGAGGCCACGACCGGGCGACAGCTGGGCGGTGGTGCTGGGGATCGTGGTTGTCATCGGACTGCCTCCGTGCCGACGGTGCCGGCGTGATATTCGACGGAATCTTCGGTGAGTTTCAGGTAGGCGTCCTCGAGGGTGCCGCTGGCGGGGGTCAGCTCGTGCAGGACAACCGCGGCCGCGGCGGACAATTCACCGATGCGCGCCGCCGTCAGCCCGGTGACCGTGATCACATTCGGTTCTCCGGCAGCCACGATCGTCGCACCGTCGCCGGTGAGTACCTGTCCGAGCCGGACGACGTCGGGAGTGCGGACCCGCACGGCGGTGCCGGTGGACAGCGCAATGATGTCAGCGACGGGGGCGTTGGCGATGACCTTGCCGCGGCCGAGGACGATGATGTGGTCGGCGGTCTGGGCCATCTCGCTCATCAGGTGCGAGGAGAGAAAGACCGTCCTGCCTTGGGCGGCGAGTTGCCGCGCGAGGGTGCGAACCCAGATCACGCCCTCGGGATCGAGACCGTTGACAGGTTCGTCGAGGATGAGGGTCGCCGGGTCGCCGAGCAGGGCGGTGGCGATGCCAAGCCGCTGGCCCATGCCGAGCGAAAAACCGCCGACCCGCTTGCGGGCCACGGACTCAAGGCCGGTAATGGCGATCACCTCGTTGACGCGTTTGCGTCCAATTCCGTGGGTCGCCGCCATGGCCAGCAGGTGGTTGAGAGCGCTCCGTCCGGTGTGGACAGCCTTCGCATCGAGCAATGCGCCGACCTCGTGCAGGGGCGCCCGGTGCTGCTCGTATGGCTTGCCATTTACGGTGACGTGACCATCGCTTGGGCGGTCAAGCCCCACGATCATACGCATGGTCGTGGATTTGCCGGCACCGTTAGGTCCGAGAAACCCGGTTACCACCCCGGGTAGTGCGCTAAAGCTGATCCCATCGACGGCGGTTTTGGCGCCGTACCGCTTGGTCAGTCCGAATGCTTCGATCATAAGAATGTTCCCACCTGTTCGATCTTCATGTTGGAGCTGACCCCGCAGGGCCGGGTGCGCACGCTGTGGCAGCCGCGCGCGCACCCGGTTGGAGCGGTTTAGCCGTTGTCCTTCGCCTGGACGAGGAGCGCACGCTCCACGCCGGCAAGGTTTTCCACCATCAGGCGTCGCAGCGCCGGAATGTCGGTGTGCGCGGCGAGCCAGGTAGTGGTGGCGTCCACCAGTTCCTGCGACGCGAGCGCCGTCGGGTACATCCCCACCACAAACGACTGGGCGATGCTGTAGCTGCGCTCGTTCCAGACTCGTTCGACCACGTCGAAGTACGGCGCGACCAGCGGCTCGAGGCTTGCCGGGTTGTTGACATGACCGTATCCGACCGTCACGCTGCGCACGATTGCGTTCGGCAGTTTGTCGCTGTCGGCGAGAGACGCAAAGGCCTCCCGCTTACCGTCGATGGTAGGGATCGTGGCGCTGACTCGTGCCGCGGCCTGCTGGCCATTTGCGGTGTTGTCCGCACTGAGCGCCGCGGCGATGTCGTCCGCCCCGGCAGCGCCGGCAAGGACGAGCCCCTCCAACAACTCCCAGGACAGGTCGGTGTCGATGGTCAACCCCGGCAGGCTGAGGGACCCGTCGCGCAGTTGGGCAAGGGTCGCGGCGTGTGCCGGGGTGGAGGCCATGTTTGCGAAGAACTTCACGAACTGGAACTGTGCGTCGGAACCGGCTTCTGCCTCGGTGGCCAGTGTCCACAGGGCGTCGCCGACCGCTTCGATCGTTTCGGAACGACGCTCGGGTGCCACATACATCCGAGCCACGGTTCCCAGCTGGCCAAGGGTGGTGCGCAGCGTTGTGCTTTCGGTTTCCGTGGCGATGTTGCCGAGGACCAGGCGAACGTAGTCGCTTGCACTGGTCTCGGCATCGCGGGTGGAGTCCCAGGTGGATCCCCAGACGATGGAGCGGGCCAGCGGGTTCTCGATGGCGGCGAGGTGTTCGATCGCCGTGGCGAGGGAGGCCTCATCGAGGCGAATCTTTGCATAAGCGAGGTCGTCGTCGTTGAGTAGGACCAGGTCGGGGCGTTGCAGCCCAACGAGCTCGGGCACAGCGGTCACCTCGCCGTCGACATCCAACTCGACGCGGTGGACACGACGGAGGGAACCCTCGGCCATCGAATAGAAACCGATCGCCAGGCGGTGCGGGCGGATGGTGGGGTAATCCTCGACGGCGGACTGCTGGACCGAGAAGGCGGTGATAACCCCGGCGTCGTCTACGTCGATCTGCGGCCGGAGGGTGTTGACCCCGGCTGTTTCCAACCACAGCTTCGACCACTCGTCGAGCTGGCGGCCGCTGGTGGTCTCGAGCTCGGCGAGCAGGTCGCCCAGTTCGGTGTTGCCGTACTCGTGCTTTTTGAAGTACGCACCGACACCAGCGAAGAAGGCATCGATACCGACCCACGCGACGAGCTGCTTCAGCACCGAGCCGCCCTTTGCGTAGGTAATGCCGTCGAAGTTGACCTGGACATCCTCGAGATCGTTGATGGTGGCCACAACGGGGTGGGTGGAGGGCAGCTGGTCCTGGCGGTATGCCCAGCTCTTTTCCATGGCCTGGAATGTTGTCCAGGCCTCGGTCCACTCGGTGGCCTCGGCGGTCGCGATCGTGGAGGCCCATTCGGCGAAGGACTCGTTCAACCAGAGGTCGTTCCACCACTTCATCGTCACGAGGTCGCCGAACCACATGTGGGCGAGCTCGTGCAGGATCGTGACAACCCGGCGTTCTTTGATAGCGTCGGTGACCTTCGAGCGGAAAACGTAGGTTTCGGTGAAGGTGACGGCGCCGGCATTTTCCATCGCCCCGGCGTTGAACTCGGGGACGAAGAGCTGGTCGTACTTAGGGAACGGGTACGGGTAGTCGAACTTTTCCTCGTAGTAGGCGAATCCCTGGCGCGTCTTTTCGAAGATGTAGTCGGCGTCGAGGAACTCGCTCAGCGACTTGCGGGCGAAGAGTCCGAGAGGAATGACCCGGCCGTCGGTGCTGGTGAGTTCACTGCGGATAACGGAGTACGGGCCAGCGACCAGCGCGGTGATGTAGCTCGACATCACCTGGGTGGGGGAGAACGACCAGACCGAACGGCTGTCGTCGAGCATCTCGGGTTGGGGGGTCACCGAATTGCTGACAACCTCCCACGCGGACGGTGCGGTGACGGTGAACTGGAAGGTGGCTTTGAGGTCGGGCTGCTCGAAGACGGCGAAGACGCGGCGGCTGTCCGGAACCTCGAACTGGGTGTACAGGTACACCTCGTTGTCTACGGGGTCAACAAAACGGTGCAGGCCCTCGCCCGTGTTGGTGTACTCGGCGTCCGCGACAACGGTGAGTTCGTTCGACTCGGCGAGATCATCCAGCTGGATGCGGATCCCGTCGCTGACGTCGGCCGGGTCAAGCTCCACACCGTTCAGGGTCACCGAGTGAACGGTACGGGTGATGGCATCGATGAACGTGGATGCACCGGCGACCGCGGTGAAAATAACCGTGGTGGTGCTGCGGAAGATTTCCTCCCCGGTCGTCAGGTCAAGGGTGACGTTGTAGGACGTCACGTCCAACAGAGCCTTACGCTCCTGCGCCTCGATACGGGTGAGATTTTCTCCTGGCACGACTTAGCTCCTTCGAAGCGGGGATTGTTCGACTTTCAGCCTAATGCGAACAGTCTCCGCCACAGCGGCGAGCGACCCAGTTCACACACATCCGTCCGTGTGAGACAGGTGACAGCAGTTGCTTCGATAAAACAGAATGCTGGGGCGGGATCAACGGATCCCGCCCCAGCATTACTCGGTCGTGCTTATTCAGGTGTATTGCAGTACGCGGCCCGACCCTGTCTTGGTTGGTTCCGGGCGGAGAATCTCCTGAGATTCCGCGATCACGGTGGTCAGCAGGCTGACCAGTCGGTCATCGGGGTTGAAGACACAAGCCTCGGCGATACCGATGACGGAAGCACGGAGGATTGCCTCATCCGAGACGGCAATGGGACGTGGTTTGGTGACCGAGTCCTCACCCTCGAATGCGCGTGCCCACGCCTCAGCCCCGGGTGCCCGGTCGAGGGCGGCCCGCACGGTCACCCGTGCACGGTCCGTGACCGGTCCTGAGTAGTTGGCGAGGAGTCTCTCGCACCTCAGGAGTCCGGCGGCGAGAGCGCGCTGGCGAATTTCACTGGAGATCGGCAGGGCGGTCGAGGCGGCAAGCGCCGAGACGACCAGGGGGACGCGGGGATCGTTGCCGACCAAGCCGACGACGGATGGGATAAGGGTGGTGAGTCGGGAACGTGCCTCGTCAGAGGTCACGTCGTTCACCAGGCGAGCGAGCGCCGCCACGGACGGGTGTGTGCAGGATGGATGATCGCTCCAGCACAGCCCGGCGAGGTATGACGCGTACTCCATGAAGCAGGCTCCGCGACGTGGGTTGCGGTGCCGCCCCGGTGAGAGAACGGGAAGCAGTTGTTCGGTGGTAACCCCTTGCATGAGGGCCTCCTAATTGAAGAAAACCGGTGTTCTCCAGTCTGCGCTCATAATTGCTGGTTTGACTAGGCCCGAGATGAATCTCACCCTGATGGAAAAGTTACGATGACATGCAGGCCGCGGAGGCTTATGCTCGTGGCACCGCGTACCGGAAGACGCCGGCCCCTCAACGCGGCATCATCACTGAGAGATGGGGGTCGTTATGGTCGACTCACGCATTCTGCAGACACAATCGGCACTCACCAAGGCAATTTTCGACCTCGCCAGCGAGAAACCCGTATCGGAGATAGCCGTGGCTGAGGTCGCTCGCCGAGCCGGGATCAACCGCGCGACGTTTTACAACCACTACTTATCCCCGGGCGCGTTGTTGGCATCGGCGGTCAGCCGTGAATTGGACCGGGTCAGGGCGGCCGACTACGCGCAGAGGGCCAGGGCGGAAGAAACGACGGATGCCACCACCCGGCGCACCGTCGAGGCGGTTGTTGCACTGGTTGAGCGCAATCGCCGCATGTTCGAGTTGACGCTGCTCGACCGGGAGGACGCCTCGGTGCACCGTTCGCTCTGCCAGCACTTCGAGATCTCAGGCCGTCACATCCTCGAGAACTTCGTCAGGACCCATCCGGAGATGGGTGAGATGGAGCTGGACGTGATCGCGAGGTTCGTCGCGGAGGGGATAACAGGCAGTATCGAGTGGTGGTTGCAGAAGCCGAATATGGCCCCGGACCGGCTGGCTGATGCCATTGTGTCCGCCATGCCGCAGTGGTTTCACTGACAAAGGATTCACGTGGCACGGCTAGCGACTGTCGTGCGTAGTGCTGGTCTGCCGGCCGGGCCACGAGGCGTTTTCGACCGGTGCCGTTTCCGTAGAATGTCACCATGCGCATTCACATCGCGACCGACCACGCAGGCCTCGACTTCAGCAGGGATCTTCAGGCTCACCTGCGGAACGCCGGCCACGAGGTCATCGATCACGGTCCTCAGGCCTACGACGCGGTGGATGACTATCCCAGCTTTTGTATCAGCGCGGCCCGCGCCGTTGTGGCCGACCAGGCGACCGGTGTCGAGGCGCTTGGTGTCGTTTTTGGCGGGTCGGGTAATGGTGAGCAGATCGCGGCGAACAAGGTGACCGGTGCTCGCGCCGCGCTCGTCTGGAACGTGTCAACGGCAGAACTTTCCCGCCAGCACAATGACGCCAACGTCATCTCCATCGGAGCCCGCCAGCACAGTGTCGAGGACGCCACGCTGTTCATCGACACGTTTATCACTACGCCGTTCTCCGGCGAGGAGCGCCACGCCCGCCGCATCGCGCAGCTCGCGGAGTACGAGACCACCGGGGCGATCGCCGGCCACGAGATCCGTTAGGCGGAACCAGCACCCCATGCCAGAGGGCCATTCCGTCCACAGGATCACGCGCCAGTTCGCCCGGCACTTCGTCGGTGAGCAGGTGGCAGCGTCGTCACCGCAGGGTCGTTTCGCCGGCGGCGCGGCAGAGATCGATGGACGCACGATGCTGTCGGCGAAGGCCGTTGGCAAACAGATGTTCCTCGAATTCACGGGCGGACTATGGCTTCGCGTGCACCTCGGCATGTATGGGGCGTGGGATTTCGCCGGTGACATCACCACCGATGCGACGACGTCGTCCGCGAACGGGCGGATGGGGCAGACCAACCAACGCGGGACCGTTGCGTCCGGCGCCGCTCCGTCGGGGGCGGGCACCGAAGGGGAGAACGAGGATTCCCTCCACAGCATTGGCGCTCCGAGGCGCGCCCGGCTGAGAATGGCGGAGGCGGAAACGCTGCGCAGCAGCCCGGGGGAGCAGGATGACACCTTTCCCGCCGAACCCATTGGAGCCGTCAGGGTGCGACTGCTGACCTCCCATTCCGTCGCCGACCTGCGTGGGCCGACCGCCTGCGAAGTGCTGTATCCCGAGCAGGTAGCTGCCGTGCTGGCGAAACTCGGCCCCGACCCGCTGGTCGACGACCCGGTGGAGGCGGAAGACCGGGTGGTGAAAACGATCGGCAAAAAGCCGACCCCGATAGGCCTGCTCCTCATGGACCAGTCCGTGATCAGCGGAATCGGAAACGTCTATCGCGCCGAAATCCTGTTCCGGGCGAGACTCAACCCGCACACACCGGGAAAGCTGGTTCCGGCCGAGTCGGTGCGGGCTCTGTGGCGCGACTGGACCTATCTCCTGGACATCGGGGTCAGCACCGGTCAGATGATGACTATGGACGGACTGGACGAGGAACAATTCACGCGGGCGCTGGCCAGCCGTGACGATAGGCACTGGGTGTACCACCGCACCGGCAAACCGTGCCGGGTGTGCGGTACCCCCATCGTGATGGAGGTCGCCGCGGCGCGGAAGCTCTACTACTGTCCCGTGTGCCAGGCCTAACAACATCCCCCGCCAGCGACTTGTGACGGGTGGCGCGGCGTTCACCCGCGTCGCATCTCGCCGACCGTGGTTTCATACGCCAAGCTATTGCCATGCGCCATACCCCCACCTACCTGCTGACAGATCCGGACGAGGTCAAACGCCTCATCCGTGAGAATCCCTGGGCGACGATCGTCTCCTCGACGGCTACGGGAATGGTGGCATCCCACTACCCGGTGGTGCTGGAGGAGAACGAAGATGGCATCAGCATCGTTAGCCACGTCGGCCGGCCCGATGAGCAGCTGCACGAACTCGGCCAGCGCGAGATCCTCGTCATCATCCAGGGCCCCCACGGATACATCTCTCCTGGCTGGTATGGCAACGACGAGTTTGTGCCCACCTGGAACCACGTCACCGCTCACCTCTACGGTGTGCCCGAGATCCTGAGCGACGCCGAGAACTTCGAGGTACTCGACGACCTGGTCGACCATTTCGAGAGCCAGATGCCGGAACCGGTCAGCCTCGACCTCGACGAGAACGCCGCGCGCAGGATCGCTCGCGGAACGGTGGGGATGCGTCTGCGAGTGACCCGCTTCGATGCCCGGCTGAAATTGAGCCAGAACAAAACTCCCGAAGTGTTCGACCGCATCGTCACCGCGCTCGAGGGTGACGGCCCGTTCGCCTCCTCCGCCCTCGCCGCCGAGATGCGAAAGGTGCGCGGCGATGCTCCTGCGTAACACCATCCTGGACGGGCGTCGCGTCGACGTCGAGATCACGGACGGCGTTATTTCGGCCATTGGCGACCTTTCCGGCGTCGGCACTGATGCCGACGGCCGGTGGCTGGTTCCCGGTCTCTGGGACAACCACGTTCATTTCAGCCAGTGGTCGATGGGTAGTCGGCGCCTCGACCTGGGGGATGCAACTTCGGCGGCGGAAGCCGCTACACGCGTGTCCGTGGCGATGGCGGCTGAGACCGAGCGCGCCAGGGGCGGAGACCTCTCGGCTGAGACATACGTGGCCGTTGGCTTCCGCGACGGCCTGTGGCCGGATGCCCCGACGATCGACCTGCTGGACGCGGTGTCGGCGGTCCGCCCGATTGTCCTGGTCAGCGCAGACCTGCACGCCGTTTGGCTGAACAGCTCGGCGCTGCACCTCTTCGGGCACGACGGTCACCCCACCGGATTACTGCGGGAGGATCCGGCTTTTGACGTCACAAGGCGGGTCAATACCATCGACCCTGCCGTCCTGGACGGCTGGGCGGCGGAGTGCGCGACAACTGCCGCCGCGCGCGGTGTTGTGGGAATCGTCGACCTTGAGATGGACTGGAACCTCGACAATTGGCTGCGTCGCATCAGCAACGGGGCACACTCATTGCGCGTGGAGTTCGGCATCTATAGCGAGCACCTCGAGCGGGCGATCGCGCTGGGGCTGAGAACCGGCCAGCGCATCAACGACCTGCTCGCTGTCGGTGGTTTCAAAGTTCTGACCGATGGGTCGCTCAACACCCGCACCGCCTTCTGCTACGACGAATACCCCGGCCACACGGATGAGGGTCACACGCACGGCATGCTGACGGTGCCGCCGGACGAGCTCGTCCAACGTATGCGCCGTGCCGTG
>JAODAO010000184.1 GCA_025463465.1 Glaciihabitans sp. | reverse complement strand
GAGGTCGAGGTTGAGACCGAGCTGCAGGCTAAGACCGGCCGACTGGGTCGTTGTCGCCGTCGATGTCACGCCGGAGCCGACTGCGATGTTGACGTTAGCTTTCAGATCGGCAATGTTTCCGACCAGGGCACCGACTGCTCCGAGACCCAGCCCTGCCAACAATTGAGACAATCCGACCTCCACATTTGCGTTGAGTAGGTTGCCGTTTAAGGCCACACCGACATTGAGTCCGTTGACCTTGACGGCGACATTCCCGCCGACCGCCAGCGGAACTCCCATCACCTTGACCGTCAGGGCCGACGTACCACCGCTGTTGGACACATCTACGCCGATGACAGGTATGCCGGCGCTCTTGCCTAACAGCGTGATGGAAGCTGTAGATGCCGATCCGGTTGGGGAAACCGAGGAAACGGTTCCGGAGCATTGCGATGTCGACTGAATGACACCAGCTTCAATTACATCGACGAGACCCAGAATTCCGCCCAAGGCCAGCCCCGATACCTGGGACTTTGCAACCAGGCGATCGCCTGTGGTACCGACTGCAACCCGCTGGGTGCTGCCTTGCACCACTGAGGCACCTAGGTTCAATACACCAGGAAGTTTGACCCCGGCGCCAACTCGTTTGTAACAAGTGGAGGAGGCACAAGCGAAGGACGGATCCGTAGAGAGCGTCGATTCAACATTGTCTTTCTGGACACCCGGAGTTGAGGCTGATTCCCCGGCACCGACGAGATCCGCCAGAAGCGGACCGACAATGGCTCCCGGAACACTCAGCAAACCGGAAAGCAAAGGATCGACCAAGGCGTTGAGCGCCGGTTCAAGCACGGGGGCAAGCAGCCCGCCAACGACACCCGTCAGCTGAGTCTTTACACCGAGCCCACCCGGCTGTGCGACGGCGGCGACGGAACTGGTTGACGGAGTCGATGCGGCGATAGCAGGAGTCACAACAATGCCGCTCAACATCGCGCTAAGCACGGTGACTGCGACAGCGCCGGAAATGAGGCGGCGAGAGAAGGGTTTCTTCATTCGAGGTTCCTCATTTGATCTGGTCGTAGATCGAAAACATGGGCAGGTAGAGGGAGACGACCATCGCGCCGACAACAACGCCGAGCACAACGATCAACAGCGGCTCTAGGAGGGAGGCAAGTGCGTCCGTAGTCGTTTCGACTTCGAGGTCATAGAACTCAGCGACCTTGGAAAGCATGGTTTCGACCTGGCCGGTGTCCTCGCCGACTTGCAGCATCTGAGACACCATGGCGGGGAAGATCTCAGGGTTGTCGCTCATCGGGCCGGACAGCGACTTGCCTTCGCGGACCGCCTCTTGAACCTTGCCGATGACCTGGGACACCTTCGCGTTTCCGGTTGTTTCGGCGACGACGTCGAGGGCCTGCAGGATTGGAACGCCGGCGCCGAGGAGCATGCCGAGGTTGCGGGCGAAGCGGCTCATCGCGACCTTGCGGTTGAGCTGACCGAAAACCGGAAGCTTGAGCTTGATCGTGTCGACCCGAATCAGAAATTCCAGATTCTTGACCGCTCGCCTCCACACAACGCGTCCGACGATGATCAAAATCACGAGCGTCGGGATTACCCACCAGATGTTGTCGCTCAAGACCACCAGCACCTGAGTCGGCACTGGCAACTGACCGCCCAACTGGTCGAACAATCCCTGGAAGACCGGAACAATGAAGATCAGCATGACCGTTACAAGGACGAACATCAGGCACAACACAACAAGCGGGTAGACCATTGCGCCTTTGATCTTGCTGCGCAGTTTGGACTCGGCCTCGAGCACGGTGGCCACTCGGTCGAGGGCCTTGTCGAGGAAGCCGCCCGTTTCTCCCGCACGCACCATGTGATACATCAGCGGCGGGAAGATGTCGCCGCGGCGCTGCATGGCCGCGGATAGGGCGGAACCCGCGCGTACTTCGTCGTCGAGGGCACCAATCGCGGCCTTGAGACCGGGACGCTCGGCCTGCGCTCCGAGGATGGAAAGCGAGCGCACCAGCGAGAGCCCCGAGGAGACCATCGTGGCGAACTGGCGAGAAAAAACTACGAGGTCTTTGAGGGTCGGCTTAGTGCGGGTCAACCCGGGAATTTTGATGTCCCGGTTGAAGCCGGTGCCAGCCTCGGCGACGGTCATCGGGACAATGCCCTGGTCGGCCAGCCGGGAGACGACGGTCTCGCGGGAGTCGGCATCCACCTTGCCCTTGATGGTTTTGCCGTCCAGGTTCATGCCGTGGTAGCTGAAGGTCTTGGTGGGCATGGTCAGCTCCGACCCGCGAGGCGTGCGAACTCGATGGGGTCCTGAGCGGCGTCGTAGGCGACGCGGTATTCGATCAGATCACGGGAGACGAGGCTGGCGAGTTCGCGGTCGAAGGTGGTCATTCCAACGTCGGACGCTGAGTGCATGGCCGAAGGGATCTGGAAGGTCTTGCCCTCGCGGATGAGGCTGCGGATGGCGGGGGTGGCGAGCATCACCTCGGCGACGAGCTGGCGCCCATTGCCGTTTTTGTTCGGCAGCAGCGACTGCGAGACAACGGCCTGCAGCGTAGTCGCGAGCTGGGTGCGGATCTGCGACTGCTGTCCAGCGGGGAAGATGTCGATGAGGCGGTCGATCGTCGCCGCGGCACCCTTGGTGTGGAGGGTGGCGAGGACGAGGTGGCCGGTCTCGGCAGCGCTGATGGCTACCTGGGTGGTCTCGAGGTCACGGAGCTCGCCGACGAGGATGATGTCGGGGTCCTGGCGCAGTGCGTGCTTCAGCGCTGCCGCGAAGCTGCGGGTGTCCGTGCCAACCTCGCGCTGGTTGATGATCGCCATCTTGTGCTTGTGCACAAACTCGATCGGGTCCTCGATGGTCATGATGTGCGCTGGACGGGTGGCGTTGGCCTGGTCGAGGATCGCCGCGAGCGTGGTGGACTTGCCGGAGCCGGTGGGCCCGGTAACGAGCACGAGTCCGCGGGCGAGGCGGGCCATGTCACCGAGGGCACCGGGCGCTCCGAGCTGCTCCAGGCTGGGAACCACGCTGGGGATTACCCGGAACACCGCGCCGAGGGAACCCTGCTGCAGGAAAATGTTGACGCGGAAGCGGGCAACACCCTGAACCTCGAAGGACCGGTCGCGCTCGAGGACCTCCTGGAAGTCCTCCCACTCCTCATCGGTGAAGAGGTCGCGGAGGATGGCTTCGGTGTCCGCCGGTGCGAGCGGGCCATTGGCGATCTCGGAGATGTCCCCGGTGACGTCAAGCGGGGTCAGGTCGCCGTGGATGCGCACCATGGGCGGGCGGCCGACGGTGAGGTGCAGGTCGGAAGCCTTCGCGTCGACGACCTGGGTGAGCAGCTGGCGCAGGAAGGTGAAGCCGGCGGGCTCCGGGTGTTCCAGACCCCCGACGAAGTCATCGACTGAGCCGACAAGCGTTGCTGCGTGTCCAGTCATTCTCGCCCCCCGATGCCATTGCTGAGCCCCGGTAAGTGGGAACAGCAGATCTGACTAGTGAGGCGAAGTTATCAGCGGGAAAGCCGGTCGATCGGGCGAAATCGGAGAAACCAGTACCACTGGGTACGCAAACCAGTGACCCTCATTGGGGGGAGTTCCCAGCCAGCTTGAAGGCAGTTCCGGTATCCGCGCGAAAGCGCGTTGGCACGGACCGGCATGGACCCCGCCGCATTGCGCGTCACGTCAGCTGGTCAGGTCAGCTGGTGAGGTCGGCTGGTGAGGTCAACGCGCGACGCGAAGCACTTCGACCGGGGAGGTGATGCCCTGCGCCGCCTTGAACAGGCCGTCCTCGCGCAGCGACAGCATGCCTTCGGCTTTCGCGGTTGCACGCAGGGCCTGGGTGGATGCCCCGGACACAGTGAGGCGTTCGATCTCGTGGGTGACCGGCATGATCTCGTGGAGGGCGAATCGCCCGCGGTATCCGGTTTGCGAGCAGACGCGGCATCCCACTGGTTTCCACAACTTGTTCGGCACGTCGATGGCCATGTCGTACCAGGCCAGCGACGCGAGCTCCTCCTCGGTGGGCTCGTAAGCCTCCTTGCACCAGTCGCAGAGGCGACGGGCGAGGCGCTGGGCCATCACGGCGTCGAGCGAGGACCCCAACAGGAAGGGTTCAACACCCATCTCGACGAGGCGGCTGACCGAGCTGGGTGCGTCGTTGGTGTGCAGGGTGGAGAGCACGAGGTGGCCGGTGAGGGCGGCCTCGATGGCCAGCTGGGCGGTGTCGCGGTCGCGGATCTCACCGATCAGCACGACATCGGGGTCGGAGCGCAGGATGGCGGGCAGGACAGAGGCGAAGGTCAGGCCGGCCTTGGCGTTGATCTGCACCTGGTTGGCGCCCTTGAGGCGGTATTCCACCGGGTCTTCCACGGTGATGATGTTGACCTCGGGACGGCCGATCGCGGTGAGCGCCGCATACAGCGTCGTCGACTTGCCCGACCCGGTGGGGCCAGTGACCAGCACCAGGCCGTGCGGGCGGTGCAGCGACTCGGTCAGCGCGATGTAGTTACGGTCGCTGAAGCCGAGCTTAGCGAGGTCGAGTTCGATGCGGTCGGCGTCGAGGACACGGAGCACAACCTTCTCGCCCCACACGGTTGGCAGGGTCGCCACGCGAAGGTCGACGGTGCGGGCGCCGTGCGGCAGGGTGATGCGGCCGTTCTGGGGAAGGCGGCGCTCCGCGATGTCCATCGAGGCCATCACCTTGATGCGGGAGATCAGGGCGGGCATGGCCGACTGGGGAACGGTCTCGATCTCGTGCAGGACCCCGTCGATGCGGTAGCGGATCTGCAGGTCACCATCGGTTGGTTCGACGTGGATGTCTGAGGCGCGGCTGCTAACGGCCTGTTCGAGCAGCGAGGTGACGTAGCGAACGATGGGTTCATCGCTGTCGCCGGAGACGATGAGCTGGGACAGGTCTTCCTCGACGAGGCCGAGTTCGTCGAGGCTGTTGGTGTCCCGGGAATAACGGTCGATCGCCTTGCGCAAATCGTCGGCGGCGGCGATTACGAGTACGGCGTCGCGCCCGGTGGCTGCGCGCACGTCATCGATCGCAACGACATCGCCTGGTGAGGCGGTTGCGACGGTGACGGTGTGGTCCGTGGCAGCTACCACGAGGATCGCGTGGCGTCTGCTCAGCGTCAGTGGCAGCAGTCGGGCTGCAGCGGGATCGATGCGCACGTGGGAGAGGTCGATGGAGCTGAGACCCCAAGCGGAGGCGGTGGCTTCGGCGATCTCGAGGGAAGTGACGATCTGTTCTCCCAAAAGAGCATCGATCGCCTTGGCGCCCTGCTGGTCAGCCGCTGACATGATTTTCAGCGCACGATCCACCTGCAACGGCGACCGGTCTCGCAGCCGGTCTAGGAGGTAGAGGATGGCAGCGTCAGGATCGGCAACCTTGGTTCGACTGCGTCTTTCGGACGGAAGCACCACGAAAATCCCCCTTTGACCACGCTGCGGCAAAGAAAAGCCGGGAAGCGTGCCGATCCCCACACCACTCGAAAAGTAGTCAACGAGTGATGTTGGAAGGCAGCTTACTTCTTGAGCTTGTCGTACACCTCTTTGCAGGTGGGGCAGACGGGGAATTTCTCAGGGTCGCGCCCGGGTACCCACAACTTGCCGCAGAGGGCACGCACGGGCTTGCCCGACAGGGCGGATTCCATGATCTTGTTTTTGGGTGCGTAGTGGGAGAAGCGCTCGTGGTCGCCCTCTTCCACCTGCTCCTTGTTGAGAAGTTCTTCTAGTTCGCGGTCGAGAGTGTCGGTGCCGCCGCCGGTGTAATCCGTATCGCTCATGGAACTAGTTTCTCATGCTGAAGGCCAGCAGTTCGGTTGAACGTCGACGGAAAACGTGACCGCCGACCCCGATGCCGATGCCCAGTACGGCAAGGCCCAGGAGAATGCCGCAGGCGAAGGAGACCCACGGCCAGTTGCCGCCGTAGATGAAACCGAGAGCGGCGAAAATCAGCGACGGGATCGCCAGTACGGACGTCAACATAAACGACAGCGACTGGATCAGCGATGACGCCGTCGCCGTGGACTGCTGGCTGGTGAATGGGCTGTCGCCGGGGTTCGCCACGGGATAGGGGAACCGGGCGGACATGATGCTGGAGAGCCCAAGGCCGCTGAAGAGGATGCCAAGGCTGACCCCGATCAGGGACGGCAGCACCTCGGGTTCGCCGTAGACGGCCGTGCTGACGAAGGCTCCGGCGACGAGGACGGGAACACCAACGATCAGCGCAGGAATGGCGCGACCGAGCCTGTCCGCGGTGCCACTCGTGTC
>JAODAO010000170.1 GCA_025463465.1 Glaciihabitans sp. | reverse complement strand
GGCCGCGTCGAGGATGTCCTTCCAGGAGGTCGGCTGCCACGGCACGTCGAGGCCAGCGTCGGCGAGCAGCTGCTTGTTGTACCAAATCGCACGGGTGTCCGTGCCCATCGGGACGCCGTAGATTTTGCCGTCGTCACCGGCACCGGCTTCGCGGGCGTTGTCGGGGAACTGCTCCCAGTCCGCCCAGTCGGCGATGTAGTCGTCGAGCGGCAGGATGTAGCCGGCCTCGGCGTCCGACTTCACTTTGAAGGTGTCCTCGTACATCACGTCTGGGGCGGTCGCGGCCGACTGGTTCATCAGGGCGAGTTTGGTGAAGTAGTCGTTCTCGAGGGCTTCGATGGGGACCAGTTCAACGGTCATCCCCTCGTTTGCGGCCTCGTATTGCTCCTTGACGGCCTTCATGTGGTCGTCCATCTGGGTGAAGTTTCCGAACTTCGAGTACGCGACTTTGATGGTGGTGCTTTCACCCCCGCCGCCTCCGGCTGAACAGCCGGAAAGTACCAGTGCTGACGCCATGGCGGCCGCCGCAAATCCGAGATAGCGCTTCATGGTGCTCCCTTGCTCCACGACCCGGCTAGAGGTACGGCGTCGTTGCCATACCCATCGGTCTACGTATATGTAAATCGATTGGACTAACTCCTGTCAAGGCATATTCCGAAGCTGGGGCGCCGAGAAACCGCACACCCGAGCGCGGGCAGGGGGATGTCGCAGGGGGATGTCGGTGCCGGCGGTGACGAGGCTATTCAGAGATCAGCAGTGTGGACGGGCGCGGCGACAGCGTGTGGTCGAGGACCAGGCAGCCGGCGCCGATCGCGGCGACGTCCTCGCCGATGGTCGAGTCGCTGAGGTGAATCGGGTGGGGTGAAATCAGGGCAGGGTCCCCGTTGACCAGCTCGGCAATCACCGGAAGGGCGAGCGCGGCGATACGTCTCCAGAACGGCCCGCCGAACACAACCTGGTCGATGTCGAGCAGGTTGGTGATGGTCACCACCGCCCCGGCGATGTGCCGCGCGGTGTCCTCCAGGATGGCGATGGCCGCCGGAGACCCCGCCGCAGCGGCACCGGCGAGGGTGCTGAACAGCGAGTCGATGGCACCAGGGCCAAGCGGTTCGTAGGGGGCTGGCATCAGCCCAGCGGTGATGGCGAGGTCAACGAGGTAATGCGGCACCACCAGCTCACCGATGCAGCCGTGCCGGCCGCAGCTGCACAGCGGTCCGGTGGCAGCGACTCGGATGTGGCCGATGTCGCCGGCGTTGTCGCTGGCTCCGCGCAGCACTTCGCGGTCGAGGGCGAGGCCCATCCCGATGCCGGTGCCGTAGTAGAAGAACGCGAAGTTGTCGCGCAGCCGGGAGCGGTCGTCGGTGGTCCAGATCTCAGCGACGGCCGCGGCGGTGACGTCCTTCTCGAGTAGCACGGGCAGCCCGGTGGCCTCGGCGAGTGCCTCGCGCAGCGGCACCCGCATCCACCCCTCGAGCAGCGGCGGATTCAGCACAATGCCGCGGGCGGCATCCACCGGCCCGGGAGCGGCGATACCCACCCCGAGCACACGCTCGCGCGGCACGGCGGAACGGTCGAGGATTGCCTCGACCTGCTCGGCCATCGCCGCGATCACCTCGTCTGGGGTCGCGGCGGCCGGCGGCCCGCCGGCCACGGGAAGCCCGGTGGGGGTCGGCGCCCTGTGGTCGGCGACGACGTTCCCGGAAAGGTCGAGCAGGACGTAGGTAACAACGGTGGGGTCGAGGTGCACCCCGATGGCATACATACCGGTCGGGTCGAGATGCAGAAGTGTGCGCGGTTTGCCCGGCCCCACGTTCCTTTTCTCCCCCTCGCGCACCATGCCGGAATCCAACAACCTGCGCGACACGTTTGACACCGTCTGCGCCGACAGCCCCGTGACCGCGGCGATCTCCACCCGGCTCAATCCTTCAGGGGAACGGCGGATACGGTCGAGGATCACGGACTGGTTGAACCCGCCAACGGCGAGGAGATTGGTTCCTCTGCGCACGGCTGCTCCTTGGGTTCCGGCGCCGGATAGAGCGCCCGTTGCATAAGTATGCCGCGCCGTGCGCGCTGCCACACGAGGGGCGAAAACGGCGTCCACCCTGGGGAACGGTGCCCGGCCGTCTACGACAACATGAACCGGGGTGTGTCCCCAGCAATTTTTCAGTTAACTTTTGACTGGTTTTAGGCCAACGGGAGCGTTCCAGATCTACCGTATTGGTAATCCGCGACGGCTAGGTTGCGGGGTCCAACTTCACACGAATTTTCGAAAGGGGACTCTTCATGATGGTTATGGCTTTTGATCCTTTCAGCGCACCGGCGCGATTTCCGAGAAAGGTTCTGGGGGCTACTGTTGGCCACGGTGTGAGCCTGTCGACCCGTACCGGGCAGACGAAACTGACTTTCTCACCGCGGTCATACCCGATGTCGCGCCCGAGGCCCTTCATATCGACGTAGCCGGCCTACGTCAACGCGAAAGCAATCGCTGCCACGTACGACAGCAGGATTGACTAGGTCGTTATCCCCGTAAGTCACCTCGGGAGCTCTAGTCGAGCATGTCCCTGTGTCCGCCGGTTCAACTCGGAGACAAAAGGGATCTCAGCGTCGACCCCTCTCCAACATCATTTGCTCCGTAAACAGGGAGTCTTTATGGTCTTCACAATGGCAGAACTACCCAACACGCAAGCCGATGCGGTGGACGAACTTCTTCGCGAGGCCGAGCTGATTGTGGCCAGCGCGGCGTTCGACGACATCATCCGTTCCCTCCTCGGCGTAGCGACGGACGAGATTGACCTCATTCCGGATGCTGCGCCTGCGGGATTGTATGCTGAACCGAAAATCGCGAGGCATAAGAACCGTCCATGGGAACAACGCCTGTGTGGTGGCGAGCGATCTCCGCCCAGACCAACGGAAGAGCGGCCGACGGGCCGCTCTTCCCCTGTTTGGGCGGCAACGACGATCGTGTAGAGCCGCCCTCAGACGATAAATCCCAGCCAGTCGGCACACTCTGTTCTCGCCAGAGCGACGCTAACGTCCCATGATTCGCTGCGCAACCGGTGCCGCCAGGACGCCACTTACGAGTGAGCTCGAGGTGCCGGTCCGCATCAATTGGTAGGGGCGTCCGGTGCGTCCTTGAGCGGTCCGACCCCGAGCGGAACCTGCGCCTCGGGGTGATGCAGATCAAATGCCGGCGATTCCGAGCGGATCCGAGGTACGGCGCGGAAATTATGCCGCGGGGGTGGGCACGACGTGGCCCACTCCAGGGACCGGCCGAATCCCCACGGATCATCCACGTGCACTTTTGCTCCCCGTCGCGCCGTCTGCACCACGTTGTAGAAAAACGGCAGCATGGAAGCGCCGAGGAGCATTGAGCCGACGGTTGACAACTCGTTCATCCACGTCACCCCGTCCTCGGGGAGGTAGCTGGCATACCGCCGGGGCATGCCGGACACCCCTATCCAATGCTGGATGAGGAAGGTCGCATGGAATCCGATGAACAACATCCAGAAGTGGATTTTGCCAAGGCGTTCGTCCAGCATCGTGCCCGTCCACTTTGGCCACCAGAAGTAGAAGCCAGCGAACATGGCGAAGACCACGGTGCCGAAGACGACGTAGTGAAAATGGGCTACAACGAAGTACGTGTCAGATACGTGGAAGTCCAGGGGAGGCGAGGCGAGGATGACGCCGGTGAGGCCACCGAAGGTGAAGGTGATGAGGAAACCTATTGCCCACATCATGGGTGTTTCGAAGGTGACGGAACCCCGCCATAAGGTGCCCACCCAGTTGAATATCTTTACTCCGGTCGGTACCGCGATGAGCATCGTCATCAGGGAGAAAAATGGCAGCAGCACCGATCCGGTGACATACATGTGGTGCGCCCATACCGTGACCGACAGCGCCGCGATGGCAATTGTCGCGTAGACGAGAGTCTTGTATCCGAAGATCGGTTTGCGGCTGAACACCGGGAGGACTTCGCTGATGATCCCGAAGAACGGCAAGGCAATGATGTAGACCTCCGGGTGCCCGAAGAACCAGAACAGGTGCTGCCACAGGATCACCCCGCCATTCGCAGCGTCGTAGACATGAGCGTCGAGTACCCGGTCGGCGCCGAGAGCTAGCAGCGCCCCGGCGAGAACGGGGAACGCCATGAGGACCAGGATCGAGGTCACCATCACGGTCCAGGTGAAAATGGGAATGCGGAACATCGTCATGCCGGGCGCGCGCATCGTGATCACGGTCGTAACGAAGTTGACAGCACCGAGGATGGTGCCGAATCCACTGAGCGCAAGACCGAATACCCAGAGGTTGCCACCGAGTCCCGGCGAAAAGGTGGTGCTCGACAGAGGGGCGTATGCGGTCCAACCAAAGGACGCCGCGCCCTGCGGAGTCAGGAACCCGGCGATAGCGATGAGAGATCCAAAACTGTATAGCCAGTAAGCCAGTGCGTTCAGCCGGGGGAAAGCGACATCGGGTGCGCCAATTTGTAAGGGCATAAGGACGTTGGCGAACCCCGCGAACAATGGCGTCGCGAACATCAACAACATGATGGTTCCATGCATGGTGAACAGCTGGTTGTACTGCTCCCGGGTCTCCACGAAACTGAGGCCAGGGGTGAACAATTCCGCGCGGATGACCAGCGCAAGCACCCCGCCGAGCAACAGGTACACAAACGAGGACATCAGGTAGAGGTAGCCGACCTGCTTATGGTCTGTCGTGGTCAGCCAGATAAGAATCCGGTTGCTCATCCTGAGTTCCCGGCCCTCGGAGGATGGGTCAGCTGGAGCGGTAATTCTTGGGGGAGCGCTGACACTCACGGTGCCCACCTTCTCTTCGATGACCTCAGGATCTCTACTCAGCAGTGTGCACCGCCGAACGCCGGTTGAGCTAAGCCGTTGCCCGGGCGCATCTCGATATATACGATGTCACCCGAACGGTGGGCGTCGCATACTTCGCTACCGGCGGAACACTGGCTCACCATTCTGACCGCGGCCAAAGAGCAGGTCAAGGGCGGGTTGTGGCTACCCGCCCGAGACGCGGCTACGGCAAAGTACGAAGGGCTACAGCTCCCCGCATGGTTTCCACGGACGGTTGCACTTGGCCATCACGCATCTCCCAGGGGCGGAACGATCACCTCCGAGGGGACGAGGGCGCGGCCCATCGTCGCTCGGCGCATCGCCGAAAGGTCGAACTTCGGGGAGCGGTCATCGAAGAACAATCCATTGGCCTCTTGGAACGTGTCGGTCAGTTGGGTATAACAGAATCCGCTAATGGCCTTGATTCGATTGACCACGCTCATCAGGGTCTCGTATCGCAGCTGGAGTTCCTCCCTGCTGCCGGAAACGCTGTAGCCCCACGGCTGCACTTCGCTGTTCCGGTGCTCACTGTGAGCGATACCCCCAAACTCTGTGAGCATCACCGGCTGGCCCTCGTGGGGGTGTCCCTCCAGCGTGAGGATACGGCCGCCCGGCCAGCCATTCACAAGCACATCGTGAAGTCGATCGTTGCCTTCGCCGTATCGGGCCAGGATCCGTTCGGGGTCGTCGTCGTAATCATGGATCCCCAGGATGTCTGTCGCGCTGCTCTCCCACCCGTCGTTGCCAATCACCGGCCGTGATGGATCGAGGGTTCGGGTGAGGTGATACAGAGCCTGTACGGCGTTTCGGTGAGACTCATTGTCTGGCAGGTCAGGTACACCCCATGACTCGTTGAATGGAACCCAGACAACGATGCAGGGATGGTTGCTATCCCGGTCGATGACCTCCATCCACTCCCGCACGGTCCTTTCGATCGAGAGGTGGGTGAAACGGTAAGCGCTGGGCATTTCTTCCCAGACAAGGAGCCCCATTCGGTCAGCCCAATACAGGAAGCGAGGATCTTCGATCTTCTGGTGTTTTCGGACGCCGTTGAAGCCCGCGGCTTTGACCAGCTGGATGTCGTGAATGATCGCCTCCTCGGACGGAGGCGTCATCAGGCTCTCCGGCCAATACCCCTGATCCAGGACGAGGCGTAGGGGGTATGGCCTGTTATTGAGCAGGAATCGTCCCCGTTGCAGGGTGACGCCGCGAAGCGCAGCGTAGGAGCGCACCTCGTCAACGAGCAAACCATCCACAAAAAGCTTGAATTCAGCATCAATAAGAGTTGGTTGTTCCGGACTCCACAAAAGCTCGTTGCGATAGTCGTCGATGCCGGGGTCGGAAAAGGCAATTCGACGATGGAGCCTTTTATCCAAAACAAGGTAATGATCCTCGGCAAGGACACGCTCCCCGGCTGTCAACCGAACGCTCAGTTCGATCTTCCCGGTGTCCGAACCGGCAATAAACGCTTCGTAGTTGACCTCCCAGCGCTGGAGGTGCACCGTCCAGGTGATGCGGTCGATGTGATGCGTCGACAATTCCTCCAACCACACTGTCTGCCAGATCCCTGTGGTGCGCGGATACCAGATGCTGTGTGGCTCGCGCTGCCAATCCTGCTTCCCTCGAGGCTTTGCCAAATCTTGCGGGTTGTCGTGGGCCCACACGCTCACGCACTGCAGCGGCGAATCTGACAGGGCCTGGGTGATGTCCAACGTGAACGGGGTGTGACCACCCTCATGGCTACCGACATACACGTCGTTCACCCACACCCTTGCGTCGTAGTCGACAGCGCCGAAATGCAGGTGAACCCGATTACCGGGGTCGGGGACGACCTCAAAATCCCGCGAGTACCAAACGTCGCTATGGAAATTCTGATCCGCAATACCGCTGCGCTGGCTCTCCGGGGAGAAAGGCACGTTGATGACCCGGTCCCAGGTGACAATGTCGGCGGGACGGCGTGCAGTTCCCTCGTCGTCGAAGTGGAATTTCCATTGACCATTCAGGTTCATCCAGAAGGGGCGCTGCAACATCGGCCGCGGATAATCCGGATCATCCGTTTCCCACCGAGGCTGTCCGGACTCTCGTTTCATCCGGCCAGGTGCGTCATCACAACCGGTCGACTCGTGGATGATTCGCTCATCGATTGGCATCAGGATTCGGCTCCTCTATGGGTGTTGTTGTCGACTCACGAATCTCAACTGCCCATTCCCTCCCAGTGGCAAACGGCACCCAACGGGAAAGTCGAAATTACTGCCGATTGTCCTACGGCAAATCGATATCATCCAATGTTCGTCGAGCCCGTTGACGTTGCAATTTGAGCTGCTTACGGTGAAAGGCGGGCATGGTGTCCGCGAGAAGGAGGAATTCGCTATGAGTGATCTCGCTCAGCCCGTCACCGACGACAGCCTGAGGGTGCGCCAGCTGACTCACTACCAATTCAGTTGGGTGGCAGGAGAACCGGGTAAACCCGGCACATGGACGCTACAACTCGTGTTGGATCAAGGTGCCTGGGAGGAGGTCCTGACCATCGATGCCGATGACGCTGATAACCTCCAGGACTTGCTGTCCACCGCCACAACCGTCTTTTACGACGTCCAGCGGCGCTCCCTGCTGTTCGGAACCACGGCGGCAGGCAAGCACTAGAGCCATTGTCGAGTGTGCGACTGGCATAGCGTCGTCGCCTCCACTCGGCAACCTAGCGACAATTCTCGGCTGGCTGATAGCCAACAGGCGGGCAACCATGGGAATACGTGCTGTGGGTTGAGAAATGTTCGTGCGCTCCGCCGCGAAAATCACAGGGGTGCAATGCGGTCATACCCTTCACGCCTGCGCTGTTGTGATGACCGATACGGGCCCACCGGCGCCCGCTCCTCATGATTTTCCTGCGGTGATGACAATTTCATTGCAAGTCGAAACGAAAGTGGGTCAGGCGAAGGAATGCCTGTTTTAGGCGACGTGGAAACGTTCTACGAAGATGGCGGGTGGCGCAATCGTGTGGAGGGCTCCGGAACGACCGCACTATCGTTCCGCACCCTGGCTGAGGCCATCAAAGTGGGTCGCGCGGAAGCTCAGAAATCGAGAACAGAACACACCATACGAGACGAGTCGGGTTCAATCGCCGAACGTCACTCATACGCTGTTCAACCCGAGGCAGCGCCGTCGGACTGAATCCGATCTCGAAAGAACGAGGCAATCTTTCCGTTGCCGATGCCACATTCCGAAGCTGGCTTGCGATGGCGCCACGGATGTGTCGTTACTTTCCGTCTGCCTTTTGCCCAATTCGCAACCAGGGTTGAGCGGGGACATCTATCTGCGCCGACTCAAGCGCCGGCCTCATTTTTGTAGTCGAACCTGGCTCAGGCGGCGCATTGATCATGCTTCCGCATGGCCACGTCTACACGCGATTCGAGCACGAGAGCATTCTGAGTGGCTCTGACCTAAAAACGGGATTCCGTGAGGCGCAAGGAGATCTACGTATCGCCGCCCCGGTCGACGTGCTGCCATAATCGCTCAGGTACACCGCCATCCGCACGATTTGTCTCAAGCACCCACATCTGTCCGGACAGCAATTTTGGCGCGACGGCGCCACGAATTTCGAATCCGTAGGGGCGAAACTATGCGGCCGCAGTGCGCTGAGGTCAAGGCCCACTAAAACAAAATTTCAGTCGTCTACGGTGAAAAGACCCGCATGCGACCCACGCTGCGGCTATCCGTTTTGGAGACCCATTTATGTTTTTCCACAAGCAGGAACTGCAGTACA
>JAODAO010000169.1 GCA_025463465.1 Glaciihabitans sp. | reverse complement strand
GCACCCACATCTGTCCGGACAGCAATTTTGGCGCGACGGCGCCACGAATTTCGAATCCGTAGGGGCGAAACTATGCGGCCGCAGTGCGCCGAGGTCAAGGCCCACTAAAACAAAATTTCAGTCGTCTACGGTGAAAAGACCCGCATGCGACCCACGCTGCGGCTATCCGTTTTGGAGACCCATTTATGTTTTTCCACAAGCAGGAACTGCAGTACAACGCATCACCCAGCAAGCCAGACGCCGTATACGCCCGCCGTCTGCAGGAGGTGCTCGGCGGCCAATACGGTGAGATATCGGTTGCCATGCAATATGGCTTTCAGGCCTGGAACTCCCACCAACCCGGCAAATATCGCGACCTCCTCTATGGCATCGGAGCCGAGGAATTCGGCCACGTCGAAATGCTTGCGATCATGATTGCCCAACTGCTCGAGAATGCACCCGTTGAACAATCCGAGGATGCCATGAAAGCCGACCCGGTCCTGGGCGCGGTCATCGGTGGTACCGACATCCAGGCGGCCATCGTCGCAGGCGCCGGAGCTCGCCCCGTGGACAGCAACGGCAACCCATGGCAGGGCAGCTACGTCACCGCAAGCGGTAACCTGCTCGCTGACTTCACTTCTAACGCCAACGCTGAAATGCAGGGCCGGATCCAGGCCGCTCGGCTTTATCACATGACGGATGATCACGGGGTCCGTGACCTGCTGTCGTTCCTTATCGCGCGGGACACGATGCACCAGAACCAGTGGATCGCAGCAGCCGCCGAGCTTCGGGCCGAGGGCGCGGAGGATCTGCCAGTGCCGAGCAACTTCCCTCTTGCGAACGAGCAGCGCGACGTCGCCTACCAGTACATCAATTTCTCCGACGGTGCCCACGCATCCGAGGGTTCGTGGGCCAGTGGACCCACCCCGGACGGCAAAGGTGAATTCACCTATCTGGACGGACCGTCCAGCACGGTGCCGATGCCCCCGCCCACCCAGCCGGATGAGCGCCTGTACGGCACAACGCCGAAGCCGAACATCGTCGAAAAAACTGTCGGCGCTATCAAGGACGCTGTCACCCCCAAGTAGCGCGGCCGGCAAGCTGACGCGGTAACCGGCTAAGTGCGGCTTATGGTCGGTTGCCGCGGAGCCTCCGGACCGTGCCGGAGATCATGATTATTTACACCCGGGCCAAGACCGAAAAATAGGCTTTCCACTCACATCCGTACCGGAGCATGCACCACCGCCGGAGCCCAAGGTGAGACTCAGGTGGGCATGGCCTCGGACTTCTGCGGAACCTCTCCGGACACTCACCCTGAGGGTGTTTTCCCGGTACCCACGCACGACTTGGATACAACGAGAGCGCACCCAACCCCCGTGCGCGAGGGGAGGTCTTATGAGCGAGCTCATTTACGGAACGATGGCAGTGAAATTGGTATTTCGGGAACGTACGCGTGTGCACTTGCAGCTAGCGCACACCAGTAAACGCAAGTGCTGCGGCAGTATCTGGCTCGACTCCGTTGTCTGCTCACCTTGTCCACCTCGGAAGCGCAATCCCGAGATGAAAGATGAGATCCTGCGCGTCCTCACCGCCCAAGTGCGTAGCGGTCGCGAGCTCATTTCCTGGTCGAAAAATCGACTCGCTTGTTCCTTCCTGCGGTATTGTCGCCGACATCTCTGCGGGAACAGCCGCCTGTTTGCGCCGGTATGTGACTCCGTTAGGGGCGCAGGGGCCGTCGGCACCGGGTAGTTCGCGGACGTGACAACATAACGCGGAAAAGAGGATCCGCAACTAGATGAAACGGTCAGACCCGCACCCTCAGCACACGATGTGCTCGCCGAGCACGTGTTCGGTCACGCTGTCGACATCTATCTCAGCGCCGTTCGTCTGGTCGTGAAAACCCGAATTATCGTCGGTGCGCTAACGCATCCCGTGGACTATCACCCTGGGCTATACCAAGACGTTGCCATTGGCGCGCTTCGCGATCTGGCGGAGAAAGTCTTCGCGCGTCCGGCACAACTGATCGCGGATACCCCGATGATATTGCGTGCGATTTCGCCGCAATCCTATTCGGTGGAGAAGAAACGACGGCAGCGACTCTCTCGGTTTTATCTGGACATTACCCACCGTCTGACGTATGCCGCGTTGAGGACCCAATTCGTTGCCGCTCTTGTTGAGGAGACACACGTTGCGGCATGGCGGGAAGTGGGCGACGTATGGCGAGAGACCTTCATTTCCCGAGATGGTTACAAAGCCGGCGTCGATTACGCCCGTTCACGAGTCGGACGAGCCCAGGAATTCGTCTTCATCGACCTGGTCGCTCTCATTCACGACCACGGAATCGATCTGCCGTAGACCAATCGAGTCTGCACAACTGAGCGTCGACCGGGGCCGCCCAGGTTATCGCGCCCGCGTTTGTGTCCTGTCAATTGTTTTACTTCCATCGTCGAGCTACATACGGTGAGATAAGCGTCGTCAATCGAAAGGCATCAGCGTGGAAATACGCACAATCAGTGGGCGTAGTGTGAGCGCAATTGGGCTCGGCGGCATGCCGATGTCGATCGAGGGTCGGCCGGACGAAGCGCGCTCACTCTCCACCATCCACGCGGCCTTAGACGCGGGGATCACCCTGATCGACACTGCGGACGCCTACCATTTGTATGCCGACGACGTGGGTCACAACGAAGAACTCGTTGCGCGAGCACTCCGGTCCTACGGTGCAGCGAGCGCCGACGTCCTCGTCGCGACCAAGGGAGGGCATCTGCGGCCGGGGGACGGTTCATGGACGTTAAATGGACGTCCGGAATACCTGAAAAATGCGGCGAAGGCATCGGCGCACCGATTGGGCGTTGACGCGATCGGCCTCTATCAATTTCATCGTCCTGACCCGTCGGTGCCCTACGCCGACTCAGTAGGTGCATTGCGAGATCTTCTCGACGAAGGAGTAATCGCGATGGCGGGTATCTCCAATGCCACCATTGACCAGATCGACGAGGCGAACGCGGTGCTCGGCGGGCGCCTGGCCTCGGTGCAAAACCAGTTTTCACCCGCGTTCCGTTCCAGCCTCGCAGAGTTGGAGCACTGTGCTGAGCTGGGAATCGCGTTTCTCCCCTGGTCCCCGCTGGGTGGCATCGGACGCGCCGCAGAGATGGGCGAAACCCATTCGGCATTCCAGAGTGTCGCCCGGTCCCACGGAGTCAGCCCGCAGCAAATAGCGTTGGCATGGGAGCTTGCTCTTGCGCCCGTCGTGATCGCGATCCCGGGAGCCTCCCGGCCCACAAGCGTGCAGGACTCGGCTCAGGCTTCAACAGTGAAACTGACTACCGATGAGATGACCGCCCTGTCCATCGTCTAAAAATCCTCTTTCACTCTTAGAGAACGGATCCGCTCATTAAAACCTTCACCATGCCCGGCACCGACATCGTCGCCCCCACCGTTGTGCTCGGTCTTATGCGCATTGCTCAAAAGACCGACGACGAAGTCCGAGAACTGGTGCGCGCAGCCCGGGACGCCGGCATTAATTTCGTAGACCATGCTGACGTCTACGGTGACGAACTACACGGATGTGAGCGGCGCTTTTCCGAGGCCATGCAGCTCAGCCCGTCGCAGCGGGACGAATTCACCATCCAAAGCAAGGCAGGTATCGTCCGCGAAGGGCCCTACTTCGATTTTTCGTATGAACACATCATTGAATCGGTCGAAGGATCGCTCGCAGCCCTCCAAACTGACCGCCTCGACATCCTCCTGCTCCACCGGCCCGACGCGCTTGTGGAACCCGAGGAAGTGGCGCGAGCATTCGATGAACTCGAAACCTCGGGCAAGGTACGCGCTTTCGGAGTTTCGAACCACACGCCTCGGCAAATTGACCTGCTGAGGCGCTACGTGCGCCAACCCATCGTCGCCAATCAGCTTCAGCTGTCGATCACCCATGCCCCCATCATTGCCCAGGGTGTGGCGGCAAACATGGCCGCAGAACAACAATCAATAACCCTCGATGGCGGTGGGATTATTGACTACTGCCGCCTCCACGACATCACCATCCAGGCTTGGTCACCGTTCCAGGCGGGATTCTTCACGGGTGTGTTCCTTGGTTCCTCGGATTACCCGGAACTGAACGTCGTTATCGACCGGCTCGCGGCACACTACGAGGTTCCCGCCATCGCTATCGCAACGGCGTGGATCAACCGCCACCCCGCGCACACGCAGGTTGTGCTCGGAACAACCAACCCGGAACGCGTTGTCGGTGCTGCCGCCGGATCTGACATCCCCCTCACGCGCGCCGAATGGTACGAGCTGTACCGGGCTGCCGGGTACCTCGTTCCCTGACGGCCGCGAAAATCATGCTGCGCACAATTCATCCACGCGAAACCATTGGCATGGGGCGTCGCCACCCACTTCCTGCACCAAGTCGAGAGTCCGTAGCAATGACGGTGTCCTGACCCGGCGCTTCAGGTAACTCAGGAAGCAACCCGCGAAGTGAGGGGAAGCGTTATCGCGTCCGACGGCACAGCGCAACCATCCGCAAGTCTTCTTCCTTTTTACGTAGCGTTGAAGAATGAGTAAAGACGGCGAAGCCGCACCGGGAACACCGGGCGATGGTTACCAAGACACCAACGAGCGCGACATGGCAGTTAAGCAACAAGAACCCCTGTCGGAGAGCGAGGCCTTTAACGACCCCGAGATCGACCCCGATGCTGTGAAGGTTCTGCCGGGCACCGGAGGGCCCGATGATTCGGGGGAGACGGATGCCCCGTTCGAATACGACCCCACTGGGCACGCGGGTGACGCCTGACGGGTCGGCACACCTGCGCGACCAAAAACTAAAGAACGCGGCGGGTGGATGCTCGCGAACGCGTCCGTGCGTCCGGTCGACCATCATGCGTGAGCCCGAAAGTAGCGCGGACGTTTTTGTGTTCTCCACGGCGTGAAGCCCGAAGCTCCCCACGATCCATACCCACCGAGGAGGACCTGCCGAATGGTCGCGGAACGAGTGACGAGCTACCGCCACGCCGGACTGCAGTTCGACGTGACCGACAGCGGCCCGATTGACGGCCCTGTCATCATCCTCCTGCACGGATTTCCCCCCAACCGGAGTTCTTGGGAGCGGGTCGCACATCTGCTCAACGAAGCCGGATTGCGGACACTCGCCCCCGATCAACGCGGTTATTCACCACAGGCCCGACCCCGCCGACGACTCAGCTACCGCAGTGACGACATCGCCCGGGACGCAATCGCACTGATCGACGAGGTCAATTGCGAGCGCGTGCACGTTGTCGGACACGATTGGGGTGGTTTCGTCGCCTGGAAACTCGCGACCTCCGTTCCAGAGCGACTCAATGGTGTCACCGTGCTGTCGACCCCACACCCGAAGGCGCTGGTCCGCTCGCTCCTGTCGTCGGCACAGATCCTGCGTTCGGGTTACATCGGGTTCTTCCAAATCCCCGCGCTTCCAGAAATTGTGCTGCGTAGGCACCTGGGCCAAATGCTGCGGCGCTTCGGTCTGCCTGCCAGCATCGCGGATGAGTACCAACGCTTTATGCGACAACCCGACGCGCTCCGGGGCGCCCTCAACTGGTATCGGGGAATGTTGATACCCGCACGTCGGGGTGCGGGGAAGATCGGGACCGGAGACGACCGTGTGCACATCCCCACGACCTACGTGTGGGGAAACTGTGACACCGCCCTGGGACCGCGCGCCGCTCATCTCACCAAGCACTACGTCGACGGTCCCTACCGGTTCGTCGAGTTAGACGAGAACCATTGGCTGCCCGAACGGGTACCAGGACGTGTGGCACAGGAAATCATCGCCGATGTCACTGAGAACCGTCGCTTTCGCGCCGGATCCCCTGGAGCGGGATGAGGCGATACAGGACGTAGTCCATCGCATCCCCGCGCGCCTCGCCGTCAGCCCGGGGTTTTCTCGACGACCGTTGGCTATCGGAATCGAGGCGGCTGCGTCACGGTCTCAGCTGTGGATCTGCACAAGAGGGCGAGTGCCGGATGCCTCCTCCGCAGGTGTTGCCCCGCACCCGGGTGAGGGCGGAGCAACACCTGCGGAGAGTCAAAGCTGAGCTAAACACTCAGGCGCAGAACCACCTGGCCGCAGTTACCGGCGCTGGGCAATCCACTTTTCAGTGCCCGCCGTCGGTAGCCGCACCCGCCACGACCTGGGAGTCCTGGTCCCTGAGAGCCGCCGTGCCCCTGCGACCCGCGGGACCGGCCGGACTATGTCCAACGTGCGAGCGACCGTTGGTCTGGAGCGCGCCAGAGTCCAACCCTTTTGATGTGATGGTGTACGCCATTTGCTGGGCAATCCCGTTCCACGAGTATGTGACGAAAAGCGAATCGAGCTCAAGCGCATCGCTATAGGACGAGCGCAACGACTCGCGGCATGCCTCCGCAAAACCGACCGCATCGTCTCGTAATTCCACCACCCCGCCGAAGTCGGCAATAACATCGGCGATTCTCGTCGACACCACCGGGAGCCCAGCAGCAAGGTATTCGAGCGTTTTTGTGGGACTGATGGAACGAGTGGCTTCGTTGAGGGCAAACGGCATCAGGGCGACGTCAAAGCCACCCATTGCGGATGGAAGGTCGTTGTAGCTCATCTGTCCGAGGTACTCAATATTGGGCGCGTCGGGCAGATCGGCCGGGTCGATCTTGGCCAGCGGGCCTATCACCCTGATCGTCCACTCCGGAAGCGCCCGAGCGAGTGCGCCGAGGAGGCCTAAATCGAGCCGCTCGTCCACTACTCCGACATAACCGGCGACCGGTCGCGACCTATCCGCTGACTTGTCGCGTTTCGCCGAGGCATAGTGTTCGACGTCGACACCACTCGGAAGCAACTCCGCATCGGTACGGCCCTTCGCGTTGAGCGTGGTGTGCAGCGATCGACCGCCGGCGAATACGATATCGGCGTACAACAACGCTTGCTCCTGGCGCGAGACCAACTCCGATGCGGCACCGTCAAAGCTCGCCAGGTCGTCCATCACGTCGTACACAAGCACGGATGGGCTCAGCTTGTTTGCGACGTCGATAGCCAGTGGGGTGTAGAGCCAAACGATGCGTTCGCGTTCCCGGCTGCCAATCAATTGAGGCAACTGGGCCGCATATTGGGCCAGCACTTCATCGCTGAAACCGACATGATGACCGGGATCAGCTATCTTCAGCCACACCCGCGTGACCGGGCCAACATCTTCGGTCACCAGGACGTTGTGTCGGATGTCATCACCAGCCGACGCCATGGGTTCCTCAACGAACCAAATCCGGGCATTCATAAACTGCGGCAGTCGAGAAATGATCTGCTGGGGGCGCTGCCACACCCAATCCCATCGAAGGTGGGAGAACACAATGATTTCAGTGGGCATCGACAATCCTCAATTCGAGTCGGGAGGCGGTAGGTGGGACGTTGCGGCCGACATCGCCCGGAGGGGTTTCCAGCCAGGTCCAATGCGCCATCTGCGGCAGGTAGCCCGCCAGCCAGGTAGCTACTGGCTCTGCGAAGCGGAATGCGGGAAGTACCGACGACGAGACACCCCGCGCCGCCAATCCGTATGTCTCGGACATAACCGACGGATTCCGAGAGAGGTCCGCGTCCAACCAGTACACACCGACGGGGTCGATCTGTCCCTCGCATCGGGACAGAAGAGAATTCCAGTCAGTGGAGTCAACAACGGGAAACCAACATATTCCCTCGATCGGGATACCTCGTTCCTGCGCTACTTCGCATTGCTCGAGAACGTACTTAAACCACGACGCTCGATCGGAGGTGCGACCGCGAATGTTCGTTTCTGTAACGAGGCATGGCTTCCCGTAGCGCTGCCAGTACTGGTCGATGAGGTCGGCGAAGGGAAGGGGGGTCAACGTTGGCATGGAACCGCCGGCCGCCGAGAAGTCCCACTGGCAGTGAGCGTAGTAATCCAGGCCCAGCACATCGATGCCGCCGCTCTCGATGCCCAGTAAACGCTGACCGCCCACCTCTGACAGCAGGGCTGCCATTGGTCCGTGTGGGTCGTAGTCCCGGCCGAGGAACGCGTCCAAAACCAGGAAGCGTCGTTCATTGGCCATTGCGGCATATTCCGCGCCATCAGCATCGGAAGAGGTGGGGTGTTCGCAAGTGTCGACCCACACGTGTTTCGCCTCTGGCAACAATTCGCGGTAGAGACGACTCGCCTCTGCAACCGCGGGAAGTACGTGCGAGATCAGATCAACAAACCCCTGAAGCCCCGTTCGATAGGGGGGCCAGATTCCCTCGTGTCCCGCGAGGAAAAGAGTCGAAAACGGCTCGTTGAAGAGCGTGTACTCCGCAACCCATGGGTACCGAAGTGCGAACTCACGTGCGTAACGGACGTAGGCGGTGGGAAACCGGGAGTCACCGAATCCCGCATGCAACCACTTGGGATAACTGGTGTGATGCAGCAGGTCAACGATGGGGGTGAACCCGTGGTCGTGAAAAAATGTCATGACGTCGTCGGTGTCGCTCCAGTCGAACTGGCCCTCTTCGGACTCGATGCGGTGCCACCGTATGGGGTAACGCACACGTCGGACACCAGCGTCACGGATCAGGGCAAGGTCATCCCGCCAGCGCATGTCATGCTCGGTAGTTTCGAATATGTCTTGGTCGTGATGGGGCATATAAGTGCTCTCGAAGCCTCCAACTACGGGCACGGGGGCAACAATGCTCACGCCGCCTCCTGGCCCATCAGGAGTGAAAGCTTGTTGTCGACCAAGTTCATGGCCGATGCGATTGCCATGTGCATGTCGAGGTATTGGTAGGTGCCCAGCCGTCCGCCAAAAAACACGCGGGGCTCTGCCGCCGCTCGGGTGCGGTAGCTGAGCAGCTTCTGCCGGTCGCTGGCTGCGTCGATCGGGTAGTACGGCTCGTCACTGGCGGTCGCCATCCTCGAATACTCACGGACGATGACGGTTTTGTCCGCCGGGTAACTTCGCTCGGGATGAAAGTGCCGGAATTCGTGGATGCGCGTCCACGGGACATCCTCGTCGGCATAGTTCATCACCGCTGTTCCCTGGAAGTCGGCGACCGGGAGGACTTCCCGCTCGAAGTCGAGTGTGCGCCAGCCGAGGTCACCGAACGAATAGTCGAAGTACCTGTCGAGGGGCCCCGTGTAGACAACGGGCATCGAGGCGGGGATGGAGTCGCGGATATCGAAGAAGTCGGTGTCCAGCTGGACGTCGATGAGGGGGGAATCAGCCATCCGGCTGAGCCAGGCGGCGTACCCGTCGACGGGCAGGCCTTCGTAGGTGTCCTGAAAGTAGCGGTCCTCGAAGGTGTACCGCACCGGGAGGCGACCGATGATGGTGTCGCTCAACTCACGCGGGTCGGTCTGCCACTGCTTGGCGGTGTATCCGCGGATGAACGCGTTGTAGAGACGATCTCCGATCAGGGAGATAGCTTTGTGTTCCAGGTTCGTTGGGGAGGAGTTGCGAGCCGCAGCCGCGTCGCAGTTGACAAGTTCGCGGGCCTCACCCGGGGACAGTTGCCTGCCGAAGAACTCGCACATTGTGCCCAGGTTGATGGGCAGCGAATACACCCGGCCGTTGTGGACAGTACGTACCCGGTGCTGGTAGCCGGTGAAGCTGGTGAACCGATTGACGTATTCCCACACGCGCGCATTCGAGGTATGAAACAGATGTGCACCGTACTGGTGCACTTCGATCCCTGTTTCGGGGTCCAGTTCAGACCACGCGTTTCCGCCCAAGTGAGACCTGCGCTCGAGGATCAGTACTCGCTTGTTGAACTGTCGCGTCACCATTTCCGCGACGGTAAGTCCGAAAAAACCTGAACCTACGATCACCAGGTCGTAGTCAGTAAACGTGTTTTCGCCTCTCATCGCTGCACCTGCTCGTGGGCGTGGAGTTGAAATACAAGAATATGAGTCACACGTCGAAGTATTTACGAACGTGGACCGCGACTACACGTAGGTAGACATAATCGTGTTCACGCTGTATACCGTGCGCGTTAAGAGGGGAATCCCGGGACGAAATTGCACCTCTGGTGCTTTGTTAATTTCTTCAGCTGGCCTTTCCCTCCCCGTCCACGGTGACCGGGAATGAGACTGCGCACGAGGGCCGTCAGATTGCCGCTGAAGGGCGAGCCGGAGTCGCCGCGGTGTCGAATATGACGAGCTCCCGGGTGCGTTGGTGAGGGGAATGTGAGGTGCCGGATTGGCTATGTATGCTCCAGCGTCAACCCGGTTACGAATTCGAATTATTCGCATAGCGTCGAAATGAATCCGGCGGCCCGTGAGGACAGAGTGTCGGTCCCCGAAGCAGGAGGCGTGATGTTCTTCTTCAACCAGCCATTGCGACAGACACCGCCTCGCCCCTCAAGCCTGACGCTCTTCTCTGTCGTCGGTTGCGCGGGAGTATCCCGTAGCGAATCGGGTACAACCTGTGCCGCGACGCTGCATCCCCGTCAGGTCTCGCACTCCCACACGCCCGGCAGACACGTTGGACCATTTTTCACAGCTGGCGCAGGTTACTTCGAGCCCTGTGAAGCGCTCACAATCGTGATTTCGCAACTGTCGGTGAAGGCTCAATCCGGGCCAGCAGACGGCGCTGCGCCAGCCAATACCGTACTGGAAGCATTCGTCAACGGAGCCGATGCTCAGCCGGCCATCGTCGCCTGCGTGGGAGCTCGATCGGTCGATGGAAGTGGCAACCCACGGCAACGGTCGTATGTGACGGCCAGCGGGAAACCCATGCCGAGCCTAGACACAATCGACAAACCAAAGTCGCAGGGCCACTCGCAGGCCGCCGGCATCTGCACCACGGGTAGGAACCACGTGGTACGTAAACCGCTGGCCTTCATCCTGGCTCGTGACGCCATGCACCTCAATCCGTGGCTTACGCCAGCCACAGATCTGATCGCAAAACGATCCCACACCTCCCGGCGCCACGCAGTTCGATTCCCCTAACGAGCACCTCACAGTGTCATGCCACAACGCCAACTTCCCAACGGCGTCAACTCCCAAATGTTTGGGGGAACGGTGCGACACCGGACGGGCCGCAGAGAGTTCCGTACTTCGCGTATCGGTTGCCCGGTGCCCGATCGCCGAACTCTCTACGACCAGACGGGTGACTCCACGGGGCGGCCTCGCTTCCACACCAGACCGAGAAAGCCGCTGGCGTGATCGAGGACGCAACGTGCCAAATATCATCTCAGATCTGAGCAGCGCACGTGATTATCGTGCCCGGCACAGCGGCGGGGACAACGGGCAATCTGCTATCTCGAATTGGTCAATTAGCAACTAGGCGATGAATAACCGATGGACGTGACGGACCTGGGTTTTAGGGTGATGAGTGAGGCTGGGGCTCCCCTCAACCTCGTCGAGCGTGCTCCGCACAGATGGGAGGTTTTCGCACCGCCCGAGTCGGAAACCTCAGAAGTTGGTGACTTGTTGGGCGCGATCGAACAGGTTCCGTCTGGGTACGTGGTGAGTTTTTGCGAACCGGGCAGCCCTGCATTCATCTTCACTACCGCGATCCAGTGTTGGCAGTACTTCTGCGAACTCAACGTGGTCAACAGCATGGGTACCTGAGTGCTTTGAGCGTGGCCGAACGATAGCCGAGAGCGCGATCCAGGGCAACCAACCCGACACCTGTTGTCCCCTCAGCTCCTCGACAGGGCGGCCATGCTTTGCCGAGGGCGGGTGGCGCGGAACCACCGCGCACACAGCAGCACGATGACAGACGCCTCCACAACACCGCCGCCGTAATACATCCACATTGATCCCGCGGCCGCGTCGGTAGGCGACACCCCCACCGGGGGATGGGCGTAGATGAACTTGGACAGGACGTTGTGGGTCGCGAGCCCGATGAGCAACACCACCGAGCGAAACAAGTATCCGGGCCGGTGAGCGATCGGATCAATCGCGATGAGTGACGCCGTGAAGAGGTAGCCGGCAAGCAGAAAATGAATCTGAAGGCCCAAGGCAAGAAGCACGTTGCCATGCATCCACCCATACAACTCAGTGCCGTAGAGCAACCACAAGCCGCCCGCGTTCAGGATCAACGCCGGGACAGGATGAGTAATCACCCGCACCCAACGCCACTTCATCATCCTCGATAAGCGTCGGGCCGGAACAACATCCATACTGCGCAGGGCAAGGGTTACCGGGGCGGCTAGCACCAACAACAGGGGTGCCAGCATCCCCGTGAGAATATGACCTAGGGTGTGGGCAACAAAATCGGGGGCTGCACCGCTTCCGGCGCTGACCATCCAGCCCACAAACACACACCCGAGGCCGGCTACCCAGCACAGTGACCGGTGCACCGGCCACCGTCGCCCCATACGGCGGGTGATCGCTGGCCACACGTATAACGCGGCGACGAAAACCAGAATCGACGCGATCGTCGCGCCAAACCCGGCGACGGGTGCACCGCCAAGATGATGCACAGGTCAGCGGGCGGATCGTGAAGAGCGTATGTGGACGTTCGTTCGAAGAACCAACACAACGCCGAGAGCGAGCAATATCGCCGCGACGACATTCCAGATCGTGTCGTACGGCAGCAGATCAACGTCGTAGCGGATCTGATGCAGGCCAAGGACCTTGTGCTGGATGGTGCCGTCATACAGCTGGAACGCCCCCGCGCCGAGAAAGATCCCGCCACCCCACCGGGCCCACCACACCCCGTGCCGACGGGAGAGGTCAGCTAACATAAACATCGAACCTATCGCCGCGAAGAATCCGAACGCGTGGAAGATGCCGTCTGAGACGAGACCTGCATCCGGGGTCGACCTGTCATAGAAGTGGTGCCAGTGAAGCAACTGGTGGAACACCGTCTCGTCAAGGAACGCGGCGCATCCAACGCCCAACAGCATTCCGGCGATCAGATTGCGGCGGGCAAACTCCGGCCGGTCGGCAACGACGGCCTGGTTCACGTGCATGATTCGTCTACCGGCTCGGGACAACGGCTTGTCAGTTGCCGCCCCTGGCCCGTTTCCGGCGGCCGACAATGACCACCAGGGCAATGATGGCGACCGGGGCAAAAGCCACGAACGGGTCCAACCACACGTGCTTCAGGTCGGCTCGCCCGCGACCGAACCGGGACGCGATGGGGTGGTGACCGATCTCCCCGAGGATGCCCGTCTCGGTGATCACGTTGTCCGGATGACCCTCGAACACGGAACGAACACGGCTACCGGCCACATCAACGCGGTCACCGAGGACGAGCAGCAGCCAATGCGCCGCCCTGGCCTCGCTGAACCGCTTATACGCAAACCGTCGGATGGTGCCGGATAGCCCGTGCAGCGGCGCGACCGTTCCGAAGACCGGGGTGAGACGAAGATGCTCGATTGATCGTTCCCGGGGATGGTGCTCAACCTGGCTCTCCGGAATTTCCCAGTGTGCGCCGGTGGGCAGGTCACTGCGCTCCCGCGGTACCGATGGACGGTCTGCCGGGTCGAGGTCGGCACCCCAACCGGGTATCCGAGCCCGGAGTTCTTCAGCGGAGGGGCGGTGGTGATCGTTTTTGTATGGCATCGCTGGGTCCCTACTACTCCGTGGTGATTACGGTTTTGATGCAGTCATCGAGTTTTGCGGAAAACATGTGATATCCCTCGGCGATGTCGTCGAGGGGTATCCGATGGGTGATGATGTCCCGGGGCGAAAGGCGGCCAGCCTGGATGTGTTCGAGCAGGCGTGGCCACTGCCGTTTCACCGGTGCCTGGTTGGTGCGGATCGTGAGGCCTTTGTTCATCGCGTCTCCGAACTTCACGGCGCTGAACAGGGGGCCGTACGCGCCCATCACTGAGACGGTTCCGCCCTTGCGGACGGCATCGATCGCCCAATTCAGTGCAACCGGAGAACCACCCTGGAGTTTGAATTTGGTGGTGGTGATGTGTTGCAGGAGATTGCCGTCGGCCTCCGCGCCGACCGCGTCGATGACAACATCTGCGCCGAGGCCATCCGTCTGCTTTTTCAACTCCACAACAATGTCGTTCACCTGGTTGAAATTTGTTGTTTCAGCGAAAGCGAATTCCCGTGCCATCTTCAGCCGGTAATCGAGATGATCAATCACGATGACGCGTCCCGCGCCCATCAACCAGGCCGAACGCGCCGCGAACAATCCCACGGGACCCGCCCCGAGAACCACCACCGTGTCGCCCTCGACGATGTCGCCGAGTTGGGCGCCAAAGTATCCGGTGGACAACGCGTCCGTCATGAGAAGCGCGTCTTCCTCGTGGAGCCAGTCCGGAATTATCGACGGCCCCACGTCGGCCAGCGGTACCCGCACGTATTCCGCCTGGCCTCCGTCGTAGCCACCGCTGGTGTGTGAGTACCCGTACATTCCGCCCACCGCCGTCGCGTTCGGATTCACGTTGTGGCAGTTCGAGTAAAGGCCCTTGCTGCAGAAATAGCAGGTGCCGCAATAAATATTGAAGGGCACCATGACCCGGTCACCCGGTGTGAGATTCTCGACCGACGAACCCACCTCGTGGACGACCCCGATGAACTCGTGGCCGAAGGTTGTGCCCACCCGGGTATCCGGCATCATGCCGTGATAGAGATGCAGATCCGATCCGCAGATCGCCGCTCGGGTAACCCGCACGATGGCATCGTTGGGATGCTCGATCTTGGGAATGTCCTTTTCTTCAACGCGTATTCGGTACGGTCCTCGGTACACCATCGCTCGCATGGTCGCTCCTCTTTCTGACGTTACCAATCGAGTCCACAACACCGAGGGAAAATCTGCACGGGCTTGTCATTAGCGCGGCACACTGCAATTGGCGGGGCAGGAAACTCCCGAATCGCTCGCCGCCACCTTCTGGATGATCAAGGCTTGGCCGATTATCGCGTTGCTTCCACAACGCCATGCGCCGAACACCGACCCCCGCGGTACAGCGTGCGATCCGTCAACGTGCGATGTCGAACACGAAACCTCTAAGCACCGACGGGCGGCGCCGTCGAATCGATGAGTACCTCAAGCGCCCGCCGCCAGTCGTCGGTGGCTGGCTCATCGATGAGATTCTCTTCACCCGCGAGGTCGATGGTGTACTGCGGCCCAGACTCCCGCGACCCGGGTGTGGCAATCAGCGCACCGAGGTAATCGTCACCGAGATACACCTTCCATTGTTCGCTGTTCTCCTCAACCAGCCGGTACGTCTGGCCGGCGTAGTCGAACGTGCCCTCAAGCTCTTCCGGTCCGTCTTCCATCGCAGCAGCGTACCGAGCCGATCCGTCCGAAACCATCCATTTTGTGCGCGAGAGAGGACGCGTACTGTGAGTCAGCACAACGTTGACGAAAGGGCTCTTATGGACCTCGGATCTTTGGGAAATTACCCACTGCCCCGCGCAATTCAAACGGCATACGGGGCCGATACGGCCCAGCAACTGGCGGACCAGCTCGGGGTCACGAAGCCCCCGACAGCAGACATGGCGAGTGAGGCAGACGCTGCCTACCGCGCGCTGAAGCAGGGAGACCAGAGTCGTGCGCGGTCTCTCCTGGTGGACAAGCTCGGCGTGAGTGAGGACAACGCGGACGCAGCCCTCGCCAAATTGCCCCCGTTGTAGATGCCGGCCGATAGCAGTCCCCACAACATCGAGCGCGACGCCAGGCGTGGTGCGCAACTCGAGCGCCTGGCGGCAATCCTTTTTGTCGCATCCGCCCTCACCCTGGCCATCGTCATCGGCGCCGTGATTGTATCCGGTTGGTTCGCGGGTGTCCTCATCGACCGCTGGGAGCGGCTGTTCTGGGCAGGCGCCCTGCTGGGCGGCTTCATGGTTGTCATTTTTGCCGCCGCGAGTATGCCGGTGCTTGTTCACAGCCGACCGGCGATGGTCCGCGCCCTGTGGTTGATCCGGATCGGTCTTCTCTGCTTCGTTGTGGCGCCGGCCCTGTGCATCGTCGCGCTTGTGGGGGATTTTTATCAGTTGTGAGGTCGCTCGCGGCGGGGTTGGTATGGTGCCTCCGTCGGGCATCGTCGGATCGGTTGCTAACCCCGGGAAGACCCGAGGTCAATCCGGATACAAACGCCATGCTGTCCCGTAACTTTCTTAGCGATGCAGTTATCACGCAGAAGGCGTGATTGCCACGAGTGGAGGCGGATTGTTTCTTTACAGGCGGGAACAGGGAGGCCCAACCCGGTCGATGCCCCGGCGGAAAGTCGAGGCGGCGACCCGGTTCACGATGAACGTCGTCCCGGGAGTGCACCGGCTGCAGCACGCCTACGTGAACTGCTATCTGCTGGAAGACGCCTCGGGTATCACCCTCGTCGATACGGCCTTTCCCGATACCTGGCCACTGATGGTGCGGGTGCTTGATCTGCTCGACCGGACCCCCGGGGACGTGCGGGCGGTTGTGCTCACCCACGCGCATTTCGACCACCTCGGTTTTGCCGCCCGCGCGCAACAGGAATGGGGGATCCCGGTGCTGGCGCATCCCGCCGAGACATACATTGCCCAGCATCCCTACCGGTATGCCCACGAGCGAAACCGCTTCGCCTATCCGGTAGCGCACCCGTCAGCCGCCCGGGTGTTGGCCAGGATGGCGTCCGCCGGGGCGCTCCGCGTCCCCGGGGTAAACGGACTCGGCCATTTCGAAGCTGGGGAGGTGCTCGACGTTCCCGGTCACCCCCGGGTGGTCTTCAGCCCCGGCCACACCTTCGGCCACTGCGCACTGCATCTACCCGACCGTCGCACCCTGATCACCGGTGACGCGCTGGTGACCCTCGATCCCTACACGGGACACAGTGGCCCCCAGATTGTCTCCGGCGCCGCCACAGCAAACAGCGACCAGGCGCTGCAATCCCTTGAGGCGCTTCGGGAAACGAAGGCCGACGTTGTGCTGCCGGGGCACGGGCAGCCATGGCGGCAGGGAATCGCCGAGGCCGCTCTTCGCGCTCGCATCGCCGGCGCATCCTGAAGGCTCGAATTCCCGAGGACGCTTCGTCGCGTCCTCCGGCCCCTGTTAGTGCGACTCGATCCTGAGGTCCTCCACGATCGCCGCAGCGGCGGCCGCGAATACGTCGTACGTCGCGGGGTTGAGTGAACCGAGGGTGAGCTGGCCGCGCTCGGCGATGTGGGCGTCATACGGAACCGAGAACACGTGTGCGGCGCCGGCCCCGGCGATGATGCGATTGATGCGCTCGAGTACCTGGGGGTGTTCCGGCCGACCGTCGGTGAGTCTGATGATCACGGCGCGGTTGGCCAGCTCTGCGGAGCGGCCACCTTCGGCGCGCAGTCGCTCCAGCAACGCGACGGCTTCGAACACGGCATCTCCCGCGTTGAGCACGGGGATGACCAGCGCATCGGCGGTGCCGACGGCGGCGGTGAACGCGGGTGAACTGGACTGGTTTCCGCTGTCCATAACCCGCACGCTGTAGAACTCGTCGATCACCCGCGAAACCGCGACGACATCGGCGCTGGTGAGTGGCACCCGGTCGCCGATCGAACCGATGACGGAGGCGAACGAGGTCTGCGGGGCGGTGTAGCCGGCGAGCTGTCCGGCGCTGACGACGGTGTCGACGCTGCGCACCAGTTCCCCGAGGCCGAGCCGCGGGTTTCCTTCGGCCCGGAAGGTGAGGGCGCCGGGGTCGTCGGAGACCTCGACCACACACACCGAGCCGCCGCGAACGCTGGCAAGGGTGCCGCCGAGAAGGAGGGAGACGGGAGTTTTGCCGACCCCACCCTTTCGGTTGGCGACGAGAACACTGACGGCCCTGGTCCAGGTGGCCTGGCGGATGATCTCCTCGTTGCGGCGCAGCCGGGCGCCAGCATCAATCTCCTCCTGCTCCGCCGCTCCCGGGGCCATCTTGATACCGATCCCACCAAAGAAGCCGCGGATACCTCGCCGGGCGACGGCCGGCGGCTGCACCGAACCGATGGTGGCGAGGTCGGATGATGGTGCGAGGAACAGGTCGCTCGAGTTGCGTTCGGCGAACTCGGGAACGTTGACCAGCACCGGGTCGGGTTCGGCGGGCGCGTCGATCGGCGCCGGTGCCAGCGTCGCGACATCCACCACTGCGACGTCTACTAGTGCAACATCTACGGCGGGTTCGACGACGGGTGGGGCCGGGGTCTCCACCGGCTCGGCGACGGACGCGGTTACCAGGGCTGCTGCCGGTTCCGAAGCGTGAGCCGGGGCCTTTTTGGTGTGGACATCTACGACGGCGGCCGGTTCCACCTCTGGTTCCTCATCGGTTTCGTGGGGAGCTAGATCGGGTAGTTCGTGCACCGAGGTGCGGATGGCGAATGCCGGCAGGGTTTCCTGGGCGAACGCATCGGTGCCAGCGGCCGCACCTGCGACGAGGTCATGCACAGGGGCAGCCTGCGGGTAGGCGAGGGCGCGGGAGGTGACAGAGAATTCGGGCGCGGAGATTGTGGTGTCTGCGCCGTCGAATGCGGAGGCGGGGCTGGCGTCCGGACCGGTGGGGGATGCCGGGCTGTCGCCGGTGTATTCGGTCATGATGACTCCGTTCGGGTGGGGGTATCGGCAGGGGAATGCGACGTGTGGTGCATCAGCCGGCCGTTGTAACTGGTGAGGACGTGGGAAGGGGTGAAGCTGCGGGGATGGGTGAGGCGGAGGTGAGCGGGAGGGACGCGGTGGGGATCTGGAGGGTGACGAAGTCGCCGGTGCCTAGGTGGGCGAGGGCGCGGCCCGGGGTGACTTTGTTGGAGACCATCGAGCGGGTGACCCGCATTCCCACGAGGTCGCCGTCGATGGTGTTCTGCGGGGACAGCAGCGCACCCCTCCGGTTCTTCTTGAGGTCAACCTGCCAGCCGGCGAATCCCGCACACACCTCGGCGGAGTTGCCACCGAGGATCATCCCGCGCCGGTTGTCGGTTGCGGTGCGGATGTAGGAGCGCAGCCAGATCTTAGCCGGGCAATCCATCACCAGCTCCCCGTCGTCGATGACCAGCACCACCGGGGTGCCGTCGGGGTCAAGGTGGGGGGCGAGGTCGCTCTCCTCGAGCTCGGTGTGGGTGAACATCACGCGCACCCCCGGCAACCCGGCGAGTTCCCGCAGCGGACTGGTGCGCGGGCAGGCGAGCACCAGTTCGGTGCCGCTGGCCAGCAGCGACCTGGCCATCGCCACCAGCAGGGTACTGCGGCCGGAACGAGCCGGGCCGGCGACAACAAAGGTCGGGGCGTCGCGTTCCAGGTCGATGCCCTGGGCGACGAGCTGGTCGCCGCCCACCCCCACCATGGCCCACATCGGCCCGTGGTCCTGCCCGCCGGTGAGCTGCTGCGCCTGCTCGAGACTAAGGTTCGCCGGCAGCTCGTCGACCCGGAACGGCAGCACCGGTGACGGCATCGCCGTTTCGGCGGCGGACAATTCCTGGCCGAGCCGGTAGACGGCCTCGTTCTGGGCGATGCCGGACGCATCGTCGCCGAGCAGCGCGATCTGCACCTCAAGACCGCTATCCGCCCGGTAGCCGCGCCCGGCGGGAATCTCCAGCGGGATCGTTTTGTGGTTCAGGTTTCCCAGCGTGTAGTCGAGCCGGTCGGTGAGCCGCAGAATGATCTTGTCCTCGGTCAGCACACTCATCCGGCTGGTCAGCAGGCTGCGGTCCCCGGCGATGATCACGTGGATGCCCGCGCTGGCCCCGTCGCGCAGGAGCGCGTAGACGATCTCGAGGAGCCGCCCGTTCTCGGCCTCGCCGAGGGTGGTGATGAAGTTCTCCCAGCGGTCGATGAGCACCAGGATGTGCGGCAACCGGTCAGCCGGCGCGCTCAGCCGGCGCTGTTCCGTGATGTTCGCGTGGTTGGCGGCGCCGAGTATCTCGTGTCGGCGCAGCACCTCCGCCTCCAGCCGCTGCAGCAGCCGCGACGCCCGCTCCGGTTGGTTGCGCTGGGTGACCGCGCCGCAGTGCGGCAGCGAAGCCAGTGATGACAGCGCCCCGTTGCCGCAGTCGATCCCATACAGGTGGATGTCCGAGGTGGTCGTTGTGCTGGCCGCGCTCGCCGCGATGGTGCGCAGCGCCTGGGAGCGTCCGGACCCGGGGGCCCCAACGATGTAGAGGTGGCCGAATTTGGCGAGGTCGAGTACGGCGTTGGCCTGCTCCTGGTGGGCGGGGATGTCCTCGCGAGCCCAGCTGATCTTCGGCGTAGACGATGCTGCGGCTGCCCCTGCGCCGGCGGCCGCGTCGAATGCCAGCAGGTCGGCGAGCGGGATGCTGGTGGGCAGCGGGGGGAGCCACGGGCTGTGCTGCGCCGGGATGCCGAGGGTGGCGCTGGCCTCGCGGATCGACGCGACGAGGAGGGACAGGTCGGTCACGTCCGAGCTGGCCGTGGCGCCGAGTGGGGCCTGGGGGACGGGGAGGGCGAAGTCCTGCCAACCCAGCCTGGCCACAAACGGTGCCCGGTCGGGAACGTCGCTGACCAGGGAGGTGTGGGTGCCGCCGACCCTGGCCGTCTGGAACGGGATGATGGAGGCGTGGCCGAGCCGGGCGTAGGCGCGGCCGGGAATCGACTTGGGGATGCGGGACGCGTCGGCGATATCGATGACGTCGGAGCTTTCACCCGCGTCGGTCATCCTGAGGGCGATGCGGAGGTTCGTATTGGCGCGGATCTCCGGCGAGATCACCCCCGACGGCCGCTGGGTGGCCATCACCAGGTGTACCCCGAGGGAGCGGCCGCGCTGGGCGATGCCGATCAGCCCGGCGACGAAGTCCGGAAGTTCCTTCGCCATCGCGGCGAACTCGTCGATGACGATGGCCAGGCGTGGCAGGGGTGCCGCGGATCCGCCGACGTGGGCGTAATAGTCCTCGAGGTCCTTCGCGCCGACGAGCGCGAGCGCCTGTTCCCGGCGCACCAGCTCCGCGCGCAGCGAATTGAGGGCGCGCTGCACCAGGTGGGGGTCGAGGTCGGTGACCATTCCCACGGTGTGGGGCAGGTCAACACACTGGCTGAACGCCGCGCCGCCCTTGTAGTCGATGAGCACAAAGGTCATCGCGTCCGGCCGGTTGGCCACGGCGAGGGAGGCGACGAGGGTCTGCAGGAACTCCGATTTGCCGGAGCCGGTGGTGCCGGCGACCAGGCCGTGCGGGCCGTCGCGCACCAGGTCCACCGAGAACGGCCCGTCGATGGAGACACCAACAACGGCCTCCGTTGATCGACCGTCCGCCGCCCATTTCGCGAGGATCGCGGTGCCCGTCGGGGTACTCAGCTCCAGCACGTCGAGCAGGTTCGCGGAGTCGGGGACCAGGCTGTCCGATTCCGACGGCGTGACGTCGCGGATGGGCGACAGGCTGCGCGCGACCTCCTCGAACCAGCCGTCGCTGACCACGTCAGCCAAAACACCGGTGACCGGGGCGGCGTTGTCCTGGGTGACACAGAGCCGCCCGGGGGATGTCTCCGCGATGACGGCCGTGCATTCCTCGGGAAGCTGACGCTCCTCGAGGTCGAGGCAGAGGACATGGATACCGACCGCCGGCCCGTCCCGCAGGAGGGTGACGATGCCGGGCATCGCCCGCAGGCGCCTCGCGCCGTCGAGCACAACCAGGATGTCGGGGGTGTGCCGGATGGCGCGCGCGTTCGCGGCCGTTGTCGCCGCGGTGCGCTCGGTGATGAGCTGGCCGAGTTCGGCGACCCGGCGGCCGAGGGAGTCCGCGTCGCTTCCCAGCAGCGATACGGCGTCCTGCCCGAGCGCGGGGCGCAGGTGCGGCAGCCAGTGGGCCCAGTTCCAGGCGGTGATGGTTTCTGGGGCGCCGAGCACATACACCTGGAGGTCCCGGGGGCTCTGCAGCACGGCGAACTGTCCCACGATCCACTGCCCCATCCGGCGCGAGAAGTCGCCGTCCCCGGCTACCCCGATGACGCCGGCTTCCGCGAGCGAGAGGGTGACAGGCACGGCGGTGTTGCTGCGGGGCTGCTGGCGGCGGTGTTCGAGCTGGGCCAGGTCCTCCACGTCGATGGCGCTGGCCAGGTCGGCGCTGCCGACCCGCAATTGCAGGTGGTCGGCGTCGGTACTGCGTCGCTCCCAAAGCCGGCGGGTCGGGGCGGTGGCGGCGAGCATCAGCTCTGCGGCGTCCGGGGTGTCCACGCGGCGGCGGTGCTGCTCGGCGGCGAGGGTCGCGGTGACATCCGCACCGATGCTGACGAGGATTTCCCCGTGTTCGATGAGCATCCGGCGGTGGCTCTTTTTGCCGTTGCGTCTCGAGCTCAGGTTCGAGCTGATCATCATAACCGGCGACATCAGGGCGAAAAGCAGGTAGAACGGCTGCTTCAGCAGTACCGCCATCGAAACGCCGAGGAGGGCTGGCAGCATCGCGGTGATCCAGGGCAGCGGGTTCCGGCTGGGCGCCGGCGGTGGCGCGGGTAGGCGGAAGCGCAGGGGTGAAACCGGCGGGCGCAGGCGCGGGGGTCGGTTGTAGTCGAGCCAGCCGGAGTCGGCGGAGGGAATCAGTTGGGCGTCGCTGCGGGTGATCGGATGCGCGCTGAGCACGGAACCGCCGATGTGGAGCTGCATCCCGGGCAGCCAGTCGAGCGCCGTCGATCCCACGGGTGTTCTCTCCAGGAACAGGTTGGGGTAACCGTCGAGCGCGCGCACCCTGGTGCTGCCGGAGGCTACGACGGTCACGGCCGCCACCGGGACGGTGTCGTCGGTGGCGGCGGGGGCGATCACGGCGGAGCCGCTCGAATCGGTGCCGAGCAGGGTTTCGCCGACCCGGAGGCGGCGAACCCGCCCACTTCCGCTTCCCCCGACGAAACGGATCTCTGCCAGTCCCACAACGGCGGCCGCGTCGGCCCCGAGCGGCGCGGGTTCCCCGCCGAGGGTCAGCACGGCACCGTCCATCAGGCCGCTGTGGCGGAACGTCATCCCCCGTGGCTGACCGGTCGGGTGGGGGAGCCCGCCAGGGGGCAGCGCCGGTCCCCTGCCCAGCCCGGCGCGCACGGCATACAGGATGTCGGTCATCGGGGTGTCCGGCGGCGCGTCGATGAGCACATTCTCGGTCGAAGTGGCCTCCCGCCCGGGCGTCTGTGCGACGGCGACCGTCACGATGACCCTCATCCGACGCTCTCCAGGGCGGCCGGCGCGCGGCTGGCCGGTGCCAGGGAGTCCGGTGCCAACGAGGTGACCCCGGTTTTGACCGGGGGAAGGAAGTCGCAGGTGACCCAGCCGTCAGCGTGGGCGGTGAATCTCCAGCGGGCGTACCCGCTGTTGCCCAGGGAGATGACCGGAAACCGGCAGCCGGGCGACTCGAGGGCGGCGAGCAGGGCACCAGCGTCGTGTCGTTTCGGTGACCGCGCCAGGATCGCGACGCCGGCCGCACCGCTGGCCACGTCGCCCACCAGCCGGGGCAGGCCGGTGACCCGGACGGTGCGCTCCGTCGCCAGCTCGTCCAGGTCCAGCAGCGCGATGGGGGTCGACGCCGACCAGGGACTGGAGGAGAAATCGTCGATCCAGCGCCGGGCCAGCGATAGCCGGTAGCCGGGGTCACCGCCAATGCCGATGAGGCCGTTTGCCTGGCTGAGGTCGATGAATATGCGGCCATTAGTGGACACCCCGAGGGTGACGAGGCCGGTGAAGGTGTTGACCGTGGATGCCCGCACCGGGGCGTCCTGCAGCTCGGCGAGCGAGGTGGTCCAGGTGATCCCGTCGGGCGACACGGTCCACGGTTCCGGCGGTCGGTAGGCGGGGGACGACAGATACAGGTGGATGGATCGGGCGTCGGTGAGCACCATCACAATGCCGGGGACAACCAGGCGCTCCCGCTCGCAGGCGAGGATCATCGCCTTCAGCGCGTGGTCAACGGTCCAGGAGGCGTAACTGTCGCCGAGTACCTGGTGGGCGGTGGTGCTCGGGGTGAACCGGCGCCAGCGCAGGTTGCCGACCAACACCGGCAGCAGGATGACGGCGGTGAACACGAACAGCACGATGGCGACGGCCAGCGTGGTGTTGGCCAGGACGGTGCCCACCACATCCGCACTCACTGGTGGAGGTCCGACCCGGGGTGGGTCGCGCTGATGTCCCGTAGCCGGGCCTCGAGGGTGCTGATCTCCCCGCCCGGCACGGCGGCCCAGCGGAAGGTCGTCATCAGTGCGTCGAACAGCAGCACCAGCGCGTCGGACAACGCGGCGCTCGGGTTGTCGCCGGACACGGCGGAGAACGACAGCACGACCCAGCGGCCCCGGCGGTGTGGGGTCTCGATCGTGTAGACGATCTGGCGGGTAGTGACCTCCGGCCAGTCGCCCTTCGGCGTGACCTTCGTTGTCACGGTGTCGGTCCGCGCGGCGCGCGCGCCGTCGACGATTCGCTGCTCGCCGCCGGTCGCGGGGTCGGAGATGATCCCCGCGATCATCACGGCGGGATCCTCCCGCTCCGTGTCCTCGATCTCCGATTCGATGAGCGACGCCGGGATGGTCACCCCGTTGATGGGGCGGACGGGCAGGTAGACCGCACTGGCGCCCGCATCGCCCGCCTCGGCGACGGCGCGGGAAAGGCGTTTGCGAAACTGCCCCGCCACGGCTCGGCGGAGTCGCGGGGCAGGGTGGCCGGGAGTGCTTCGGTGACGATGTCCTCGATCATCGAGGCCAGCTCGGCTGCGTCCTCCTCGCGGGCGGGCAACCGTGCCCAGCCCGGTGGAAGGGCGATCAGAAACGATGCGACGGGTTCGTCCAACTCCGTGGTGCCGTTCATGGTGGTCAGCTGCTTTCCGTGGTCAGGCCGTCGGTGAGGTTCTGCTCTGTTTCTGTCCACGCCACCGCGGCGTCATCCACCTTCTTCTGCAGGTCGCCGACGGCCGTGGAGATTTTGCCGCGGTGGATCGACCAGTTGTTCACAAAACTATTCATGGCCGAGGCGACGTCGCGCTGGCCCCAGACGTCCGCATCCTCCGCGACCCTTTTACCGGCCGTGTCGAATTCCTCCTTGATCGCCTTGAGCTTCGCGGAGGAATCTTCGAGGACGGAACGGGAGACAACGAGATCTGACACGGTGCGATATCCATTCGTGGGGCGTGCTGGTGGGGCGGAGGTGGAGGTGGAGGTGGCGCCGTGACAACTAGCTGAGACGGATGCGGGCGAGCAGTTCTTCCAGCTCCGGCGAGAAGACGGGCACCAGTTCGAGATCGGTGGTGCGCCAGGTGACGAGGGCGTCGAGACCGTTTCGACGTGTGGTGCAGGTGACGGTCGCCCACACGGTCATGTCCTCGTCCAGGTCATACCGGGTGACGCGGATGCCGTCACCCAGCTCCTCCGGCAGGTGCTCGACCGTGGGAGCGTTGATCGGCAGGCCACCCCGGGCACCGCTGACATCCAGCAGGTCCCCGGACTCCTCCGTCTGTGGTTGCACGCTGACGATCACGGGCAGGGGCCACCACTGGGGGATGGCGAGGCCCGCGACGAGCCGGTGATTGGGCGGGAGCGTCGCCGCGACATCCACCAGCATGGCCAGCGTGTAGTCGATGTCGAGGGGGTCGCCCGGCATCACCTCGTCCATCTCGGCCGCGACGCGCGCATCGATCTCGGCCAGGGTGATGAAGAGGTTGTGGGCCTCTGCCCGCCACTCGGCGACGTCGGCGGAGTCGGATGGCACGGCTATCCAGTCGGGTAGCGCGATATCCAACGACCAGGTGGATGCGTCGAGGCCGCTCATATCTTTGGTGTCATCAGCGTCGTTTTGCCGGCCTCGAACTCTGCCCAGCGGGTGGTGTCGCCTGGCGCACCGCTGGTGGAGGTGCCGAGCTTGAAGATGTTGTTCGCCCAGCCATAGACGACGCGGCCAGCGTTGAAGTAATGCCAGGCCGGCGGGGCTTTGGTGGTGATGCCGAGGCTGGACTGCAGGACCCCCTGCAGCTCCTTGTACTTGGTGACCCGGTCGATGGACAGCAGGCGGTCGACCGTCCAGTTCTTTTTGATGTCCTTCAGCTTGTCGAGATCGGCCTTGATGTAGTCGGGGCGGTCCTTTTTGAGGACGTTCCAGAACTGCGGTTTGGCCTTGAAGTCCTCACCGATCTTGGTGATTTTGGCCAGGTACTCGACCTTGAAGTTTTTGAGGTTGGCGTTGATCGAGTTGATCTTTGTCAGCGCGCTGCCCCGCAGTGCCGGGTTTTTCGCGACTATGTCGAGCATCTTGAGCCGTTCGACGCGCACGATGCCTGTCATTTGGGCCACCTTCGGGATCAGCATTCCCGATGCCTGTCTGGCCGCACCGGTGGGTTTTGTTACAGCGGCGGCCGCGCCGAGGGCCGCCTTGTGGCCGGTCTGCACGGCTTTGGCGACGAGGGCGCCGGCGCCGAGCATCAGCACCGCGACCGCGCCGAGGATCACGTCCAACCAGGAACCCTCGCCCATGGCCGCCAACGCGGTCGACGCGGCGAGAGAGACAACCGCGACAGCCATCGCGGCAAAGGCGAGTGCACCGAGGCCCGGGATGATCAGAGCGATCACCGACAGTGCTATCCCAATCCACATCAGCACCTTGATCAGGATTCTCAGGAACTTGAGGAAATTCTCCCGGATCTTGTAACCACGGGTGTCAACGAGCCCGTCGTCGAAGGACTGCTTGATCACGTCGGCCGCTGCGGACCCGGCGGCATTCAGGGCACCCAGCGCCGAGTTCAGGCGACGGACGGCTCCGCTGGCGGAATCGCTGGCCTCCGTCATCGCCGTGTTCCTCGCGTGCACGGCGGCGTTCTCGTCTTCCGTCATCGGCGGCGCATCCTTGGCGCGGTTGGCGCTCGGGTCGGGCATCGCGCTGGAGGAACCAGACTGGCTGTCGGCTGCCTCGGCATCGTTCAGGGCTGCGCGGGATTCGGCGATTCCCTGGTCGAGGGCCGGGGCGTAGTCGGAGAGGGCCTTACGAACCGCGTCGTAGCGGCCGGCGGTCTGGGTGAGGGATTTGGCGACCTCGCGGCTGCGTTTGCGGATCGCGTCCGCGGACTCGCCCTTCAGCTGCGACGTGTCCCCGTCACCGATCGCCTGCAGGGACCGTGCCTCGCTGTTGATGGTCTCGGCCATGCGGGTGTAGTACCCGATGAGGTCGGTGAGTTCGCCTGGGCTACCGCCCACGGGATCAACGGAGTGGTTGAGCAGTTGCCAATTACCGGGTCTTAACGGCACGGACTGTCCTTTCGGGACGAGCGGGACGCGGAGGAGTGGACGCGCACATAGAACGGAGGCGCCGCTTCCGCGTATGGCGGAATCGGCGCCTCACCCGGTCGCTGCGCTGGTACCGGGGCGGAGCGTGTTCAGGGTTGGGCTACTACTTGGCGAGGGCCTTGGCGAGCTCGGAGTCCGTCTGCTCCAGGGCGTCGGCCGCGGCGGTCAGGTACTGGCTCATCCCGAGAAGGCCCTGGATGGTCTGCGTGGCACCGGTGTTGAACTCCTGGTAGGAGCTGCCGAAGGCGACGGAAGACTGGTCGGTGACGTAGCCGGCGCTGATGAGTCCGTCAACGAGGGCCTTCAGCTCGCGTAGGCGCGATTCGATGTCCTGCTCGCCGTTGTTGAGGCGGGTCGAGGCATCACGCATGTCACCGTAAGTGACGTTCAAGTTAGGCAAGAGCTGCTCCCTTTGTGTTCATAAGCATCGTGTGGTGAGTCATTGTGTAGTGACTCGTTGTGGTGCTGGGTCGGACTTCGACCGGAGTCGAAGCCGGGGGTAACGCTAGCGGGGAGTTGTGCCCCAAAAGGGGGTAACCGAGGGAACTTCGTGTGGAGTTAACCTCGCTCGAAGTTGTGGTCGGCAAAAAAGGGGACACCCGTCGCCGCTACGGGCCGACAGGGGGCGCGCGGTGGATTTCTGATGAACTTCCGGGGCCGCGACCTGGTTGGGGCGAGTGATGCGCTACGAGGAGAGTCCATCGCGACCTGCGCCGCGTCACGCCATCGACCTAAGCTGCCTACCAGGACGCAGCACGGGGCGGCCTGCAATTTCTGTCGTCGGCGCGAGGATCGGAAGTAAAGCAATGGCAACCTGGACCAAAATCACCGTCGGCGCCATCATCGTGTTCGTTGTTGGGGCGGCGGTAGTGCTCTACGGCCTGGGGCTGCTCGGCAACTCCGCGGTCGCGTGATGGCAGCGTCGAGCGGCGACCGGATGACGGTGCGCGCGTTCGCTGGTCTCGCGCGCCCCCATCCCGTCTCCAGCTGACCGTCTCACCGGACCGGCTCCGGGGTGCCGGCGCAGGTCGTCGGTTACGCCCTGGTTATGACCGGGTCTCGTTGGCCTCCGGGACGGCGACAACCTTGCCACGAAGTTCCCCGGCGGCCGACCGTGCGTGAATCGCGGGGAGCTCGCTCAGCGGTACCCGCTGGGCAATGTCGACGGTGAGTTCGCCACTGTCAACGAGCGCCACCAACTGGGCCAGTTCGTCCACGTCGGCACGAACGAAAACTCCCGCCGAACGAACCCCACGGGATTCGTCGCCCGGTGTTGTCATCCAGGCCGTTGTGGCCACAACGATGCCGCCGTCGCGAACCAGGGCGACGAGGCTGGCGAATTCCTCTGGACTGATCGGTGCGAGGTTAAGAAGCACATCGACGGGCTCGCCCACCGCCTCGATGGTGGTGGAAGCCGTGTGGTCGATGACCTCATCGGCTCCCGCAACACTGACGCTCGCGTGGCTGCGCGGGCTGGCCGTGGCGATGACGTAGGCACCGGCTCGCTTCGCCAGCTGGATTGCATAGCGGCCGACCGCTCCACCGGCGCCGATGACCAGCAGCCGCTGGCCGGCCGTGAGCCCGCCGTCGTCGAACAGCGCCTGCCACGCCGTGAGCGCCACCGACGGCAGAGCGGCCGCGTCGGCCAGGGGAATGCTGGACGGGGCCGCGACCAGAACGTCGGCCGGGGCGACCACGTACTCCGCTGCCGACCCATCCTCGATCATGGGAAGGAACCCAACGACCGGGTCACCGACCTGGAAGGTGGTCACACCGTCGCCGAGTGCGTCGATGGTGCCGGAGACGTCGTAGCCGGGCACGTGAGGCAGGGTCACCGGGAACGGCAGGGTGCCGCTTCGGATGCCGTTGTCGGCGGGGTTGAACGCGGAGCCGGCAACGCGGATGCGAACCTGGCCCTCCGCGGCCGTTGGCGTATTGGCGTCTTCGTAGCGGAGAACCTCGGGGGTGCCGAACTCGTGGAAACGTACTGCCTTCATCGGAATTGCTCGCTCTCATCGTGGGTGAATGCTTCGACGTCGAAGCAACAAAGCGAACCTAACATTGCTTTGACGTCAAAGCAAGTAGAATGGTTATATGTCAGAAAAAGCGCCGTCGCTGGATCCCCTCGAACTGAGCGCGTACTTCGCGTTTATGGAGGTGAGCAGCCTGCTCCGACACGCGGTGGAGCAGCAGCTGACCGATGCGGGCGGTCTCAGCTACGTGCAGTTCCAGCTGCTTGCCCGGTTGGGCAACTCGCCGGAGGGTCGCCAACGGATGACCGACCTGGCAGACGGGGTCGTTTATAGCCGCAGCGGCCTAACGCACCAGGCGGGATTGCTCGAGAAGGCAGGGCTGGTGACGCGGGCCCCGTCGGTGGAGGATGAGCGCAGTGTCACCCTCACGATCAGCGAAGCGGGGCGTGCGGTGCTCGCCGCCGTGTTCCCCGGACACATCGAGCTGTTAAAAACCCTGTTCTTCGCGCCGCTCAGCCACAAAGACGTGGTGGCCCTTGCCGATTCGTTGACGTCCGTGCGCGATCTGCTGCGCTCCGCGCCGCCACGATCGGCCGCCCCCCGCCGACGCAAGATAAACGAAAAGCGGGCCGGGGCATAAATACCCCGACCCGCCTGTCTCGCGAGCCTCTGCGGATCCGCAGTGCTGTTGGCTAGCGCTGTTGGCTAGCGCCCCGACATCTCGCCACCGTGTTCGGTACCCTCGGGGATGTGGATGATCGGGATCGCGCCCGTGCTCAGCTGCACCTCGACCTGCTCGAGCGAGCGGCCACGGGTTTCCGGGACGCTGGTCGAGACGAAGATCAACGACAGGACGTTCAGGACCGCGAAGGCGAAGAACGTCGCCGAGATGCCATACGATTCCACGGCGGTCGGGAAGACCAGGCCAATGGCGAAGTTCGTCAGCCAGAGACAGAGCACGGCGATGCCGAGGCCAAACCCGCGGAAGTGCTGCGGGAAGATCTCAGCAAGCATCAGCCAGACCACCGGGCCGATTGTGGCCTGGGTGATAAAAACGAACAGCACGGTCAGGACCAGGATCACAAACGCGCGGCCGAGTCCGTCCGGCAGGATCATCGAGAAAACGCCGATAAGCAGGTGCGATGCCGTTGTGCCGATGAATCCGATGATGAGCAGGGTGCGGCGTCCCATGGTGCGCATCAGGCGGAGGCCAACGAGGATACCGGCCAGTGATAACGCGCCGTTGGCGACGTTGGCAATAAGCGCACCGTTGGCGCTGAAGCCGGCTTCGGTGAGGAGTTGCGTGCCGTAATACATCACGGAGTTGATGCCGGTGACCTGCTGCGCGACAGCGAGGCCGATGCCGATGAACAGAACCTTGCGGATCCAGCCGACCCGCAGGTCGCGCCAGCCGCCGGTGTGGCTCTCGGTCTCGGCCGCGGCCAGGTCACGAACCTCGGCGAGCTCGGCCGTGGCACGTTCAGGCGAGCGTACCTGCTTCAGTACCTCGAGGGCCTCGGCGTCGCGCCCCTGGGAGATCAACCAGCGGGGGCTTTCCGGCATACGAAGCATTCCGAAGAACAGGGCGAAGGCGGGGAGCGCGGCGACCGCGAGCATGTAGCGCCACACACCCTCGTGCTCGCCCCAGACGTTGCCGATGACGGCATTGATAACAAAGGCCGAGAACTGGCCGATCACGATCATCAGCTCGTTGCGGCTGACGATTCCCCCGCGACGCTCGGTCGGGGCGATCTCGGCGAGATACACCGGAACCGTGACGGAAGCGCCACCGACGGCGAGGCCGAGGATAAACCGGGCGACAACCATCACCTCGAGGTTGGGTGCGAATACGCAGCCGGCCGCGCCGACGAGGAACAGCACGGCGAGCAGCATGATGTTGCTGCGTCGCCCGAACCGGTCGGACAGCCTGCCCCCAACGAGTGCACCGACGGCCGCACCAAGCAGCAGGATGCTGGTGACAACACCCTCCGTGAAGGGGGTAAGACCGAAGTCGCGGGCCAGGGGTGCCAGTGCACCGTTGATCACTCCGGTGTCATATCCGAAGAGCAGTCCGCCGAAGGTGGCGATCACCGCGATGAGGCCCAGCCTGCTGGTGTGTGGGCCGGCGCCGAGCGGTGGAAGTGCGATATTCGACAGGGCGGGGGCGGACGCGGATTGCTGCGGGGTGGAAGTCATAAGGCTTTCGATTGGGAGCGAAACCTCGGCGGTCGGGCGTGTGACAGCGGCAGGAAGTTCTGCAGCGTCGGCGCTGGGCGGGAGGGGCGACCCGGCTCGGGCAACGGCGATTTCGCGCGTTGGCCCGGTTGCGTCCGGCGCCATTCACTGTCACGGCCCGACAGGAGAATGTCGAGGCGAAGGGGAGGTGCTCAACCGCCACGCTGCGGGCGGGCGGTCGGTCGATTCGGGTAACCGACTGCACTGACCCTACCCACTAATGGACGGGATGACCAACAGCTGTCGTCTATCTACGCCGATGTGGAGCGGGTCAGCCGGCCGAGGCGCAGGCGCTTTTGGGCGAGCAGGATGCCGAGAAACACCAGCACCGCACCCGCCGGTTCGTTCCAGCCGAGCCGTTCACCGAGCACCAGCACCCCGAGCGCAACCCCC
>JAODAO010000160.1 GCA_025463465.1 Glaciihabitans sp. | reverse complement strand
TACAGCGCATTCCTGCAGGGCTTTATGCCGTCGCTGGCGCGGCCGGACGTTGACCTGCTCGAGGGTCTCACAACGGCGATCATCGTGGACCAGGAGCGGATGGGGGCCAATTCCCGCTCCACGGTTGGCACGGCAACAGACGCCAACGCCATGCTGCGGATTATGTTCAGCAGGCTGGGGGAGCCCCACATCGGTTCGCCCCAGGCCTTCGCCTTCAACGTTCCCTCGGTGAGCGGATCCGGCGCGATCACCATCGGCGACAAAAAGGCGGTCAGGAAGACCTACACCGTCACCGGCGGGATGTGCCCACGCTGTGAGGGAATGGGCAAGGTCAACGACATCGACCTGACCCAGCTCTATGACGACTCAAAGTCGCTGAACGAGGGCGCCCTCACCATCCCCGGTTACACCGCCGACGGGTGGGGGGTTCGGATCTTTTCTGGCTCCGGCATGCTCGACGGCGACAAACCGATCCGCGACTACAGCGAAAAGGAACTGTACGATTTCCTGCGGAAGGAACCCGTGAAGGTCAAGGTGGGGGATATCAACATGACCTACGAGGGCCTGATCCCCAAGCTGCAGAAGTCGATGCTCGCCAAGGACCGTGAGGCGATGCAGCCACACATTCGCGCGTTCGTCGACCGTGCCGTCACCTTCACCACCTGCCCGGAGTGTGCGGGCACCCGGCTGAGCGAGGCGGCCCGTTCCTCCCGCATCGGCGGGATCAACATCGCCGAGGCCTGCGCCATGCAAATCAGCGACCTGGCGCAGTGGATCGGGTCAGTGCACGAACCGTCGGTCGCGCCGCTGCTGGCCACCCTCAAACACTCCCTCGACTCGTTCGTCGAGATCGGGCTGGGCTACCTGTCTCTTGACCGGCCGGCTGGCACACTGTCGGGCGGTGAGGCGCAGCGCACAAAAATGATCCGTCACCTTGGATCGTCCCTCACCGATGTCACCTACGTGTTCGACGAGCCGACCATCGGCCTGCACCCGCACGACATCGAGCGGATGAACACACTGCTGCTGCAGCTGCGCGACAAGGGAAACACCGTGCTGGTGGTCGAGCACAAACCGGAGACGATCGCCATCGCCGACCACGTCATCGACCTCGGACCCGGTGCGGGCACCGCCGGCGGCACAATCTGTTTCGAGGGCACCGTCGAGGAGCTCCGCGCCAGCGACACCCTTACCGGCCGCCACCTCGATGACAGGCGAACCGTCAAAGAAACGGTGCGGACGCCGAACGGGACGCTGGAAATTCGCGGCGCCACCGCCAATAACCTGCGCAACGTCGACGTCGACATCCCCCTCGGAGTGCTCGTTGTGCTCACCGGCGTGGCCGGGTCAGGCAAAAGTTCACTCATTCATGGCTCAATTCCCAGCGGCGCCGGCGTCGTCTCGATCGACCAGGGCGGTATCCGTGGTTCCCGTCGCAGCAACCCGGCCACCTACACGGGCCTGCTCGATCCGATCCGCTCGGCCTTCGCGAAGGCGAACGGGGTGAAACCAGCCCTGTTCAGCGCCAATTCGGAGGGCGCCTGCCCCAACTGCAACGGCGCCGGAGTGATTTTCACCGACCTTGGCATGATGGCCAGTGTCAGCACGATGTGCGAGGTCTGCGAGGGTAAACGATTCGACGCCACCGTGCTGGAGTACCACCTTGGAGGGCGCGACATCAGCGAGGTACTCGCTATGCCCGTGACCAAGGCTGCCGAATTCTTTCGCACCGGCGACGCCCGCACCCCGGCGGCGCACACCATCCTGGCCAGGCTCGCCGACGTAGGGCTCGGCTACATCAGCCTCGGCCAGCCTCTCACGACCCTGTCCGGGGGAGAGCGCCAACGCCTGAAGCTTGCCACCCACATCGGCGAGAAGGGTGGTGTCTTTATCCTCGACGAACCTACGACGGGCCTGCACCTGGCGGATGTGGAGCAGCTGCTTGGGCTGCTGGACCGCCTCGTCGAATCCGGCAAGTCGGTCATCGTCATCGAACACCACCAGGCCGTGATGGCTCACGCCGACTGGATCATCGACCTTGGCCCCGGGGCCGGCCACGACGGCGGAAACATCGTTTTCGAAGGCACACCCGCCCAGCTCGTGGCGTCACGATCCACCCTGACGGGCCAGCACCTGGCGACCTACGTCGGGGCCTAACCAGATTCACCACGTGCATAACCGGGAGGCACACCGGGGGAGCGGTGGTCAGGAAGCGCGTCCCGGGTGGTGCGGATTAACGAGGAACGCGGTGTTACAGGCGGTTCTGACTGCGAAATTTCCTCAGCAGGCGCGAACGGCGTGAACAGTCACCGCCGTCGTCGTTAGTCGTCGACATCCGCGGTAGCCGCTATAAGACAACTCGGCATGGTGGCGTTTCGCGTTTCTTGACATAATCAACGCCACACGCGGTTATCCGACGGTTAGCTTCCTCAAGTCAGAACCGAGCTTTCCGAACGAAACTGACCAGCAGGCAGTAACCGGCCGGGATACGCATTAGGTCACCGCCCTGGCAACTCGAGGCGGACAGCAACCGGCGCAGGTGCGAGGCGACGTACAGCATGCGTAGTAACGCGTCGTTGTCCGTTCGGATGTAAAATCCAGCCTGAACCCCTTCTGACCAGCTTATTACCGGCGCTGATAATGCACATTATGTCAAGTAAAGTCCGGAGTGCTCGCAGAAGTCGCAAATATGGGGCTTCGTTATAGCCCCTGCTCTCCTGCGAGCCCCCACCGATCTACAAGCTATTTCGCCATTGCTATCCGGCTCAGCTGAGCTGGACGATGACCTTGCCCACAACGCGCCCTGCTGCGGCCTCAGCGTGCAGAGCCGGTAGATTGGCCAGCGGAATGCGTCGAGTGATCTCCACCTGCAGCGCCCCGCTATCAACCAGGGACACAAGCTCCCTCAGGCGGTCGCGATTCGGCAGCACAAACACGGTGGCTGCGCTGACGCCACGGGCCTCGTCGCTGGGGGTCGCCATGAACGCAGTTGTGCTGACAACCTTGCCGTTGTCGCGAACCAGAGCGACCAACCCGCTGAACCGGTCTGGGTCGATCGGTGCCAGGTTGAGAAGCACGTCCACCGGCTCGACGACAGCGGCGAGCACATCTGTCGTGGTGTGGTCGATGATCTCGTCGGCGCCAGCTTCGCGGACGGCTGCGCTGCTGCGCGGGCTGGCCGTCGCCACGACGTGAACGCCGGCGCGTTTGGCCAGCGCAATGGCATACTTTCCGACCACGCCTCCAGCGCCGTTGATCAGCACGCGCTGTCCAGCAGCCAGACCGCCGTGGTCGAACAGCGCCTGCCATGCGGTCAGGCCTACCGATGGCAGCCCGGCCCCATCCGATAGTGGGAGATTCGCGGGGGCCCGGACCAGCGCATCCGCTTCGGCAACCACATACTCCGCGGCTCCTCCGTCCAACTCCATAGGCAGGAACCCGATTACCGCGTCCCCCACCTGCAAATCGGCCACGTCATCGCCAAGAGCGTCGACCGTACCGGAGACGTCGTAGCCTGGCACGTGAGGCAGCACTACCGGAATAGGTAGGAAGCCGCCGCGCATTCCGGCGTCAGCCGCGTTGAACGCCGAGGCTGCGACGCGGATCAGTACTTGACCTTTCGCCGGGGTGGGCTGATCCATCTCCTCATAACGCAGGACATCCGGACCGCCGAACTTGTAATAACGTATTGCCTTCATCGAAGAACTCGCTCTCGTGAAAATTCTGTGGACTTCCTCGTGACCCGAGGCACACAGCCAATCTGGCGTAGTGCGGGGGACTTATCCTGGGTCGGATTGACCCCCTCTTGACTCGCACCGGTCTGACGATGGCGACCATCTCCCCCACCAGCTACGCGGCGTCGCACCATTCCCGGCGATCGGAATCAGACCCGTGCGTCACGGTGTCCAATGACGAGTCCCGTGCGTTGGTGGCGAGGCGGGTCAGCGGGCGCGACCTCTTACCACAATGTCTACATGGCGCGCCGAGGGAGAGGCCAGCGCGAGTGCCACTCCCCTACGGGCCACCGCGTCAGGGCCCCACAACAGCCACCTCCGCGTCATCAACTCCTCGTCATAACAGTCAGGCGTCGAAGCTTTTCCTCGGTCGGCGATCCAGGTGGGGCAGTAAATATGTGCAGCACGTGGCTATCGTCGGGTTCCACCAGCAGCTGGCAGTACATCTCCAGCTCTCCCAGTTCTGCGTGCCAGTAGCGCTTGAGCTCGCGGTGGTGCACAACGCCGACCTCATGAAGTTGCCACATGTGACGAAACTCGGCACTCAGGGCGATCAGTGCGTCCACGATCTCGCGAGCTGGCCCATTCGGATTCAAGGTGTGAGCCTCGCGGATCTCTGCGATGAAAACGCGTCCGCGCTGTGTGTGATCTTCGATCGGAAAGAGGTCCCGCAGCATCGAGTCACCGGTAAACCAGCGGTACACGAAGTACCGCTCAAGGCCCGTGAGACGCGTGTAGTCCCCGAGAAGGCTGGTCGCTAAAGCGTTTTGTGCCAGTGCCTCACCGAGTTGGCTGAACAGCACGACCGGAGTATCAGACATCCGCTCAATGATCCGCAACATCGTTGGGCTCACCTCGTCGCGCTGCCCGGCCTCACGAGGTGCCGTGAACCCTCCGAGCTGGAAAAGATGTTTGCGTTCACTGGAGTTCAGACGCAGTCCCCGGGCTAGAGCCGCAAGAATCTGACCCGATGGCATCGGACCGCGCTGCTGCTCTATTCGGGTGTAGTAGTCGGCGGAGACACCCGAGAGATCAGCCACTTCTTCCCGACGCAAGCCGTTTGTGCGCCGTCGATCCCCGCGGATAAGCCCGACGTCCTCGGGCTGCACTGCTTTGCGACGTGTCCGTAAAAAGTCGGCAAGTAGAGCACGGTCCATGGTGGTCCCTTCATGGGTTGTCAGGATAATTCGGGGACAG
>JAODAO010000158.1 GCA_025463465.1 Glaciihabitans sp. | reverse complement strand
TTGGCTAACGCCGACAGCGTCAGCCCAAGGGGAAGAAAGTAGCGAACGCTGCTTCTGTCGCTGACGATGGCGCTCAGGAATTTGCTGAAGCCGTAGGCGAGCAAAACACCATTGGTGATGATGCCGAGGCCGATGGCGCTGAAGCCGTTCTCGTCCCGCAGGATCGTCGCCACCAACGGAACGTTATTGCGGATCAGGTAGTACGCGGCGTAACCGATGAAGATCCCGAGGAATACCTGCAGCCGGAGTCGGGGGTATTTGCGCTGCACCTCTGCTGAGTTGAGCCGAGGCGCCGGCGGAGGAGCCGCCAGAAAATGGAACGCCCCGCGGGAGAGGAGGTTACTGTCCTGTCTGCTCATCGCACGCCCCGCATCCCGGGATGCGGACGGCTGGCCGGCCGACCTCTGGTGATTGCGAAAGTTGTGAGATTCATCGACCCTCCAGTGCGGCGACGTTGCGGCATAGTGGCCCCCGACGGGGCACTTCCACCGTATCGTGCGCCCCATTTGTCTTCGGCGGGGTTGACCGGCGTTTCGGTTCGTGTCGCGCCCAGCAGCGTCAACCCTCTGGCGCAGATGCTGGTGCGGCAGTCGGCGTTCGAACCGGGATCGGTGTGGTGGTCGGCGCGTCCGAGGGGATACCGGCGGCTCCCCGGTCAGCGTCGCCTGTTGCCCCGACATTTCGGCCGTGTGACAAATTGTGTCCGGGGGCGTCATTGTCTTGACACGGCATCTGGCGGGGACCGAGACTGTTGCGCATAGCGAACTTGGTTGTGTAGTACGCACATCGACGAGTTGTGCAGAATGAGGCGCCCGCGGTGATTCGGATGTGTGCACTGAGTTCCCTCCCCCGTGGTGAAGGGGTGCGATTCGACGAGGTCGAGCCACCCATCGCCATCTTCCACACCGACGACGGTGAGGTCTTCGCGATCGACGACACCTGCACCCACCAGGACGCGTCCCTCGCGGACGGTTGGCTTGAGGGTTGCGCCGTAGAGTGTCCGCTGCACGCCAGCCAGTTCGACCTCCGCACGGGTGCCGCTGACGTGCCGCCCGCAAAACGCCCGGTCCGGGTGCACCAGGTGACGGTGACCGACGGCGAGGTCTACGTCACCCTGTCCGAGGATGAGCCCAACCTGCCGCCCGGTGTCACGCTCTCAAACTCATGATCGCCAGCAGTGTGCTGATTGTCGGCGCCTCACTCGCGGGCCACGCGACCGCCCGGGCGCTGCGTGGGCAGGGCTTCGACGGCACCATCACCATGATCGGCGACGAACCTCATCGCCCGTATGACCGACCACCGCTGAGCAAGGAATTTCTCGCCGGTACGATGCTGCAGTCCGACCTGGCGCTCGAAGCGGACGACGAGAGCCTCGATTCCGAGTGGATCCTCGGGGTGCGGGCCACGGCATTCGACGCCGACGCCCGCCAGGTCACCCTGGCGGATGGCCGCACGTTTTCCGCCGACGCTGTTGTGCTTGCCACCGGATCGCGAGCGAAGACCTTGGGCGACCCGTTACGCGGCGTCCATACCCTCCGGACTCTCGACGACGCCATAGCGCTGCGCACCGAGCTGGTTCCCGGGGCCCGCCTGGTCGTGGTCGGCGCCGGCTTTATCGGGCTGGAAGTCGCCGCCACCGCGCGTCGCCTCGGCGCAGAGGTGACGGTTGTGGGAAGCGCCGCTTTCCCGCTGTCTGGGGCATTCGGCCCCGACGTCGGCGCGGCGCTGCGGGGTTTACACGAGCGTGGCGGAACCCGGGTGTACGGGGATGTGCGGGCGACCGCCGTGGAGGGAACCGACGCGGCGACGGGCGTGCGACTTAACACGGGAGAGTTGCTGCCGGCGGATGTTGTGCTCATCGGGATTGGATCGGTGCCGGCGACCGAGTGGCTGAGGAACTCGGGCCTTGATGTGTCCGATGGCGTCGTCTGCGATGCCGTCGGCGGCACGGGGGTCGACGGGGTTTTCGCCGTTGGAGACTGCTCGGCCTGGTTCGATTCGGTTCGAGGAACGGCACACCGGGTCGAGCACTGGCAGGATTCCCGCGACCGTCCTGTCGCTGTCGCTACGGCCATCCTCACGGGAACCGCTCCCGACCCTTCCCTGCGGCCGACCTACCTCTGGAGCGACCAATGGGGAGTCCGGCTGCAGTTCGCCGGCAGGCTGCGCGGCGACGAAGTGGCCACCATCGAGGCGGGCTCCGTCGAGGGCGCCGATCTCCTGGTGCTGTACCGCAGGGGCGGTGCAGAAGTCGCGGCCCTCGGCCTCAACCAGCCGCGCGCCATGATGCGCTGGCGAAAAACACATTCTGACCCACCGTCCGTGACCACAACCCTGGAGACCGCGAAGTCATGATCATCGAACAGATCGACGCCCCCCTTGCCGGTTCGCTGCTCCCCACGCTGACGGGCAACTACTACACGAGCCACGACATCTTCGTCCAGGAACAGGAGCTCATTTTCGAGCAGATGTGGTTTTGCGTCCTGCGCGCGAGCGACATTCCGGGTTCTGGCGACTATCAGACAGTGCAGGTGGGCCGGGAATCCCTCATCGTCAGCCGCAACCGTCGCAAGGAGATCCGTGCGTTTTACAACGTCTGCCGGCACCGCGGGATGAAGATCTGCGCGGAGCCGAGCGGCACGGGCAAACGTAGCTTCCAGTGTGGATACCACGCGTGGACCTACGACCTGGATGGCAAGCTCATCGCCGCTCCCAACCTGACGAAGATGCCAGACATCGACCGGGACGACTTCGGCCTCCGCACGGTGCACGTGCGGGAGTGGCTCGGTTATGTCTGGATCAGCCTCGCCGACGAGCCACCGTCGTTCGACGACACGGTGCTGGCCGAGGTGACAACCCGGCTCGGGGTGGTCGAGAACCTCGACCACTACGAGGTGGACACGCTCGCTGTTGGCAAACGGGTCACTTACGAGGTGAACGCCAACTGGAAGCTCATCATCGAGAACTTTATGGAGTGCTACCACTGCGCCACCATCCACCCCGAACTCACCGAGGTACAGCCGGAATTCGCTGACGGGCTCGCAGCCCAGGTCTTTGTCAATCACGGGGCGGAATTCGGATCGGACATCAAGGGATTCACCATCGATGGTTCGCCGGGTGTGGCCCTGCTGCCCGGCATCGATCCCGACCAGAACCGCAAGTATTACGCCATCACCGTCAAGCCGCAGGTGTTCATCAACATGGTCCCCGACCACGTGATCTTCCATCGGATGTTCCCCGTATCCGCGGACAAAACGATTGTCGTCTGCGACTGGCTCTACCTGCCGAGTGTCGTCGAATCAGGGGTCGACCTGACCAAAAGTGTCGAGCTCTTCAACCGGGTCAACCTGCAGGACTTCGAAGCCTGCGAACTCACCCAGCCCAACATGTCGAGCAAGGTGTACGAGAAAGGTGGGGTGCTGGTGCCCGCCGAACACCACATCACGCTGTTCCACGAATGGGTGCTGGGGATGCTCGGTCACGATGGCGCGTCGGTGGGCGAGTGAGTTCCCGCGACGGCGGGAAGTACGACTACGTCATCGTCGGCGGCGGCAGCGCTGGTTCCGTGTTGGCCAACCGGCTCTCCGCTGACCCCGCGACATCGGTCCTGGTGCTCGAAGCGGGGCGAAGCGATTACCCGTGGGACCTGTTCATCCAGATGCCGGCGGCACTCACTTTCCCCAGTGGGAACCCCCTCTATGACTGGCGCTACGAGTCGGAACCGGAACCCCGTATGCACAACCGGCGCATCGCACACGCCAGGGGCAAGGTACTGGGCGGCTCGAGCTCGATCAACGGCATGATCTTCCAGCGCGGCAATCCGCTCGACTACGAGCGCTGGGGGCAGAACCCCGGTATGGAGGACTGGGATTGGGCGCACTGCCTGCCCTATTTCCGTCGGATGGAAAACAGTCTCGACACCGGGGCGGACGATCCGTATCGCGGGCACTCCGGGCCGCTGCAGCTGGAACGCGGTCCCGCGACCAACCCGCTGTTTGGTGCCTTCTTCGAGTCTGCCCAGCAGGCCGGGTACGACCTGACCCCCGACGTGAACGGTTTCAAGCAGGAGGGCTTCGCGCCCTTCGACCGCAACATCCGACACGGGCGCAGGCTTTCCGCATCCCGCGCCTACCTGAGGCCGGTGATGCACCGCGCCAACCTGACCGTCCTGACCCGGGCCATGGTCGAACGGATCAACTTCGACGGCACAACCGCTACCGGCGTCGACTACACCAGGAACCGGCGACGCTATACCGTGACGGCTGGCGAGGTCATCCTCGCCGGCGGTGCGATCAACACACCCCAGCTGCTGCAGCTGTCGGGCGTCGGTGACGCCAAACACCTGGCGGGCCTTGGCATCCCGAGCGTCGTTGACCTACCCGGCGTCGGCGCGAACCTGCAGGACCACCTTGAGGTCTACGTCCAGTACGAATCGACCCAGGCGGTGTCGCTGCAGCCGTCGTTGTCCAAAAAGCGGATGCCCTGGATTGGCCTGCGCTGGCTGCTCAACCGCAGTGGCCCCGCTGCGTCGAACCACTTCGAAGGCGGCGGCTTCGCCCGGAGCAACAACGAGGTCGAGTGGCCAAACCTGATGTTCCACTTCCTGCCGGTGGCCGTGCGCTACGACGGACAGGTCGCGGATGTCGCGCACGGGTACCAGGTACACGTCGGGCCGATGTTCTCCGACACGCGCGGCCACGTTCGGATCACCTCGACCGACCCGCGGAAACATCCCGAGCTCGTTTTCAACTACCTGAGCACCGACCAGGACCGGCGCGAATGGGTGGAAGCGATCCGCGTCGCCCGCGCGATTCTCGGCCAGCCGGCGCTCGCCCCGTTCAACGCCGGAGAGATCTCCCCCGGTGCCGCGGTCGAGACCGACGAGGAGATCCTCGACTGGGTCGCCCGTGAGGCCGAGACCGCCCTGCACCCGTCCTGCACGGCGAAAATGGGCCCGACGAGCGACCCGATGGCCGTCACCGACCCTGCTTCGATGCGGGTGCACGGCACACGGGGGCTGCGCGTCGTCGACGCCTCGGCCATGCCGTACGTCACCAACGGCAATATCTACGCGCCCGTGATGATGCTGGCGGAAAAAGCGGCAGACCTGATCCTCGGCACCGCCCCCCTCGCACCGAGTGACCTGCCGTTCTACCGGCACAGCAACAGCCGGGGTAGGGCGAAGGCCGGCAGCTAGAATTGGTAATTATGGTACGTGGATCGAAGGCCCCCGACGACGGGCCAGCTCCCGTCCAGTCCGTAGACCGAGCCCTGACAATCCTCGGTTTCCTGGCGGCGGAGGGCGAACTCGGGGTCACCGAGATCGCCGACCTGCTGAACGTCCACAAGAGCACGGCGTTTCGCCTGATCGCGACCCTCGAGGCCCACGGGCTCGTACAGCAGATGGACCGCAACAGCCGCTACCGGCTTGGCGTTGGGCTGCTGCGGCTCGCAAGTGCCACGCGCGGCCAGCTGGAGATCGTGCAGGAGGCCCGGCCGTTCCTGAAGGCCCTCGCCGACGAGGTCGGTGAGACCGCGAACATCGTGGTGCTGGCGGGGGACGAAACGCTGTACCTCGACCAGGCCATTGGCACCTCGGCGCTGCAGATGTACAACTGGGTCGGGCGGCGCAACCCACCACACGCGACCGCAAATGGGCGGGTGCTGCTGGCCGGGATGCCCGAAGTGGAACGCGA
>JAODAO010000126.1 GCA_025463465.1 Glaciihabitans sp. | reverse complement strand
CCATTCCGACCTGTCACCGGGGAAGTGATGTCAGGGCGATTGAACGGCTGGGAGTCAGCGCCAAGGTGCTAGAAGAGCCCCGGGATCACCTCCTCGGTGGTGTTGGCGAACTCGGACTCTGTCTCGTCGTAATAGGTGTTCCAGGCTTCGGTGTCCCAGATCTCAGCGCGGCTACCCGCTCCGATGACCGTGAGATCCCTGCCAAGCCCCGCGTATTCCCGCAGGTTCGCCGGGATGGTAACGCGTCGCTGCTTGTCAGGCTGCTCCTGGTTGGCCCCCGACAGGAACAGGCGGAGAAAATCTCGTGCCTGCTTACTCGTGACCGGGGCCTGGCGAATCTTGCTGTGAAGCTCTTCGAATTCGGTTGTGCTGAAGACGTAGAGGCAACGCTCCTGCCCGCGAGTGATAACCACACCTTCGGACAACTCATCCCAAAACTTCGCCGGGAGGATGAGTCGGCCCTTTTCGTCGAGCTTGGGGGCATACGTACCTAGAAACACGAATATCCCCCCCTTCTCTCCGGCCAGACCTGGGTGTCCTCCACTTTACTCCATTTGGCTCCACCTTCCTAAGAAACGCGGCACAGTGAGGCATCCCGCTCCCATTTATTCCCTTATTTCTCGGGTTTTTCGTCGTGGGGAGGAAAAGGGAGGGAAATAAGACGGATATGGCATGAAGTGGGCCAGATCCAAAATGGACACAAAAAAAGGGCCGACCCGAAGGTCGACACGTGTGTTTCAAGGGGTTGTGCCGAATCAACGCAACACTCACCATTCGCCTTAACGCCGAATCGGGCGGCGTGAGCCACCCGATTGGAGTCGAAAGCTGTCTAATCGCTGAGCATCACTGGTCGCGATTGTCTTGGCGCTTCTCCCACCTGTCGGTCATGTTCTGCATAAACGACGTACCGCCGGAGGATCCGCTGGAACCACCCGACCGGGTCGGTGATGCGTTTCGCGGAGGCGCGACTGAATGCCGCGGAGGTGCGGCCGCGATGAGTACGCCGGCAAACATCACGACGAAGCCGAGGATTCCGACCAACGGCACTCTGACGACAACGCCAGCAACCAAGGTCGCAATGCCCAGCACGCCGACAAGTATGCCGACCACCAACACGGTGTAATTCGGTTTGCCGCGCCGGGGCGCGACGGTAGCAACGAAGTCGGCATCGTTGTGATACAGACTCCGCTCCATCTCTTCCAGGAGACGTTGCTCCTGTTCAGAAAGTGGCATCCTGTTCCCCTCAGGTTCGGGATTGACGCGGTGTAGGGCTCAATTGTATGCCCGCGTGCGTGGCTAGGCTAGGAGTGTGCCTGTGAGTACCCGGTTAGTTGACCTTGTCCAAGCCCGCCTCGACCAATTCTTCACCGAACGGTCCGCGCTGGTGACATCCGTCGCGCCCGATGTCGAGACGTTTCTCGACTATTCGGCCGACCTATTGCGCGGGGGTAAACGGTTCCGCGCACTGTTCTGTTATTGGGGTTGGCAGGCCGTCGGAGCCGGACGTGACGGATTCGATCCGCTCGCCGACGACAACTCCCCCGTCGATCTGCCCGCGGTCGTCACGGCGGCCGCTGCGCTGGAAATTTTTCATGCTGCTGCGCTCGTCCATGACGACATCATGGACAACTCGGACACCCGCCGGGGCGCTCCCGCCGCGCACAAACGATTCGAAACCCTGCACCAGGCGGGCGTGTGGACAGGTGCACCCGACGAATTCGGTCGCTCGGCGGCACTTCTCCTCGGCGATCTTCTCCTCGGTTGGAGTGACGAGATGCTCGACGAGGGCATGTCCGTGCTGCGCCAGCCATCGTCTGCAGCCGCGGCCCGGACCGAGTTCAACCGCATGCGAACCGAAGTCACGCTCGGCCAGTACCTCGACATCCTCGAGGAGAAATCGTGGCGCAGCCATCCGGAAACGGAATTGCTCACCCGGGCACACCGCGTCATCGTCTTCAAGTCTGCTAAGTACAGCGTGCAGGCGCCGTTGGCGATCGGTGCCAGACTCGGCGGCGGCTCGTCCGAGCAGGTCGACGCGCTCCGTACCTTCGGTCTCCCGCTAGGAATTGCCTACCAATTACGCGATGACCTGCTCGGCGTATTCGGCGACCCCGAAGTGACGGGCAAGCCAGCGGGCGACGACCTACGCGAAGGGAAGCGGACGGTGCTTGTCGCACTGGCGCGCACCAAGCTCCCCACCAACGCGCGCAACCTGCTCGACGAACTCCTTGGCGATGCCGACCTGGATCGCCAGCAGATCCAACTGTTGCAGAACGCAATCGAGGAGTCGGGCGCTATCGACCACGTCGAGCGCATCATCGACCACAACGTTGGGCTCGCCCGCGAGGCGCTCGCCAACGCCCCACTCGGTGCCGGCGCTCGCGAGCAGCTGCTCGAACTGACCGACACCGTTACCAAGCGCAAGTCCTGAGCCGCGCCGTCGCTTCGCCCTTAACTGCGAATCGGCGGGTGCTGCCATTGCTGGCAGCACCCGCCGAGGCGGTGATGGAAGATGCTCTGTATTGAGGCGTACTAGCCGAGGGCCTGCGCCACGCGACGAACTTCCGCCTTGCGGCCAGCCTTGAGAGCCGCGATGGGGCTGACACCAAGGCTGTTCTCCGGCTCGAGAAGCCAGTGCATCGCTTCGGCGTCGGTGAAGCCGCTGTCGCCAAGGACAACGAGTGTTCCGCGAAGGTCGCCAAGCGGTTCGCTGCCGTCAATAAAATCAGCCGGCACCTTCCACACACCGTCGAGACGGTAAGCGAGCAGGGAGCGATCTTCGATGAGTCGCCGCACCTGGCTTACTTTGAGGTTGAGAATTTCGGTCAGGTCGGGAATCGTGAGCCAGCTCACGTCGGGAAAGTCAGACACGGGTTAATCCTTCCATGCTGAGCGACAAAACGTGGCATTGACCTAATGTTTCGTGCAGGTTAACCCAAGTCACAGTGGCCCCACTGATTGACACACTCCACCTTCTATGCCAGCTTTGGAAGACGCCGCACCGGGCCCGGCACCTCCAGACTTTCGGAGCGCACTCGACGACGGGGATTTACATGACAGGTTTTTTCGAGCG
>JAODAO010000119.1 GCA_025463465.1 Glaciihabitans sp. | reverse complement strand
TTCGGCGATGTTAAGCTGGCCGGCATCGTGGGGCTCGCCCTCGGCTGGGTGGGGTGGGGCGCACTGCTCGTCGGTGCCTTCGCCGCGTTCCTCGTGGGCGCTGTCCTCGGGCTGCTGCTCATCGCGTTCCGCCGGGGTGGCCGAAAAACGGCCATACCCTTCGGCCCGTTTATGTTGCTCGGCGCCGCGATCGGTGTCGCCTGGGGCGAGCAGCTCGCCTCCGGCTACCTGGGCCTGATGGGGCTCTAGCCTTTCGGCACCACACCAGCCCCCGCGGCATCCCCGGTTTAGATCGGCTTAAATTTCGCGGTACTCGGTGGGGATCGCCGGCTCGCCCCGGCTGAGGCGCAGGGCGTCGGCGGGGAGCTCTGCGATGGAACGCTCCCGGGTTTCGCGGGCAAGGGCGGTGCCATCGGGTCCGCGGAATTTGTCGTTCACGGTGCCGTAGTCGACCAGGGTGACCCCCAGCGGGCGCTCGTTCGCGGAGGCCTCCGGCTTGCCGTTGACGTAGATGGTCTCCTCGACCGCGACGCCGTTCTGGATGGTGCGCACCGGGGTCTTCCGGCCGCCGACGGTGGCCTTCGCTGTGGATTTCTTGGCGACCGAGATCCACTCGTCGTTCTCCTTGCGGGCCACCAGCTTGTAGACCATACCGGCGGCCGGGTAACCGGAGCCGGTGACCACGGAGGTTCCCACACCGTAGGAGTCAACGGGTGCGGCGCGCAGGGCGGCGATCGTGTATTCGTCGAGGTCGTTGGTGACGGTGATTTTGGTGTTGGTGGCGCCGAGGGAGTCCAGCTGCGCGCGCACCTCGCCGACCAGCACGGGCAGGTCGCCGCTATCGATGCGCACGGCGCCGAGCTCGGGGCCAGCGACCTTGACCGCGAGGGCCACGGCGTTGGTGACGTCGTAGGTGTCCACCAGCAGGGTGGTGCCGGGGCCCATGGTGCGCACCTGGGCCTCAAATGCCTCCTCCTCGGTGTTGTGCAGGAGGGTGAAGGCGTGGGCGGCGGTTCCCATCGTGGGGATGCCCCAGGTGCGGCCCGCCTCGAGGTTGCTGGTGGCGCGGAAACCGGCGATGTAGGCGGCGCGGGCGGCGGCGACGGCGGAGAACTCGTTCGCGCGGCGAGAACCCATTTCGGCTAGCGGACGGCCGTCGGCGGCGGCAACCATCCGGGCTGCTGCACTGGCGATGGCGCTGTCGTAGTTGAGCACACTGAGGGCCAGGGTTTCGAGGATGACACCCTCGGCGAATCCGCCCTCGACGGTGAGAAGGGGGGAGTTCGGGAAGTATGCCTCGCCTTCGCTGTAACCGGTGATGGTGCCGGTGAATTTGTAGTTCGCGAACCAATCGATGGCGGCGGTGCTGACGACCTTGTTCTCCTTGAGCCAGGCGAGCTCGGCGTCGCCGAAGCGGAAGTCGGCGACCAGGTCGAGCAGCCGGCCGGTTCCGGCGACAACGCCATAACGGCGGGAGTCGGGGAGGCGACGGGCGAACACCTCGAAAACACATTCCTGCTCGTGCCGGCCGCTGCCGATAGCGGCATCGATCATCGTGAGTTCGTAACGGTCTGTCAGCAGCGCGCTCGTCATAGCCCAAGCCTAGGGTGAGCCCGCCAGGGGATGCACCAGTGCTGCAACCTGTCAGCCTCGCGACCTACGATAAATCGGACACCAACGGGGCAGACCCAAGGAGAGCAATGGACCGCACACGCTGGATCTTCGCCGGCCAACTGGGCCCCGCGTTCGACGACGGCGGCCCGATGCTCCTGATCGAGGCCCGCTCCGTGTTCGCCAGGGCACCGATGCACCGCGCGAAGGCGCACCTGCTGCTGTCCGCGATGCGCCACCGCGCCGCCGAGCTCGGCGACCGGGTGCAGTTCCACCAGGTGGAGCGTTACGGCGACGTGGTGGGAACGGGGCCGTCCGCCCTCGTGCACGGCGACGAGCTCGAGGTCATCGACCCCACCTCGTGGGGTGCCAGGGCGATGGTGCGCCGGCTGGGCGCGCGAGTGCTGCCCAGCCGTGGTTTTGTCACCAGCGAACAGGAGTTCGCGCTGTGGGCCGGGGCCCGCGGGGGCAAACGCCTGCTGCTCGAGGACTTCTACCGCACGGTGCGCCAGCGCACCGGCATCCTGATGGAGGGGGACCAGCCGGTCGGTGGGCAGTGGAACTACGACACCGAGAACCGTCAACCGCCGCCCAAAGGTGCCGTGTCGCTTGGCCTGCCCGACCCGTGGTGGCCCACCGAGGATGAAATCGACGACCAGGTGCGTGAGGACCTCGATCGCTGGCAGGCGGAGGGCACAGTGAACCTGGTCGGCGAGGACGGGCCCCGCCGGTTCGCGGCGACCGCGGCCGAAGCATCCACCGCCGTGTCCGACTTTGTAGAGAGCCGGCTCAACGACTTCGGTCCGTTCGAGGACGCAACGCTGACCGGCGACTGGACGATGGCGCACTCGCTGCTGAGTGCACCCATGAACCTGGGGCTGATCGACCCTCGTGAGGTGATCGACACCATCGCCGCGGAATACACGGCCGGGCGGGCGCCGCTGTCGAGCGTTGAGGGGTTCGTTCGCCAGATCATGGGCTGGCGGGACTATGTCTGGCACCTGTATTGGCACCTCGGCGAGGAATACAGCACCGGCAACAACGCCCTCGCGGCCCACCAGCCGATGCCCATCGAGCTGCTCGCGCTCGCCGACGAGGAGATCGAGGCGAACTGCCTGCGGCACACGGTCGCCGGGCTGCGGCAACACGGCTGGGCGCATCACATCCAGCGGCTGATGATCCTCGGCAACTGGTCGCTGCAGCGCGGCTACAACCCGAAACAGCTGAACGATTGGTTCATCAATATGTTCGTCGACGGCACCCCCTGGGTGATGCCGGCGAACGTGATCGGAATGTCCCAGCACGCCGACGGCGGCATTGTCGCCACCAAGCCATACGCATCCGGTGGGGCGTATATCAACAAAATGACGGACTACTGCGGGGGATGTCGGTTTAACCCGAAGGTTCGCGTTGGACCGGACGCCTGCCCGTTCACCGCGGGCTACTGGGCGTTCCTCGACCGCACAGAACCGCTGCTGCGCGGAAACCATCGGATGGCGCAACCGCTCGCCGGGCTGCGCCGGCTCAGCGACCGCGAGGCTGTTGTCCTGCAGGAACGCCAGCGCGACCACCTCTGAACACGCGCCACCTCTTTTATTGAGGAGTGACGCCGATGGTGATCGCGCTGGCGTAAGGCGCTACTGGCTCGGCGTTGCCTCCGGCGCAACCGACGGCTCGGGGGAGGCCGGGTCGGGTTCAGGCGAGCCGGGTTCCGTTGTGTCTGGAGCCGTAGTTCCTGGTTCCATTGTGCCAGGGGCGGCCGGGTCGGTGACTGCCGCCGGGTCGGGTGCATTCGTTGGTTCACCGGTGGGGGTAGCCGTGGGGGTGGTGCCCGGCTCGGGCTGCTCGATCAGCGGCTGCACCGTGCGGAACGGTGGGATCGCCGGGCTGGTGACGGCAGCCTCACCCGTGGAGAGGATGTTGCTGCTGTTACTGAACGTCAGGTCCTCTTTGTCTGCGGTGCGCAGGGGGAAAACGTTCCAGCCGACCCCGTTGGTCACCCCGGCGTTCGGCACCAGGTAGTAGAGCTGCCCGCTGTTGTTGTCGTAGAGCTCACGCACCCCACCCATGTCGGCGTAGTTGACCGTGATGATCTCGTTGCCGTTCTGGTCGAAGAGTTGCACGTCGGACAGCGCGTTGCCAGCGGCGTCGTACGCGAAGATGTTCGACACCGGTTCACCGTCGAGCTGCAGTCCCTCGACGTAGCCGACCTCCGTCGCGGGTGCCTCCGCGTAGTCGTCGGCCGTGCCGGTGGATGCCGCGGCGGCGGTCACCAGCCCGGGCAACACCAGCACCGAGGCGACGCTGACCACAATCACGGCGGGGCGCAGCCAGCGCCACGGCAGCCACTTGCCGCGGCCCCACTGCACACTCAG
>JAODAO010000049.1 GCA_025463465.1 Glaciihabitans sp. | reverse complement strand
GGGCCACCTGCGGTGGTCGCCGGCGCGGGTCACCGGGTTTGCCCGGGAACTCGTACTCCCGCCAGCTGCCCTCCCGGTCAGCGTCAGCCGCCGTCGCCGAATCGCTGCCCTCGATAATCACCTCGTGCCGGTCGGTGGTGACGCTGCCGAAGGCCCCGTAGGCGTTCAGAAGGTGCCAGCGGTTGAAACTCGCGTTCATCAGCTGCCGCCGGGAGAATAGGTTAAGCAGCGGCCGATAACTCAGCACCACCGAAAGCAGCGTCACAAGCAGCACGAGCAGCATCCACCACGACGGTGATGATTCGGCCGGACGACCAGGGTCGGGGGATGTCATCAAGCCGGTAACACCCTCGATGGCGGTGTCGCCGACGGCGGAGAACGCGATCACCACCGTCACCGCGTTCAACCAGGCGAAATTTCCCGTGGCGACCAGCCAGAGCTGCGTGAGGATGATCACCACGGCGGCCCACGTCGCGACGGGTTGTGGAGCGAACAGCAGCCACGGCAACCCGAGCTGGGCGACGTGGTTGCCGAGCACCTCCAGCCGGTGGAACCAGCGTGGCATCAGGTGAGCGGTTCGACTTAACGGGTTCGGCATCGGCTGGGTTTCGTGGTGGTAGTACAGGGCGGTTAAATCCCGCCACGAGTGGTCGCCGCGCATTTTGATCATCCCGGCGCCGAACTCGACGCGGAACACCAGCCAGCGGATCAGGAAGAGGACGGGCAGGGGAGCCGGTACCTGGTCGGAGCCGAGGAAGGCCACAAAAAACCCGGCCTCCAGCAGCAGCGTCTCCCAACCGAACCCGTAGAACACCTGCCCCACGTTTACGATCGACTGGTACAGCACCCATAGCCCGAGGAACACCAGCAGCGGCACCCAGGGCGGCCCAACCTGTGGAAGGCCAGCCAGAACCAGCAGCGCCAGCAGGATGCCGAGGACACAGACGAGGCGCAGGAACCGGTCGCTGTAGTGAAACTGGAACAGGCTGGGGGAGCGCCACTTCGCAGCCCGATTGCGGCCGATGATGCGCCGCACGGGAAGCAGGCCGTGTTCGCCAAGGAGAGCGGGAAACTGGCGCAGGGCGGCCACGAACGCGACCAGGTACAGGGCGGCGATGCCGCGCTGCAGCACCTGGCGGGCGAGATCGTAATCCGCGCCGCCGAACCACCCGTCTCCGCTCCAAGGATCCGCGGCGGCAATCAGCGAGATCGATGCAAGGCAGCACTGCATTTATCGATGTTAGAAAACGGTGCCCCGTCCGGGCAGGGGTAGCGGCCAGTAAAAACTACGCATTGGCCGTTTCCTGCTGCTGGGGGACTTCGATGGCCTCGGTGGGAAGCTGCTGCAGCGCCCACGTGTTGCCGTCGGGGTCGGAAAAGCGGGAAAACAGACCCCAGCCCTCGTCCGTGACCTCGGAGGCGTTAAGCCCACGGCCTACCAGTTCCGCTCGAAGCGCCGTCACGTCGTCGACCACCATCAGCAGCCCCTTCTGGCTGCCGGGAGTCATCTCGGTGGTGCCGTAACCGATCACGATCGAGCAGGCGGATCCGGTAGGGGTCAGCTGCACAAAACGCAACTCCGCGCTGATGACCTGGTCGAAGTCGGGGCTGAAGCCGAGGATGTCGACGTAGAAGGCCTTGGCGCGGTCGACGTCTGTGACGGGAACGTTGACCAGTTCGATTTTCATGTCCATGTTGGGCTCCTTCGCTCGGTGTTCCTGTAATTCCCACGGTAGGAAGGCATTAGGACAGGACGAGTCCTCAACGGCAATAATTTAGGACTATGTCGGAACAGACGTCACGCATCCTCACGCTGCTCAACCTGCTGCAAACCCACCGCCACTGGCCGGGCAGCGAACTCGCCGTCCGGCTCGGGGTGACCACTCGCACCCTGCGTCGCGACATCGACCGGCTGCGCGAGCTCGGCTACCGGGTTGATGCCGCCCGCGGTTCCGACGGTGGGTACCGGCTGGAGGCCGGGGCAACGCTGCCGCCGCTTCTGCTGACCGACGACGAGACCGTCACCATGGCGATCGGGCTGCGGATCGCCGCAGCGCAGGGGCTGGCGGACGGGGAACAGACCACCCTCAGCGCCCTGGCCAAGCTCGAGCAGGTGCTGCCAAGCGCACTGCGGCAGCGGGTGAACGCCCTGGCCGCCGCCGTGCAAACCCAGGCGCCCAGCCGAGGGGGAACCCCGGTGTCTCCCGACCTGCTCGGCCTGCTCGCGCTGTCCTGCCGCGACCGTGAACGTATCCGGTTCCACTATGTCGCCGCCGACGGTGCCGCCACCGATCGTTCCGTCGAACCGCATTCGCTGGTCACCCGCGACCGCACCTGGTTTTTCCTCTGCTGGGATCTGGCGCGCGAGGACTGGCGCACCTTCCGGGTCGACCGGATGACCGCATTTTTCGGTACACGGGTCCACTTCGAACCCCGCCGGCTTCCCGCGCCCAACGCCTCCGAGTTTGTCGCAAACTCGCTCGGTTCACTGTGGCGTGGCACGCACAACCTCGAGGTGATCCTGGCCATGCCATACGCCGCGATGACGGCCCACTTTGGCGCCTGGGCCAGCGGCGCCACCGCCCTCGATGCGCAGCACACCGTATGGCCGGTCGGTGGGGACACTATGGAGGCCGTGTTCTCCGCGCTGGCCTGGATCCCCGCGGGTGTCGCCTACGAGCTGAGGGGTAGCGCAGACGTCATGGCCTTCATCCGGGAGGCAGGCGAGCGGCTTTCCGCCGCCGCCGCTACCGCTACCGCCGCCGCGATCGACGATCCGGTACAGCACAAATCCGAACACGCGGCACCGCGTGGCTGAGCACCCCAACGGCACGTTTCCGCGCCGCACACCGTGGCGTCCTGCCCACGCCAAGGACGTTCACGTACCATCGGACACGTGCGAAACCCGAAGACCACCCTCCCAGTCCCCCCGGGACCGCCGGCGGCATGACCTCCGGAGTCCTCACACGCCCACCGCACCTCGGCGGCGGCGGCAACAACGGCGGCCACCCGCCGCTCCCGGCACGCGCGTCCCGACGCCGCGGACTTCGCTCCGCCCGCCTTATCGCCCTCGCCTCAGTGCTGCTCACCGCGACCCTCGCTTTCCACACGATCCTCCCCGGTGGCCTCGGCAGCACCGTCGGCACTGTCCTGCCGTGGCTCGGTGTTGTTATCCCCGTGCTGCTGGTCGTGGCGATCATGCGCCGCGCCCGCCGCAGCTGGATGCTGGTGGGAGCGCCCCTGCTGGCCTGGCTGGTCATTTTTGTCCCGCAGCTGGTACCGCTGTCCGCGGCGCCAGCTGCCGCCGCCGGCGAGATCACCATCGCCAGCCAAAACGTGGAGGCGGATTCCGGCACGGCCGGCAGCTCTGGCCTGTCGCTCGCCGACTCCGGCGCCGACGTCATCGCCCTCGAAGAGTTGACGGCATCGGCCCGGCGTGAAGCCAGCGCGGCGCTGGAAGCGACCCACCCCTACTCCTACACGGTCGGAACCGTTGGCGTCTGGAGCATCTACCCGCTCGCCAACGTCCGCGCCCTCTCGCTCGGGCTCGGCTGGAATCGTGCCCTCGCGGCCGAGGTCGAAACACCCGCTGGCCCGGTCAGCCTGTATGTGGTGCACGCCGCATCGATCCGCCCGGGAAAACAGGACGACCGCGACACCATGATCGACCGCCTCGCCCAGATCGTCGCGGACGACACCGCCGACCGGGTGGTTGCCGTCGGTGACTTCAACGCCGCCACTTCCGATCCCGCGCTGCGTCCGCTGACCAGTGTCCTCGACGAGTCGCGGCAGACCGGCGGCGGCCTCGGTTTCACCTGGCCAACGGCTGTTCCCCTTACCCGCATCGACCACATCTTCCAGCGCGGCCTTCCCACCGTCGAACAGACGGTGCTGCAGGCCGGCGACAGCGACCACCTCGCCGTTGTGGCCCGTTTCACCCTGTAGCAGGCATTCCCGCCCGGCGCAGGGCGCTACCGGCCACACCGGCTTCCCACGAGACTGGACACGTCACCCGGCACCATCCGTGACGCCATTCCCCAGGCAGCGTTCCACCCGACGACGGGAGCACCCGTGGCAGTGCATATCGGCACCTCGGGGTGGAGCTACGACCATTGGGACGGCGTCCTCTACCCTCCGGGACTCCCCGCACGGGATCGCCTCGCTCGCTACGTCGAGCACTTCGACACGGTCGAACTGAACGCCAGCTTCTACCGCGGGCCCCCCGCCACAACGTTCGCCAGCTGGCGGCGCCGGCTGCCCGACGGGTTCACCATGTCGGTGAAAGCGCCACGCGGCCTCACCCACGCCAAAAAGCTTTACGACCCGGATGCCTGGGTGCAGCGCATCGAGGCCGGCTGGCACAGCCTGCTCGAGCGTCGTGCCATACTGCTGGTGCAGCTACCACCCACCATGGAACGCGACGACGCTCGGCTCGACTACTTCCTCGGCCGGCTGCCCTGGTGGATCCGCAGCACCGTCGAATTCCGTCACCCCAGCTGGCTGCACAACGACGTCTTCGCCCTGCTGGAGCGCCACGGCAGCGCCTACTGCGTAATGAGCGGCGCCGGGTTGCCGTGTGTCCTGCGCACCACCGCCGACTTCGTCTACGTCCGCCTGCACGGCCCCGACCACAACCACCTCTACGGCGGTTCATACTCCGACGCCGACCTGGCATGGTGGGCCGACCGCATTCGCGAATGGGAGAGCGGCGGCCGCGACGTGTTCGCCTACTTCAACAACGACGGTGGGGGCAACGCGGTGCGCAACGCCCAGACGCTCAGGGGGATGCTGGGGGTCTAGCACCGACGCCGCCATCCACGCAGACGGCGGGGTGGGGAACCGTAGTTCCCCACCCCGCCGTTGTTGTTCGGTGCTGTGCGTTCTCCGGGGCCGGATCAGCCTTGCGCGGAGCCCTGCACCGAGGACTTGGCGTGCTTGGCAGATTCCGACACGTCGGAGGCTGCGCCGGTGGCCTCGGCCTTGACGGTGCCAGCGGCGTCGGTAGCGGTGGACTTAATGGCCTCCGCCGCCTGCTGGGCAGGCTCCTTGAGGTTGCTCGCCACATCCTTCGCGGCGTCGGTCACCTTACTGACCAGCGGCTCGGACGCGTCCTTGACGTTACCGGCCACCTCCTTCTCCTTCTCGCTCGCCGGGATCAGCGAGGAGACGAGCCAACCGACCCCGAACGCGATCAGCCCGACGGCGAGCGGGTTGCCCTTCGCCTTGGCGGCAACGGTTCCGGTGGCGTCACTGACCCCGCCGCCGGCGGAGTTGGCGAGGCCGCGAGCCTGGTCCTTGACGTCGGAGGCGGTGCCGAGCACCTGGTCCTTCACGCCGCCGAGTGCGTCTTTAACCTTGCTGGTCTGGCGACCCACGATTTTCGACGGGGTCACCTTGTCGGCCAGCGCGTCGACATCGCTGCCGAGCTCGCTGCGGGTGCGTTCAATTTCGGCGCGGATCTGGTCTGCGTCACTCATCGGTTTTCCTCATTCTTTTTCAACGTGTCCGGAATTTTTTTCAGCGAGTCAACGGTCTGCGGTGCACCCTTGACCGTGGCGAGCGACTTGCGCCCGACGGAGTAGAGGATCGCGCCGATGATGCCCCAGATCACGGCGACCACCACGGCCGACCAGCCGTTGTCGATCAGGTGCCCCAGTCCCCACCACAGGGCGATGGAGAGAAAAAGTACCGCCATCAGGCCGGCGTAACCGGCGCCGCCGAGCAGGCCGGCGCCCTTCCCTGCGGTGCTCGCCGACTCCTTCAGCTCGGCCTTCGCCAGCGCGACTTCCTGGCGCATCAGCGTCGAGATGTCCCTCGACACCTCACCAAGCAGGTCACCGAGCGATGTGGTCGCCGCCTTCTCTTCGGACGGGGTGGTCGGGTCACTCATGAGCGCCCGTTCCGGAGGTCGCGTTCATCGGCGTCGATGATCTCGGCCGAGGTCACGGGTGTACCGAAACCGGGGGTGTCCAGCAGGGGATCGGTCGGGTCGGTGTAACCCGCGGAGTCCGTGTAGACGCCAGCGGTGGCAGGGCTGCCCGTGCTGATGCCGGCGGAACCGTAGCCACCGGCCACCGTAGCGTCGGTTGTGTACGCTCCCGTGACGGCTCCGGTCGGTGTGACGTCGGTGGTGTGCATGGCACCGACGGTCGCCGGGGTTGTGGGTGCTGCGCTGGGGGATGTCTCCGCTGCGGCCTTCTCGTCCGCTGCGACGCTGGTGATGGAACGGGTGAGGCGTCCGGCGAGGACCCCAGCGACAGCGGCGATGCCGATGAAGGTTCCGGGGCTGCGTCGGGCGTAGTTACGCACCTCTTCGAGGAGCGATCCGGGGTCGCGGTCGTCCAGCCACCCGGCGATGCTGCCGGCACGGCTGGCAGCCTGCTGCACCAGGTCAGAGGCGATGCCGCCGCCGTCCGACTTGTCCGCCATGCTGCCAAGCTCGTCGCTTAGAGAGCGCAGCCCGGTGGCAACCCGCTGCTGCTGGGTGCCCGCCTGTTCTTTCAGCTGGCTGCTCGTCTCGGACAGCAGGTCTTTGGCCTGCTTCTTCGCCTCACCGGCGACGGACGCTGCCTGGTCCTTGGCGGTACCAACGACGTTCTCGGTTGCGGCCTTGGCGTCGCCGGCCACCTTCTTGGTCTGGTCCTTCGCAACGTCAGCGGTACCCGCTGACGTCGATGCCTCCGTTGATCCCTCTGTTGAGGAGGTCGGCTGGTAGATATTCGACATTCAGGTCCCTTTCATCGGCCGGGCAACACCCGTGACGGGCAGCCCGGGGCGCTCTTTTGGCGCCTTACTCAGCGTCGCTAGCTGAACTTTCTGGAACAACGGCTGGTTTGGGAACGACCTGCGGGTTAAGCTCTCTCACCATTGCGCGCAGGGTCAGGAAAGCCCTCGCGAAATGCACTAAGACGTGGGCCTGGGCATATCGAAAACCGCGCATCCGTGCCATGCAAACGACGTCGGTCGCGGCATCCCGGTATCGCCCCGCGGGGCGGCGGTTATCGGACGGGGCGGGCGCTGCCGCGGCGGTTGCGTCGACTGACGCGGTGCAGCTCGAGCTGGCTCATCACCATGGCCCCGAGGTCCTCGAGGGTGGCCATGTCATCGGGGGAGATGCTGCGCGGTGCGAAGTCGATCACGCTGAGGGTGCCGAGGTTGTGTCCATCGCCGGTGCGCAGCGGCACGCCGGCGTAGAACCGGACTCCGGCGGTACCGGCGACCAAGGGATTCAGGGTCGAACGGTCGTCATTCTTCGCGTCCTCGATGACCCATCCGGTGTTGTGCAGGATGGCGGAATCGCAGAGGCCCGGCGCCCGGTCCACCTGGAGAAGGTCGAGGCCGTGGTGGGACTTGAACCAGATGCGGTCGCTGTCCACGATGCTGATCACCGAAACGGGAGTGGCGAGGATCCGCGCGGCAAGAGCGGTGATGCGGTCGAAGGCGGCGTCGGGGGCGGAGTCGAGGATGGCATACCGGCGCACGGCTTTCATACGCTGCGATTCGCCCTTCAACGTTCCCGTCGCTCCAGAGCTCGTTCCGGTGTTGGGGGCCGCAGCTGTCCCGGTTCCCGTGGTCAACCCGGTGATGGTGGTGGTGTCAGCGTTGGCTGCGCGCACGGGGAGGGCAGGCTTCAGCGGACTCTTCGCGGTGGTCTTCGCGGTGTCCTTGACCGGGTCGATCCGGGTGGCGGCAAACGCGGCGAGGGATCGTTTGCCCGCCGCACTGCTGGCCGATTCGAGCCGAATGGGCCCCTCGTGCACCAGTGCGTATTCCGACAGGTCGGGCCCCGTGGTGTCGGCGGGATGCATCGCCGTGTTCTCGGCCACGATCGTGACGTCGCTGAAGCGGTGTGCGGAAACCGACGGCGTGTTGCGGCCGTCCTTGGCGATAACGGCCGCGGAACTCTCGGTTGCGCGGTGGCGGGCGGATTCCAGGCGCACCGCCTGCCGGAGGAAGAGGATGACGTCGTGAATGTAGGGACGGTCGCCGGGCTCGCGGGCCGTCATCCCGGTCAGCATCTGCCGCCACTCCCGCGGGATGTGCGAGGGGATGACGGGGTCGCGAAGGAGGCGTGCGACGGCGGACTGGATCAGAGAGCCGGCGAAGGCGACCTCGCCGGTGAAACATTCGAGCAGGACAAGCCCGAGCGAGTAGACATCGCTGGCGGGGCCGAGCGGCACCCCGCGGGCCTGTTCCGGGCTCAGGTATGCCGCCGTGCCTGTGCTGCCGGCGTCCTTCTCCCAGCGCTCGCCCTCAACGAGGACGGCAATGCCGAAGTCGGCGAGTTTCGCCCGGGTGCGCCTGTCGTTCAGGACGTACTCGACCATCAGGATGTTGGACGGCTTGATGTCGCGGTGCACCACACCGTGGTGGTGCATGTACTCGAGCCCCTCGGCGAGGTCGAGGCCGATCATCGAGATCTGGCGCTTGCTCAGCCGGCGTTGGGCGTTTTTGGCCTTGAGGGTGTCGCCGGTGACCAGTTCCATCACCAGGTAGGTGCGGGACAGCTCGGGGTCCTCGTGGTGCTCGACCCCGGCATCCAGCAGCGAAACGAGGCTGTGGTGGTTCAGGCTGGCGAGGATCTGCAGTTCGTTCTTCTGGCGCGCGACATCCGCCGCGTCCGTGGGGGGAGCGGTGAACAGCTTCACGGCGACGTCTCGGCCGAGGAGTTCATCGTGCGCCCGATACACCGTCGCCTTGCCGCCACGGCCGATTAGTGAGTTCAGTCGGTAACGCCCCTGAAGGAGCGAATACGCACTGGCGCCTACGGACGCACTAATCATAAAAAGTGCCTTCCCTGGCTCACAATTACGATCCCAGTGTACCGACCGGTCGACCGCCAGAGGGGTTATTCGGTCGTCGATTCCCGCCACTTTCCCGCAACGTATTCCAAAACTCGAATATAAGGCAACGGGATTAGCGCATGCGTGGCCCTCGTGAGAACAGGATAGATAAACGCGGCGTGTCAGGTATCGGAGGAGCGGCTGGTCGGCTGTATTGATTGGCTCAACGACGTAACAACAACGTATTCCGGATGAAACCAAACGGAAACACCCCGTGGTTTGAATGGGAGCACGGCAACACGATCGTGTTCGTCGACGGTAGCCCCGCCCGCCAAGGAGAGCTCGTGCCAGACATCGACCAGCAGATCATAGACAACATCGAGAAGTCCCGGGGCGAAATCGCGCACCCGTCGTTGCCGAAGGGCAGCAACATCTACGGCTCCACCAAAATCTTCCCCGACTACCAGGCCGAGAACGGGGAAAGCTACTTCACCCTCGTCCACGGCATCGCCCACGAATCCTCGGTCAGCTTCGTCGCGATCCTGCAGGCCACCCGGGCACTGCGCAAAGGGTACGAGTCGGCGATCTACTTCTACGGCCCCGGCGCGATGAACGCGATGGCCACCCGTGGGTTCCCCACCACCGGGGACAGTGCCTTCCCCGGCGAGCAGAACATCAACGGCTCGCTGGAGACCTTCATCAAGGAGGGTGGCACGGTTTTCGTCTGCCGGTTCGGCCTGTCCCTGCACGGTCTTCGCGAGGAGGACCTGATCGAGGGCGCCATCCCGGCGCACCCGCTCGACGTCCAGGACGCGTTGATCCACTACGCCCGTAAGGGCGCCATCATCAACTCCACCTACAACTTCTAGGGCTGGGCCGATGTCGCTCACCGTCGCCGCGTCCGCCGCGAACTTCACCCGCGATCTCGAGCAGAACTACGCGCTGATCCAGAAACTGGTCGACCAGGCGCGGGAGCGCGGGGTGAAACTGCTTGCCCTGCCGGAAGCGGCCATCGGCGGATACCTGTCGTCGCTCGGGAACCACGGCGACACCATCCAGAACACCAAACGCTCCATGCCTCCGGCGATCTCCCTGGACGGCCCGGAGTTGCAGCGGGTCGCCGCAATCGCCGGTGACATGGTGGTCTGCATCGGGATCTGCGAACTCGCCGAGGACGGCATTACTCGCTACAACTCGGCCGTCGCCCTCAACGGCGACGGCATCCTCGGCTCCTACCGCAAGGTGCACCAGCCGCTCGGGGAGAACATGTCATACGCCGCCGGCGATGGCTACCACGCCTTTAATACCCCGGTCGGGCGCATCGGCCTGCAGATCTGTTACGACAAAGCGTTTCCCGAGGCGGCGAGGATGTTGGCGCTGGACGGCGCCGAGATCATCGTGAGCCTGTCGGCGTGGCCGGCATCCCGAACTGCCCCGGCGGCCAACATCCAGGAGGACCGTTGGACCTATAAATTCAACCTGTTCGACCAGGCCAGGGCGCTGGACAACCAGGTGTTCTGGATCGCCTCCAACCAGCAGGGCTCCTTCGGCTCCCTCAACTATGTCGGCAACGCCAAAATCGTTGACCCCGGCGGTAACACCATCGCCAGTACCGGGCAGGAAGAAGGGCTCGCGATCGCCGAGATCGACGTCGCCACAACCCTTGCCGGTGCGCGCGGGGGCATGTATCACCTCCGCGACCGCCGGCCCGACGCCTACCAATCCCCGGTGACGGCCGGCGCCTCAGCCTGACCGGCGCAGCGCCGACACCCGACATCCCCCTGCCTCACCGCTGCTGGACCACCCACGGCATCCATCGATCGTCGGCATACAGCGAAAG
>JAODAO010000029.1 GCA_025463465.1 Glaciihabitans sp. | reverse complement strand
AGCTCGACAACCCGTGCGGGACGAGTGTGCTCATCCTCGAGAAGGTCGCCCAGTCGCTGACCACCGTGTGTATCGACGGCATCCTGCCCTGCACCGCCATCGTGCGGACCAGCCACCCGTCCTTCGTCGAATTTCACGCGGAGGACAAGCCGACGTATGTGCGAGGGATGTTCCGGTGGAGCCGTGCACGCGAGAACGCCTGAAATTTTGAGTGAAACATGTCACATTCCAACCCGATCCGGACATGTACTCAGTGAGGGGTGGAAACATCCGGGTGTGCAGCCCGGGTCGCCCGCCGCTCGATCGTGCTCCCGTTCGTCCACGAAAAGGAATTCACCATGATCGTTGTCCGCCTCGCCACTTCCGCCACCTCGCCCGACACGATGGGATCGGTGAGTCCGGCGGCTCTCGAATTGTCCGCCACCGAGTCCGTCGACATCACGTGGCTGATGCCCGTCGCCAGCCTCTGAGCAGCACCGCCCGCCACCCACGATAGAGGGCGACGGGCGGGGCGGGTCAGATCTTTTCGATCGGTGCGACCTTGATGAGCAGGCGTTTGCGGCCTGCGGTGTCGAACTGCACCTCGGCGACGCGTTTGCTGCCCTCGCCGGTAACGGCGCTGACGTTGCCGTCGCCGAAGTCGACGTGACGGATGCGGTCGCCGGCGGCGAGGGTCAGGTCGCCGTTGTCGCGCACGGTTCCCGTGATCTTGTTCGCCCACTCGGTCTTCGGCTTCGCCGCGTTTCGTGCGGCGCGGGCCAGGGCGGTCGCGCTCGGGCCGCCCACGTTCTCGTAACCGGAGCCGCTCCCCGCGAACCCGCTGAAACCGGCCCCCGAACCGATGCCGGCCGCTTCGGCACCAAACGCACCGCGGCGCGCGTTCAACGCGCGCGGCTGGGTGCCATTGCGGCTGGTGGCGTCTCCCGGCGACTGGCGCCAGTCGATCAGGGCCGGCGGAATCTCCTGCAGGTAACGCGACGGCATCGCGACATTGACCTCGCCGAACTGGGCGCGGGTCATCGCCAGCGACAGGAACAGTCGGCGGCGGGCGCGGGTGATTCCCACGTAGAACAGTCGTCGCTCCTCGGCCGGGCCACCCGGCTCCCCCGCGGACATCCGGTGCGGGAGCAGGTCTTCCTCGACGCCGGTGAGGAACACGGCCTCATACTCGAGGCCCTTTGCGGTATGCAGGGTCATCAACGAGACGGTGCCGGACGTGTCGTCCAGGTCGTCGGCCGCCGCGACCAGCGACACCTCGGTGAGGAAGTCGAGCAGGGTGCCCTCCGGGTTGTTTTTGGAGAACTCCTTTGTCACCGACAGCAGTTCCTCGACGTTCTCCGCACGAGCCTCATCCTGCGGGTCTCGGGTCGCCCGCAGCGCCTCAACGAAACCGGTCCGGTCGAGTAGCGTCTTCAGGATGTCGGACGGTTTGGCCTGGGCGACACCCTCCGGCACGTCAACGGTCGCGGCGACGTCGTCGAGGATCAGGGCGAGCCCGGTGATCGCCCCGGTCACCTTCGGGCCAAGCCCCAGCTGGGAGGCATTGCGCATGGCGTCGCGCAGGGTGGTCTCGTTGTGATCGGCGAAGTTCTGCAGGGCCGCCTCGGTGGCCGGTCCGATGCCGCGCTTTGGCACGTTCATTATGCGGCGCAGCGCCATCGGGTCCAGCGGGTTGGCGACAGTGATCAGGTACGACATGGCGTCCTTGATCTCGGCGCGTTCGTAGAACTTGGTGCCGCCGAGCACCCGATATGGCAGGGCGGAGCGGATGAAGATTTCTTCAAGCGCACGCGTCTGGGCGTTGGTGCGGTAAAACACCGCCATGTCTTTGTAGTCGACGCCCTCTTCGTGCAGCTTGGTGATCTCGTCGGCGACGAACTGGGCCTCGTCATGGCCGGAGTAGCCGGTGAACCCCACAATTTTGTCGCCCTCACCGATGGTGGTGAAGAGCTTTTTGTCTTTGCGGTCGAAGTTGTTCGAGATGACAGAGTTCGCCGCATCGAGGAGGTTCTGGGTGGAGCGGTAGTTCTGCTCGAGCAGGATGGTCGACGAGTTGGTGAAGTCGCGCTCGAATTCGACGATGTTGCGAATGTCAGCGCCGCGGAAGGCGTAGATCGACTGGTCGCTGTCGCCGACGACGGTGAGCGAGGCGGGCTCGAGCGGCGCTTTGCCCTGCTGCTCCAGCGGAAGGTCGCCGACCTGGATGGGCCGGGTCAGTTCCTGGATCAGCGCGTACTGGGCGTGGTTGGTGTCCTGGTACTCGTCGACCAGGATGTGCCGAAAACGCTTCTGGTACAGCGCGGCGACCTGCGGGAACGCCCGGAACAGGTAGACGGTCTGCCCGATGAGGTCGTCGAAGTCGAACGCGTTGGCGCTCTGCAACCGCCGGGTGTACTGGCGGAAGATTTCGAGGAACATCACCTCGTTGGGGTCGTTGAAGTTCGCGGTGCGGGCGTAGGACTCGACATCGCTCAACTCGTTTTTGAGTTTCGAGATTTTGCCCATCGCACTGGAGACGGTGAAGCCGAAGGTATCGGCGTCCAGCTCCTTGATGATCCGCTTGATGAGCGCTTTGCTGTCGGCGGAGTCGTAGATGGTGAAGCTCTTGGTGAAGCCGAAGTTCTCGGCCTCGCGGCGCAGGATGCGCACACACGCGGAGTGGAAGGTGGAGATCCACATTCCCTCGGCCTGGTTGCCGACCAGCTGGGCGACCCGCTCGCGCATCTCGGCGGCGGCCTTGTTGGTGAAGGTGATGGCCAGGATCTGGCTCGGCCACGCCTCCCGGCTGTGCAGCAGGCCGGCGATACGGCGGGTCAGCACACTGGTTTTTCCCGATCCCGCCCCCGCGATGATCAGCAGGGCCGGTCCGCGGTAGAGCACCGCTTCCCGCTGCTGGGGGTTCAGGCCGGAAAGGAGGGCGTCCTGGAACGCGTCCCCTGGCGGTGGGGTGGTGGGCTCGCGGGGATCTAGGACAAAGGTCATGGCCCAGTAATTCTAGGCGCGGCCACCGACAGCGTCAGCCGAAAAACGCGTAGCGGGGGATGTCTCCCGCGAGCCCGTGCGCAGCAGAGGCGGAACGATGCGGCTTGCCGCTAGGGCGACAGCTCGTCGACGAGGGTCGCCCTGGCCCGCAATGCGAGGTCGGGCTGGTCGGCGAATACCCCGTCGACACCGCTGCGCATAATCAGCCGGAACTCGGCCAGCCAGTTGCCGTAGGAGGACGCGGCGACCTGGCCGGGGCCACGACCCAGTTCGAGGTTCTCCGCCGCGAGATGCTGTTTCTCGGTCAGCGCCTCCTCGCCCCGTGCCCGCTCGGGCACCACGGTCACCGCTGCTGCGTCCCCGCGGAGGTGTGCGGGCTGGCCGCCGGCGATCACCCCGGCGCGGCCGAGCCGCAGGTTGGGCGCCAGGAATTCGTTTTCTGCCCGCAGCGTCCACACCCAGGCGGTGAGGCCGGCGCGATGGATCCGGTCAACAACATCGGTGATGCCGGTCACCCTGCCCGCGGCGTCCTTCGCCAGGACCAGGTGTTTGCTGACGCTGATCCCGTCGATCGGCGGATGGCCGGAACCGTGGGCGTTGCCTGCGGCGAGCGCGGCAAGGCTCGCCTCCCCCAGCTGCGATGCGAAAGTCGGCGCGGCATCGCCGAGGGTGGCGAGAAGGTCGGGGGCCGACCCGACGCTATCCACCAGGTAGACGTAGTGGCCGGGGATTCCCTGTTCCCGGATCTTACTCAGCGTGGTTTGCTCGAAGCACTCGACGATGAGGTTGTCCGCCGTCGCCCACGGCCGGATCTGCTCGGCGAAGAGTTCGTCGAGATTCAGGCCGATCGAGGCGAAGTAAGAAGAGTGTTTGATCTCGGCGACCAGGATGATGGGGCGCCCGGCGGCGTCCAGCAGCTCAAGCAGGTCGCTGAGGCGGAGGATCCCGCCCCCACCGACGAACGTGGCGCTGCCGCGGCGGATTCTCGGCAGGCGCTCCGCGGCCCGCAGGGTGGCGAGTTCCGCCCAGGTGAAATCTTCGGTGAACCAGCCGATCTTGCTGTGACCATCAATTGTTTTGGTGGTGCGCCGGTCGGCGAAGCGGGATTGGAAGGCGACGTCGGTCGTGCCGGAGATCTCGTTCTCGTGGCGGAGCACAAGCACGCCGTCCTTCGTTGCGACGATGTCGGGCTCGATGGCGTCAGCACCCATCTCAATCGCGAGTTCGTACGCGGCCCTGGTGTGCTCCGGGCGGTACCCGCTGGCACCACGATGCGCGATCACCAGGGGACGGTTGGTGTGGTCAGTGAGTGAGGTGGAGAACACAGGCGACAGGTTACGGCACTATGGTGACCATTATGGGGACAGGGGAATCAGGTATCGCCGGTGAGCCCGCCCGTCGGCGTCCGCTGCGCTGGGGCCTCTACCCCGACCGCTACGTCGCGGCCATCGTGTTGCTCGTCGCGAGCGCCGTCGCTCTGCCGAGCGGCAACACCTTCGCCATCTTCCAGATCGTTTTTGGCCTCATCGGGGGCCTGGTCGGCTGGTTCGTCCTACCCGGGCGCCTCGGCCGTCGCATCGCCGCCGTTGTCCCGGCGGGTATCGGGGTTGCAGCGCTCATCATTGGCCCGCAGGGGCTTCCTTTGCTCGTCCTACCGCTGCTGGCCTGGTTGTGGGTGCGGGAACGATCGGCGCTCAGCTACCTCGCTGCGTTGCCGTTACTCGTTGTAGGGGTGCTGATGGCGTCGACCTTCGGCGGGTGGAGCGACATGCCCTTCGCCTACGCGGTGACCGCGGCGACCTTCGTTGGCTGTGCGTGGCTGGCCAGGACGATCTCGCGGGCGCGGGTCACCACCAGCGATGGGCGCGGTCCAGTTCGACTCCCAGCCGGTTGAGGCGCGCGTAAAGCGCACGAAACTGCGGCGCCAGGGCGACCGCATCGAGCAGGCTGCTGCGCTCGAGGGCCCCGGCAATCGTCCTGACCACGTTTAGTTGCATCCGTTGGTCCCGTTCATCGGGCAGCAACCAGCGCTCCTCCAGAAAAACCAGGAAGGCGACGATGAGCTCGCTTGCCGCCATTGTGCGCGCGAAGGCGCCCTGCGGGTCGAACTCCCGCTCCGCGTTGTAGATGGTGCGTTTATCGGCGGGCAGGATCCGCTCGGCCTCAGCGTTGAGGCATCGGCGCAGCTGTGGCTCGACACGAATGAACCGCTCCCGGTCGTCGACGGCGGGGCCGGCACGCATCTTCCGAAAAAACGACTGGAGAATGTGGTCGATGGACAGGGAAACCGTGGTCATGGCCACAGTGTGCGCGCTGCCCCCGACATCCCCCTTCCATAGCGCATCGCTGAGGGCGCAACTGCAAAGAGGCTGAATCATGGCACCACCCCATGGCGCGGGGCCGTTCAGCAAATACACTGGTAACAGCAACGTTTCACGTTACTCACAGCAGAAAAGGACCAAATGGCTCTCTCCTCCAATCCCGCTTTCAAGAACGCCGCGTTCGGAACCGGCGGCGTGAAGAAGGCGCCCGCCCCCAACATGACGGCTGAGCAGCTCAACGAGCTCTACGGTCGCCCGGCCGCCGGCCCGTCCGAAACCGACCGTATGAGCTACGAGGACGTCATCCGCAAGACGCTCGCCGTGCTCGCGGTTGTGCTCGTTACCGGTGCCGTCGGTTACTTCATCCCGATCCTCGCGCTGCCCGCCGCCCTCGTCGGTTTTGTGCTCGCCCTTGTCAACATCTTCAAGCGCGTCCCCTCTCCCGGTTTGATCTTCGCCTACGGCGCCGCAGAAGGCCTGTTCCTCGGTGGCATCTCCGGCATTCTCGAAAGCCAGCTGCCCGGCATCATCGGCCAGGCTCTGCTTGGCACCGGCCTGGTCATCGGGGTGACACTGGCGCTCTTCGCCAACGGCAAGATCCGCGCCTCCGCCCGTGCGACCAAGATCTTTATGATCGCCGGCATCTCCTACGCCCTGTTCTCCCTCGTCAACCTCGGCCTGCAGCTCACCGGGGTCAGCCAGGACCCGTGGGGCCTGATGACGGGCATCGAGGTTCCCTTCCTCGGCATCCCGCTCGGCCTGGTCATTGGCCCGCTGGTGATCCTTATGGCCGCGTACTCGCTGGTCCTCGACTTCACCGCCATCCAGGAGGGTGTGCGCAACGGCGCCGCCCGCAACCTCGGCTGGAAGGCCGCGTTTGGCCTGGTGCTTACCATCGTTTGGCTGTACATCGAGATTCTTCGTTTCCTCGCGATTCTTCGAGGCAACAACTAACCCCCACCCCGCAACACCGTCGGCGCCTCCCGCCGGTGCACACGCACCGGCGAGGCACTAACACACAAAGGCACGGTCCAGTCGGACCGTGCCTTTGTTCTGTGCTGGCGTATGTTCTCTGCTGCGTTTGTTCTGTGCTGCGTGGGATGGCGCAGCGCTGCTACTCCCGGTTCGCACGTCCGCGGGCCGACAGCAGTCGGCGAGCGTCGCTGAGAAACGGCTCCTCCACGACAACGTCCCAGAAGTCGGCGCTGAACAGGGTGAGGGAAAGCTCCCGGCGTTCCGCATCCACCCGTGCCAACCGCAGCCCGAGCACAATGCCGATAGTGGCGCCGATCGCGATGGCGAGCACAACCAGCGGCCATAACTCGTCCCCGTTGCGGCCGATGGACGCGATAAAACTCACAACAAGGCCAAGCAGCAGGCCGGTCCACGCTCCGGTGAGACCGCCGATCGCCGCGGACCAGCCCGGGTTCAGCCTCACCCGCGCCGCGTCCGAGGGAAAGGGATCCCCGTCGTGTGAGTCCACGTCCCGGCCGACGACCTCGACCTGGTCGACGGGGATGCCGCTGAAGATGAGAAAGTCTGCAGCTGAATGGGCATCGAGCTGGGCGTCAAAGGCGGCGACGGTTCGGTTTCGGGGCGTTGGCACGTCCTCGATGGGGTGGGCGCTGTTCACGTCGATAGTCATAGGGGTCCTCCGTTTCCGGGTATCCCGTCTCGGGTAATAACGGGCATTCCAAACAAACAAGAATCCGCACACGAATCAAACGGTTGACGGATGCATATCCATCGGCATACCGGGCGCGACCGAAAGCTATGTTGTGCGCGCGTAGCGCTTGGCGCTGGCAGGTGGGATCAGCGGGCGCGTTTGGCGCGACGGCGTTCACTCCAGCTCATGGCGGCGAACTCGGCGGCTTCCCGCTGGTTTTCCGCCTCCCTGGCGCGGAACCTCTCCACGCGGCGGGCGCGCCAGCGTACCAGTTCGTCTTCGACGTCCCGGGTGGGGGTCACCACGGGTGGGCCACCCTGCAACTGCCGGCGAGCGGCGATGATTCTTTTGTTGAAGTCCTCGAGCGTGTCGCGCACCGCCTGTTCCGACGGTGCCGCATCTAGCCGGGCGTCGAGGGTGGCGTCCTCGGTGCGCAGGGTGAGCGCGGGCGGGCCGAGGCCGGTGATCTGCTCGCGCTCGATCTTCTGTCGAATCCACCAGTCCGGGTCATAAGCCTGGCCGAGGTTCGCAATGGGTTTACCGCTGCCGGGCAGGTTGTCGAAGTCGCCGCGGCGCATGGCCTGCTGGATGGAGATCTCGACGTACTGGGCCCGCTGCTCCATGTTGGGCTGGCCCGCGTTCGAGGCTGCTTCCTCTGCGGCCTTCTCTTCGTCTGTCATCAGCCGCTCGACCTGGTACCTGGCCACGTTCAGCCGGGTGTCATTCGGCTCTTTTCTGCCACTCATCCTTCAACCCTAAATAATGAGCTCCGTCCCGTCGAGGTGAACCATACGCCGTGAGCGATCACCCGCGGAGCGCTATCTGCTGGCTCACCCAGAACGCGTACTGCTCCCACGGATCGCTCACGCCCGCCCGGAGCGACTCGACGTGCTGGAGGAGAGCGTCGTGCACCTCGAACCATTCGGTGCGTGGGAAACGGTGGCTTTTAAATTGCGCGTGGCGGCGCTGTTCGACACGGCGGTCACCACGCTCGAAGGCCAGCAGCTCGGCGGTGGAGAAGTTGGCGAGTCGGGAGCGCGGGTTGCCGGACGTGCCGATCTTGATCCGGTCGTCGAAGCGGATGTAGTAAACGACGTCGACCCGTGCGACGGCGATGTCGTCGTCGGGAATCTGGCCGACCTTCCAGTCGCAGATCGCACACAACCAACCCGACGGGTAGCGCACCCCGAGGCGCGAACCGCAGGCCAGGCACGGGCTGGGGAGGGTGTCGGTGACGCCCGTCTCGCGGGCCACCCAGTCGAAGGCGAGCTGCAGGTGCGCGGTGCAGAGCTCCAGCGGGGCGTCGGATTCGACGGTGCCGCCGCACACCTGCCCGGGGCCGGCCGCGGCCACACACGTCCGACCGTCCACGTATAAACCCATCAGGCAACGTTACGTCGCGCCGCCGACAGCCGGCCCGGTCGTGGTGGCGGTCAGCCCATCCTGATCACGTTGCCGGTTACCCGGCGGCCCGCTTCCGACACGAGGAACGACACGGCCTCGGCCACCTCGGACGGTTCGGCGACGCTGATAAAGCGGTGATCGGCCGCGACGGCCGTGCGCACGTCGTCGGTGACCCAGCCGGTGTCGGTGACCGGCGGGTGCAGCGCGTTCGCGGTGACACCGAACGGCATCAACTCGAGGCTGGCGGACATCGTGTAATTCACCAGGGCGGCCTTGGCGGCACCATAAGACACCTCACCGGGAAATCCCGTCTCCCCGCCGGAGGTGAGGGTGAGGATACGCCCCCAGTTACCGCCGCGGGCCTGCAGCCGCGCGGCGAACTCCGAGAGCAAGATCGCGCCGGCCCTGGCATCGATGGCGAACTGCCGGTCGAAGGTGGCCGCGCTGAGGCGTTCAACGGCGCGGCCCGCCCAGTCCCGTCCGGACGGCGCAAACGTGTCAAGCAGCGACGCCGTGGCGTTGTGGACGAGCACGTCGACGGGGCCGAAGGCCTTCTCCGCCGCGTCGAACAGGCCGGGAATGACGTCGGCGTCGGCGAGGTCCTGCTCCACGGCGATGGCTCGCCCGCCGCTGGCGTTGATCCGGCCAAGCACGGCCGAGGCGTCGCTGCGGTGATTACTGCGCTGCGTCTCCGGCAGGCCTTCATCGGCCGGATCCTCAAACGCCCAATAGGCCAGCACAACGGCGAGGCCGTCTGCGGCGAGCCGTTCGGCGATGGCGGCGCCGATTCCGTGGTTTGCCCCGGTGACAAGGGCGACATGAGAGGTGCCGGTCATCCGCCCACTCTAGACAGGTGGGGAATGACCGGCAATGTTGTTCGCTCGGGTGGGCTAGCCGCGCGAGGCGGTGTCCTTGCTGGCGACCAGCGGCTGGTCGCCGAGCACACGCTCGGCTTCGGCGGCATGGGCGGTGTCGACCAGAACGTCGTAGTGGTCGGCCTCGAGGCGCTGGGTCGACGTGAAATCGCGCCGGCCACGGGTGGCCCAATGCGACACGGCACCGAGCACGGCACCCCAGACGGCGGCGATGACCACGGCGCCGACGATGGTGACGAACCAGGCGATGGCGGGGGTGAAGATGCCGAGCAGCAGCCCGATCAGCAGGCCGAACCATGCGCCGCCGGCGGCTCCCGCGAGGGCGGCCTTTGTGATGGTGAGGCGGCCGGAGACCGACTCGACCAGGCGGATGTCGCGTCCGACGATGTCGACGTGTTCGACCGGGAACCCGCTGTCCGACAGGAAGTCGACGGCGGCCTGGGCCTCGAGGTAGTTGGGGTAGGTGCGAATTGTCCGGCTGGCCCCGGAGGCCGATGGTGGTGTGGTGCCCGGCGTCAGGTTGGTGGAATTAAAACTCATGGTGACTCACTCCTCAGTGCGAAAGGTGCATCGCGTTAGTTGCGGTTGCGGTGCGGTGATTGATGGCAGCGATTCGTAAAACGATTCTGGTGCGTGGTCGTGGCACGGTGCATGGGGCGTGTTGACCTGACCAATCAACCAACATCGGCCCAGACAATCAATGGCTTGTTGTTCGATGGTGCTGAGACGAAAGGGTGGATGTTGCACCGGCGTGGCCGGCGCAACATCCACCCCATTCGATTTCGTTCACGCAGCGTGAGTGCTGCAGTTGTTGCTGATTACCTGTTGGAGGTGGCGTTCAGCTCGTGGGCCTGGGCAAGCAGGGCCGCAAGCTCCTCGTCTTCACGTGCCTTCGCGAGGTGCTTCTCGGGCAGGGCGTTGACGAGCTTCTCCTTTTCGACCATTTTGTTGTAGGTCGACTGGCGAGCAGCGGCGTCACCCTTGAAGTCATCGGCGATGAACTTCGTGGCGAGTTCGCGGGTGTTGAGGACGGCGGTCTGGGCGCGGCCGGCCGGGCTGAACAGCGACGCGAAGACGGTGACAACGAGGACACCGATGATCACGAGGAGGGACAGGCCGGTGCTGATCTCGAACACCGGTACGTGCTCGCCACCGTTGATGAACGGCAGGGTGTTCTCGTGCAGGGCGTGCAGGACCAGCTTGACACCGATGAAGCCGAGGATGATCGACAGGCCGTAGCTGAGGTAGATGAGGCGGTCGAGGAGACCGTCGATCAGGAAGTACAGCTGGCGCAGACCCATCAGGGAGAACGCGGTGGCGGTGAAGACCAGGTAGGTGTTCTGGGTGAGGCCGAAGATGGCGGGCACGGAGTCAAGGGCGAACAGGAGGTCCGTTCCACCGATGGCGACCATAACCAGCAGCATCGGGGTCATCACCTTTTTGCCGTTCTCCATGGTGAAGAAGCGGTCACCGTCGTAACGCTCGGTGGTGTTGAACAGGCGCTTGGCGAGGCGGATAACAAAGTTGTCTGCATCGTCGCTCTCGTCTTCCGGCTTCAGCAGCTTAATCGCCGTGTAGACAAGGAAGATGCCGAACAGGTAGAAGAGCCAGGAGAAGGAGTTGATCAGCGCGGCGCCGAGGAAGATGAACCCGGTGCGGGCGATCAGCGCGAAGACGATACCGAAGAGCAGTACCTTCTGCTGGTCGGCGCGGGGCACCTTGAAGCTGGCCATGATGATGAGGAAGACGAACAGGTTGTCAACAGACAGCGCCTTTTCGGTGATGTAGCCGGCGAAGTACTCGGTGCCCATGGTGCCGCCACCGAAGTAGAGAACACCGAGGCCGAAGACGATCGCGAGACCGACGTAGATCGCCGACCACTTTGCCGCCTCGGGCAGGGTGGGCTCGTGAGCCTTCCTGACGTGGAAAAAGAAGTCAAAGGCCAAAAGCCCCAATATGCCGACAATTGTCAGCAGCCATACGTATCCGGGGACGTCCATTAGTTCTTTTCTCCAGTGTCTGTGGGTGTGGTGTGTGTGGTGATGCGGGAATATGTTTGTGCAGCCGACGGGGTGAAGGCCCCGGGCCGGGGCCCTGGCCGCCGCAGGATTGATGGCGGGGCTGAGACCGTCATCGGCCGGGTGGCGTTAAAGGCGGGTGGTTCGGGCGGCGCGGACGCACCGGATGGGTTGCTGCGCCATCACCGGGCGACACCGGCGAAGCGGGTGCCCGCCAGCAGGCGGGATGCGTCCCCGGCGTGCCAGCCGTCGACGAGGACGTCGTAGCGGGCCGCCTCGATGTGGTTGGTCGAGGAGAAGTCGCGGCGCCCACGGGTGGCCCAGTGGGTGAAGAAGCCGAACGCGGCGCCCCAGAAAGCGGAGATGGCGATGCCGCCGACTAGCACGTTGAGCCAGACGGCGCCGGGAAGGAAGAGGCCGAGTAGCAGCCCAAGCAGCAGACCGAGCCACGCTCCCCCGCCGGCGCCGGCGAGAGCCGCCTTGCCGGTGGTGAGGCGCCCGGTGACGGACTCGACAACACGGATGTCGCGACCGACGATGCTCACGTGCTCGACCGGAAACCCGCTGTCCGACAGGAAGTCGACCGCCGCTTCCGCGTCGATGTAGAGAGGGAAGCTCGCCACGGCCTGCGTGGATCCGGACGTCGACGACGGCGTCGCTGTGTTGTTGCTGGTAACCATCGTTCTCCTATCCGTTCCAACGTGTACCACCACTATATTGGTTGGAGTCATCAAACTAAACGGCCGCCAGCCATTTCATCAGGGAAGACCCAGCAATGCCTAAGAAAGTGGACAACCCGCCCCCCGCCGGAGAGGTGATCGAGGCCGCGCTGTCGACGCTGCAGCGTTGGTCGGCCCACGCCGACATCCGCAAGTCGCTGCGCGAGGCCGGCGGCGCCGTGCTGTCCAACACCGACTCCTGGCTGCTTGAGCGCATCGCGGCGGATGGCCCGATTCGGATGTCGCAGCTCGCCGGTTGGCTCGCAGTGGACAAGTCGACGATGACGAGCGAGATCCGCCGGTTGCAGCAGGCGGGCCTCGTCGTCCGCGAGGCCGACAAAAACGACCGCAGGGCCATTCTCGTCAGTGCTACAGAGGCCGGCCTGTCCGCCATCACCCAGCACCGCGAGGTGGCCCAGGAGATGTTCAACTCCCTGCTCGTCAAGTGGAACGCGGTCGACCGCAATAACCTCGCCCTGCTGCTCGGCCGCTTCGTCGACGAACTCACCCCGCCAACCGAAGCCCCCGGCGCGACCGGTCGAGGCATCCCGGCCACAACCAAGCGGGCGTAGCACCCACCAGCACACAAGCCCCGCAGCGACTCCTACGGGTGGATGTTGGGCCCGCCCGCTCCCGGGCCAGCGTCCAGCGCTGGTTCCGCTCGCTGGTCACCGGGTTCCGATGGGCCACCCGTGTTGGCACCCTCGGTTGGCACCGTATACCGGACCCCACCGGCCCACACGCTCCAGCTCGCTGATTCATTCACCACGCTCCGCCGCCTCGTCCCGCATCCGGCGCACGTTCTCCCACTCCGACCGCTCCGCCTCGGCGATGCCCCCGAAGGCCGCGGCAGCCGCGGGGCTCCACGCCGCGCCGAGGCCACGGAACCGGCGGGGCGCGGCCACGCCGTCGAAGGAATGCACCTCGACGGTGAAACCGGCCCCCAATTCGTCGGCGACCTGCTGGCCGAGCCGGTGGCCGCCGCTGGTGAAGTGTCGGGCGAGTGCGGTCGACCGCCAGTGCAGGTCGGTGGTGAGGCCGTCGTTGTATGACCGCTCCCAGCGCCGCAGTTCGGCGAGAAGCCCATGATTGAGCCCGCTGTGGGAGTAGGCGACCGGGCCGGTGAACCAGAGCACGGTGTCGGCGTGGTCGGGCAACAACCTCACCATCGGGGTTCGACATTCTCCTGGCCCGCCCATGCTGCGACCATACTCCCGTGGCCGGGAGGCCGGAAGTCCCAGCGTCGACCGGAGTGCCGGTTACCCGGCAGCCGTTGGCGGGCCGGCTGCCGAACGGGTTGCTGAGCGGGATGCCTAACGAGCCGCTTAACGAGCGAACGCCGCCCTGCCGGGATCGGCGGGGCGGCGTTCGGCGTCAGGGAGTTACTCCCATTCGATGGTCCCCGGTGGCTTCGACGTGACGTCGAGCACCACTCGGTTGACCCCGGGTACCTCGTTGGTGATGCGGTTGGAGATGCGGGCGAGCACATCGTAGGGAAGGCGGGTCCAATCGGCCGTCATGGCGTCCTCGGAGGACACCGGGCGCAGCACGATGGGGTGGCCGTAGGTACGACCGTCGCCCTGTACTCCCACGGAGCGCACGTCGGCGAGCAGGACAACCGGGCACTGCCAGATCTCCTGGTCGAGGCCGGCTGCACTCAGTTCCTCGCGGACGATCGCGTCCGCCGTACGGAGCAGATCGAGACGCTCACGGGTAACCTCGCCCACGATGCGGATGCCGAGGCCTGGCCCCGGAAACGGCTGGCGGCCGACGATGACCTCCGGCAGTCCGAGCTCGCGGCCGATGGCACGCACCTCGTCCTTGAACAGGGCGCGCAGCGGCTCGACGAGCTTGAACTGCAGGTCCTCGGGGAGGCCTCCCACGTTGTGGTGGCTCTTGATGTTCGCCGTACCGGTGCCGCCGCCGCTTTCGACAACGTCCGGGTACAGGGTGCCCTGGACGAGGAAGTCGATGCTGGCGCCGTCGCCCTGCGCCTCGAGCACAAGCGCTTCCGCGGCGTTTTCGAAGGAGCGGATGAACTCGCGGCCGATGATCTTGCGCTTCTGCTCGGGATCGGTGACCCCGGTGAGTGCGTCCTGGAACTGCTCGACGGCGTCGACGGTAATCAGGCGCACACCGGTGGAGGCGACGTAGTCCTCTTCCACCTGGCGGCGCTCGTCCTGGCGGAGCAGGCCGTGGTCAACGAAAATGCAGGTGAGCTGGTCGCCGACGGCCTTATGCACGATCGCGGCGGCAACGGCGGAGTCGACCCCGCCGGACAGGCCACAAATAACCCGGCCGGTGCCAACCTGGGCCTGGATGCGTTCGACCTGCTCGGCGATGACGCTGCCGCTGTTCCAGTCCGCGGGGATGCCGGCGGCGTCGTGCAGGAAGTTCTCGAGCACCTTCTGGCCGAACTCGGAGTGCTTGACCTCGGGGTGCCACTGCACACCGTAGAGCTTGCGC
>JAODAO010000020.1 GCA_025463465.1 Glaciihabitans sp. | reverse complement strand
CGAGGCCCACGGGCTGGTACAGCAGATGGACCGCAACAGCCGCTACCGGCTTGGCGTTGGGCTGCTGCGGCTCGCAAGTGCCACGCGCGGCCAACTGGAAATCGTGCAGGAGGCCCGGCCGTTCCTGAAGGCCCTCGCCGACGAGGTAGGTGAGACCGCGAACATCGTGGTGCTTGCGGGGAACGAAACGCTGTACCTCGACCAGGCCATCGGCACCTCGGCGCTGCAGATGTACAACTGGGTCGGGCGGCGCAACCCACCACACGCGACCGCAAATGGGCGGGTGCTGCTGGCCGGGATGCCCGAAGTGGAACGCGAGACACTTCTCACATCCCTGGCTTCCCCCGACGGGCAGCTGCCCGCGCTCACCGCGACGACGGTGACCGATCCCTCCGAACTGCGTGGAATCCTGCTCACCGTCGTGCGCGACGGTTTCTCCGTGGTGACCGATGAACTCGAAGTCGGTTTGACCGCGATCGCTGCGCCGGTTCTCGGAGGCGGGGGCACCGTCCTCGCATCCATCTCCGTGTCCGGACCAACATTCCGGATGCCGCAAGCCGTCGTGGCAGAGGCCGCCCAGCGGGTCGTCGACGCTGCAGACAAACTGTCCGGTCGGATGGGCTACCAGCGCCCCCGCCTCACCCGTCGCTGATCCCCGTTCTTCCCCTCCCCGCGCCCTGCCTTCCCTTCCCCACGCGCCTTTTGCGAGCGCCATATTCCGGGCGTGTTACGGCCGCGTCAACGTTGTGTGTCGATGCGTTCCGGCCTGACCGATCTCCTTGACAGTCGTCGCCGGCTTTGACACTCTGTTGCATATCAGGAGATACGTTCCGCATTACGCAACACCTGTGCGAACACGGTATCAACGACCGAAGCCGGGAGATACGCTGTGCAGCTATTCATCGAGGGCGAGTGGGTGGATGCCCTCGACGGCGTTGTGCGGAAAATTCGCTGCCCGGCGGACGGCAGTTTTGTCCGCTCCGTCGCCGACGCCGGCCCCCGTGACGCCGCACGGGCCATCTCGTCGGCTCGTGCGTCTTTCGCCTCCCGCGTATGGGCCGACCGGCCCGAACGTGAGCGGGGCGCCCTGCTTCTTCGCGTCGCCGACCTGATCGACCGGGACGTGGCCGCATACTCCATGGCCGAAAGCCTCGACACGGGAAAGCGACTGGTCGAGGCCGAATACGACATGGCCGACATCGCCGCATGCTTCCGCTACTACGGCGCGATGGCCGGCGAGGGAATCGGGCGGGTCGTCGACACCGGTCGCCCCGACGCGCTCAGCCGCATCACCGTCTCCCCCGTCGGAGTTTGCGCGCTGATCACCCCCTGGAACTACCCCCTGCTGCAGGCCTCGTGGAAAGTCGCCCCCGCCCTGCTCGCCGGCAACAGCTTTGTCATCAAACCAAGTGAGCTGACACCGAGCACAACCATGATGCTGATGGACACCCTCAGCGAGGCCGGGCTGCCGGCCGGCGTTGCCAACCTCGTCACGGGCACCGGTGCCGGTGTGGGCGCAACGCTCACCAGCCATCCCGACGTTGACCTGGTGTCATTCACGGGCGGGTTGACCACCGGCCGGTCGGTGATGGCCGCCGCAGCGGCCACGGTGAAACGGGTGGCCCTGGAACTGGGCGGCAAAAACCCGAACATCGTTTTCGCCGACTCCGACTACGAGACCGCCATCGACCACGCGTTGACGGCGGTCTTTTTGCATTCCGGGCAGGTGTGTTCCGCCGGGACACGCCTCATCGTCGAGGAGTCCCTGCACGATCGTTTTGTCGCCGACCTTGCCGACCGCGCCTCGCGCATCCGGTTGGGTGGGCCGTTCGACGACAACGCCGAGACCGGCACCCTGATCTCCGGCGCGCACCGCGAGAAGGTCGCTGCTTACGTCGCGGCGGGTATCGCCGAGGGCGCTGTCCTGGTCACCGGCGGTTCCGCACCGGCGGAAGAACGCTTTGCTGACGGCTTTTTCTACCTGCCCACAATTCTCGACGGGTGCACCGCCACCATGTCGGTCATCACCGACGAATCGTTTGGACCGGTACTGACCGTGGAAACCTTCCGGACCGAGGCCGAAGCGATCTCAATCGCAAACGACACCATTTACGGCCTCGCCGGGGCCGTGTTCACCACCGATTCCGGCAAGGCCCAACGCGTCGCCGAGGCCCTCCGCCACGGCACGGTCTGGATCAACGACTACCACCCCTACCTTCCCCAGGCCGAGTGGGGCGGCTTCGGCCAATCCGGCAACGGGCGCGAACTCGGCCAGGCCGGACTCGCGGAGTACCGCGAGATCAAACACGTTTTCCACAACATCGACCCGAAACCCCCACACTGGTTCGGCGGCTCCCCCGCCGGGTCAACCGACGTAGCCGGAGGTTAGCCCCATGACCACTACCCGTCCCACCGATCTGGCCAGCACAGTATCCGCCCCCGCCGAGTTCGACTTCTCCGTCCGCAACCTCTGGAAGGTGTTCGGCGCCAACCCGCAGCACATCGCCGCCGACACCAGCCTGAACGACATGAGCGCCGCGGAGATCCTCAAAAAGACCGGAGCGGTCACGGCGGTGCGCGACATCAGCTTCGACGTGGCCAAGGGTGAGGTCTTTGTGGTGATGGGGCTGTCCGGCTCCGGCAAGTCCACCCTGGTGCGCTGCCTCACACGCCTGATCGAGCCGACCGCCGGCAAGGT
>JAODAO010000452.1 GCA_025463465.1 Glaciihabitans sp. | reverse complement strand
TTAGCGGGGATAACCGCAAATACGAGCGAGGGGAGCGTCACAAACTGCCTCACAAGCGAGCGCGCAACCGGCGAACGACCGCTACACGAACGCGGCCTTGCCCGTGATCGCCCGGCCGACGATAAGGGTGTTCATCTCGCGGGTGCCCTCGTAGGAGTAGATGGCCTCGGCGTCGGCGAAGTGTCGGATCACGTCGTTGTCCAGCACGATGCCGTTGCCGCCGAACAGCTCGCGGCACCACGCGACGGTCTCGCGCATCCGTGCCGTGGTGAACGCTTTCGCCAGCGACGCGTGCTCGTCCTTCTGGGTGCCCTCGTCGAGCATCTCAGACACCCGGATCACCACACCGAGCGATGCGGTGATGTTGCCGAGGCTTTTCACCAGCAGGTCCTGCACCAGCTGGTGGGCCCCGATCGGCTTGCCGAACTGGATGCGCTCCTTGGAGTAACCGACAGCGGCCTCATACGCCCCGATCGAGTTGCCGACGGCGGCCCACGCCACCTCGGCCCTCGTCAGGCGAAGCACCGCGGCGGTTTCGCGGAACGAGTTCGCGTTCTGCAGCCGGTTCGCCTCGGGCACCACAACGTTCTCCAGGACGATGTCGGCATTCTGCACAATGCGCAGTGCCTGCTTGTTCTCAATCTTGGTGGCGGTGAACCCGGGGGTGGATGTCGGAACGATGAAGCCCTTCACCTGGCCGTCCTCAGCACTCTTCGCCCAGATAATGGCGATGTCAGCGATGGTGCCGTTGCCGATCCAGCGCTTGGCGCCATTGAGGATCCAGCTGTCCGGGCCGGTGGAGCCATCGGGGTTGTCGGTTCCCGGTACCAGCGTCGCGATCGTGCGCAGGCCCTGCGCGGAGTCGGAACCGGACAGCGGCTCGGTCAAACCGAAGCAACCGAGTAGCTCGCCCGAGGCCAGCTTCGGCAGCCATTGCTCCCGCTGTTCCTTTGACCCACCCACACCGATGGACCCCATCACGAGGCCGTTCTGCATTCCCACGAGGGTGGCAATGGAGGCATCCACCCGCGCCAGTTCCAGCGCGACCCAGCCGCGGAAAACGGCGGAGTTCTCAAACGTCTTCGTTTCGTCCCACGGCATCCCGAACAGGCCGAGGTCGGCGAGGCCTTTCACCACCTGGCTGGGGAACGCCGCGCGCGCCCAGTGATCGTTGACCAACGGCCGTACCTCCGCCTCGAGGTATTCGCGCAAAGCGACGATGACCTCCTTCTCCTTGTCGGACAGGGAGTTCTGAAAACCATAGAAGTCACTGGAGAGGGGTTCGAATGTCATGTACATGCTCCGTTGCTTGTAGCCGTCACTTTCGAGGAAAGCTGGGCCAGCCTAAGACGCTGATTAGTCACACCCCTAGGCCGTTGGTACTTTGGTCTAACCGACGAAGAGAGACAGGCGAGATGTTTGTAGGCATCACCAATACGCCCCGCGACTACCCCTGGGGTTCGACCACAGCGATTGCCGGTCTCCTTGGCTATCAGCCGACCGGCAAGCCGCAAGCCGAGCTGTGGTTGGGCGCCCACCCCGGCTCGCCCGCCGAAATCCTCGACCCGTCCCGCACCGCGGGGGCCGCCACCCTGGCCGACTGGATCGCACGGGAACCCGCCACCGCCCTCGGTTCAACGGCGCTCGCCGCGACCACGCTCGCCGCACCCACGCTCGTCAGCGCACCCGCCACCGGCAACGCAGCTAGCAACGCGCCAGGCACTGCCTCCGAGCTTGCCTCTGAGCCTGACGCCGAGCCTGACGCCGAGCCCCGCCTGCCTTTCCTGATGAAGGTCCTCGCAGCCGCGTCCCCCCTCTCGCTGCAGGCGCACCCCACCCCGGAGCAGGCGCGCGCCGGTTTCGCGCGGGAGAACGCCGCCGGGGTTGCCATAGACGCCCCGTTCCGCAACTACAAGGACGCCTACCCGAAACCCGAGCTGATGCTGGCCCTCAGTGACACCTTCGAGGCCCTCTGCGGATTCCGTCTCGTCGCCGACGTGCGCGCCACCCTCGAAACGCTCCTCAGCTCCGCCCCCGCGGCGGCGCAGCCGGCGATCACCGCCCTGCACGGCCGACTGGCCGACGATGCCGCCCTCGCACCCACCTTCGAGTGGCTGATTTCCCGCGCCGACGGTGTCGACGACCTTACCGGCCACGTCGTCGAGGCCGCAGCAGCCGCACGCGCAGCGGCCACAACATCCACCGCTCCCGAGTTGCTGACAGTCCTCGATCTCGCCGCGCAGTACCCCGGGGACCCCGGTATCGTCATCTCGCTGCTGATCAACCGGGTCAGCCTGAAGCGCGGCGACGTGCTCTACCTTCCCGCCGGGAACATCCACGCGTATCTCGAGGGCCTCGGCATCGAGGTGATGGCGTCGTCGGACAACGTCCTGCGCGGCGGCCTCACCCCCAAACACGTCGACGTGCCCGAGCTGCTCAGCGTGCTCGATTTCACGCCGCTGCCGGTGCCGTACCTGCCGGCGATCGACATCGCCCCGGGGGTGTCCGAGTACCGCCCCGACGTGCCCGACTTCGTCCTCCTCGACGTGGAAGGCGCCGATCGCTCGGTCAGCTACCCGCTCGCTGGCCCGGCGATCGCGCTGGTGATCGCCGGCTCGTTCACGATCACCGGCGCCGGAGCACACGATGGCGACGATGCGACCAGCGTGACCGTCCAGCGCGGTGAATCCATCTACATCACCCCGGACGAGTCAGCCCTGGCCATCACCGGCTCCGGGCACCTGGTCCTGGCCAGCACCGGCAACTGACCCGGGCGGTTACGCCGTTTCGCGTAACCCGAACGCCCGCCGGTAGGCCGTTGGTGTGGTCTGCAGCACTTTCAGGAAGTGGTGTCGCATCACCGCGGCGGTGCCGAACCCGGTGTCCTGGGCGATCGTCTCCAGTCCGGTGTCCGTGCGTTCGAGAAACTGCTGCGCGCGGATGATCCGCTGCCGGTTCAGCCACGCCGCTGGCGTTGTGCCCATCTCCGCGCGGAAGCGCCTGGCGAAGGTGCGGGAGGACATCAGGGCCTTCCTGGCCAGCTGGTCGATGCTGAGGTCCGCCGCCATGTTGTCGAGCATCCACTGCGAGACCTGGGCGAAGGAATCGCTTGCGCATTCCTGCACCGGCGTTTCGATGTACTGGGACTGCCCGCCGTCACGCTGGGGCGGCACCACCATCCGGCGCGCGATGACGTTGGCCGCTACGGCCCCGTGCTCGAGGCGCACGATGTGCAGGGCCGCGTCGATGCCCGCCGCCGTTCCCGCGCTGGTCACCACCCGCCCGTCCTGCACAAACAGCACGTCGGGATCCACCCGCGTCTTGGGAAAGTCCGCCGCCAGCCTGTCCGTGTACATCCAGTGGGTGGTCGCGGCGCGACCGTCCAGAATGCCCGCCTGCGCCAGCGCGAATGCCCCGCTGCAGACGCTCAGCACCCAGGCACCACGGGCCTCGGCCTGCCGGATGACCTCGAGGTAACGCTCGTCAATATCGTCGACATCGTGAGCGGGTACCGCGACGAGGTCGGCGTCGGCGGCCACGTCGAGCCCGGTCGGGATATGCATGTCGAAGCCGAGGGTGGTTCGTACAGGCCCTGGGTCGGCCGTGGCGATTGTGAAGTCGAACGCTGGCCCACCGCTGTCCCGCCGGTCCACCCCAAATACCTCGCAGACCACACCGAATTCGAAGGGCGCAACTCCCGGAATCGCCAGCAAAACCACTTTGTTCAACATGTTGTTTGATCTCTCCTCTTTGCGCTGCCTCTAATCGCACAGATTGCGCCCCTGCCATCTGTGAACCTTCGAGACGTGCCCGCGTTAGCCGTGACCCTGGTGCCCGTGGCGATCG
>JAODAO010000326.1 GCA_025463465.1 Glaciihabitans sp. | reverse complement strand
GAGGATGTGAGCGAAGGTGTGATCACCCCCGGCCGGTGGGTCGTGAGTGACTACGGCTCCGTCGGATGTGTCATCTGCGCTACCCATACGATGCTCCCCGTGCGGCGCACTCTCGCTGGTGTGGACGAGGCGACCCGTCACTACCGGAGTCGACAGGCACCGCGACAGTGTCGGTCCGGAAGCATTCATTTTATGTGGACACCGTGAACATGTCGAGGGTTCGACCCGACGGGTCTTATTTGAACCACCACGCAGACGGTAGGCCGCCAGGCCGGGGAGCGTGCGGCACTCAGCGCGAGAGAACTCCGGTTAATGAATATTCCGATTAATAAAGATGAGCCAGTGCCGCTTTCGGACCTCCGGCGTGACAATGGAAGCGTTTGGCGTTGTGGCCTGACTCGCAGCGTCCAGATCGAAGTGATGCACTCTACTTACGGTGACGAAGGAGTCCCCCGCCATGACAGCAACGCAACCGTCGCGAGGAGCAGCGACATCCACCCCTCTTCCGCCGCTGACCCCGGGCCCGCACACACGGCGCCTCGGAGTTGTCGCCCTCATCGCGACGTTTGGTGGCCTGCTGTTCGGCTACGACACCGGTGTGATCAACGGCGCACTAACACCGATGACCGAGGAGCTTGGCCTCACGCCCTTCACCGAAGGAGTTGTCACCTCAGCCCTCCTCTTTGGCGCAGCGGTTGGGGCCATTGCCGGCGGGCGGCTTTCTGATGGCTGGGGTCGGCGCAAAACGATCATCCTGCTTGCCGTGCTGTTCTTCGCTGGGACGGTGGCCTGCGTTTCCGCGCCGACCTTTGAGGTCATGGTTTTCGGCCGTATCCTCCTGGGCCTCGCGGTCGGCGGCGCATCCGGTGTGGTGCCCGTGTTCCTCGCCGAGATGGCCCCGTATGAGATCAGGGGAAAGATCGCCGGCCGCAACGAGCTGATGATCGTCATCGGCCAGCTGGCGGCCTTCGTGATCAACGCGATCATCGGCACCGTCTGGGGCGAACAGGGCGGTGTCTGGCGCATTATGCTCGCCGTCTCGGTTGTGCCCGCGATCGCACTGTTCTTCGGAATGATGCGGGTGCCGGAATCGCCCCGCTGGCTGATCTCCAAGGGCCGCCTGGAAGACGCTCTCGAAGTACTCAAAACGATCCGCTCCACGGACAGGGCCGAGGCCGAGATGGCCGAGGTTAAGCATCTCGCCGAGGAGGAGAAAGCCTCGATGGTTGGCGGCTGGGCGTCGCTGAAGGACAAGTGGATCCTCCGCATCGTGCTGGTCGGCATCGGCCTCGGTGTCGCGCAGCAGCTCACCGGTATCAACTCGATCATGTACTACGGCCAGACGGTGCTCGTTGAAGCGGGCTTCGACAAGCAGGCCGCTTTGATTGCGAACATCGCCCCCGGGGTGATCGCTGTGATCGGTGGTGTGATCGGCCTCCGCCTGATGCAGACGCTCAACCGCCGCACAACGCTCCTGCTCGGTTTCAGCCTCACCACCACGATGCACTTTTTGATCGGTATCGCCTCGATAGCGCTCCCGCTCGGAAACGCGGCACGGCCCTACGTGATCCTGATCCTGGTCGTCGCGTTCGTCGGGTCGATGCAAACGTTCCTGAACATCGCGGTCTGGGTGATGCTCTCTGAGATCTTCCCGCTCTTCATCCGCGGTTTCGCGATCGGAATCTCGATCTTCTGCCTCTGGATCGCCAACGCCTTCCTCGGCCTGTACTTTCCCACGCTCGTTGCAAGCGTCGGGATAACGGGCACGTTCTTCCTCTTCGGGGTCGTTGGTGTCCTCGCGCTGATCTTCATCTACACCCAGGTGCCCGAAACGCGTGGCCGCACTCTCGAGGCTCTCGAGGAGGACGTCACAACGGGTGCGATTTACCTCGCCCACCACAAGAAGGAAGGCGAGTAAATCAGGGCGCTTGCCCTGGCTGGAACCGGGAACGCAACCACAACGGCACGCGATGCTCTCGCCGTCACGGGCGACCAGACATCCACCTTCGAACTTCTGAGGCTTTGGCGCGCCTGAAGCCGCCACGCTCAGTCGGGGAAAACGACACCCTTGGTCAGGATGAAACATCCCCAGGGCTGCGGTTCGAGTGTGTGCACCACCGCGAAGGCGCGTCGGGCGCGCTCGTAAAATTCGAGCCGCGGCACAACGCCCCAGTCCAGTGGGCGCGGGTGCCCGCTGCGCGCCAGCTCAAGGATGCTGTCCTGCTCGGGGGTGGTGATCGACGCGTCGTCGGAGACCTCCATCCGCTCCAGCGGGTGCTCGAGAAACTCGTCGAGCGGGAAAACGCCGAGGATGGCGGTCGCGGCGCGGACAACCCCGACCTCGCCCAGTCGCACGACAGGGTGCCCCGTCGCCGCGGCCGGGTAGTTGCGGTCAACGAGCAGCAGCTCGTCGCCGTGCCCCATCTCGTCGAGGATACGGAGTAGTTCCCCGCTCAGCAGCGGATCGATTCCTTTAAGCACGTGTACTCCTTTGTAACCGGGTGAAGGGACTCACTGCATAGTGGCACACGGGCGGTGGCATCCGGATGTCTAGATTCGCTCAAAACGGTTTTTGGGACGTATACGGTGCAGAACGGCAGATGCGGGGCGAGGCCACCCACCGTCACGGCCCGAGGTCACCCGCGTCGGCGCGATCCACCCGCGTCGGCTCACAACGGACGGGTAGGTCGGCTCTGGCCCTGTCATGCGCTGACCCTCATGGCCGGGTCGGCGGAGCCTATACGGAGCGGCGGTACTGGGTGTGTCGGCGGACCATGGCCCTCGCGCTGAACGAGTCGCGGTGCAGGTAGCGGTTGGTGAAACGGCGCAGGGCAGGAGCGGGATTCTCGGATGCGGAATTCACGTTGTTCTGGGCGGTGAGCTTGTTGCTGCACACGGCGACGACGTTTCCGAAGCGGTCCCTGGCAACAAAGCGGCCGTCGTTGAACTCGACCATTCCCCCGTATTCGCCGTCGCGGTTCGCCACCCAAAGATTGGCGGCCGGCGAGCTCCAGCCCGTGCTGGCTGGCGCGGGCGCTATGGGGTGGTCGATGGTGAACGACACCGGTGTCCTCATTCGATATGGGAACCGACACCTCGCGTCTGTTGACACCCAGCTCTGCCGTGTTCCGTAAAGGCATTCGGAGCGGACGAGCAAAAGGATGGGTCGATTCGCCTCCGTTATTTCTGCACCGCTGTCGAATTGCGGATAACGAGTGAGGTGGGCAACTCAATCCGGGTTCCGGGAAGTGGCGCCCCCGTCGCCGCGGCGGCGAGCAGGTCAACCGCGAGCGATGCCATCTGCCGAAGCGGCTGGTGCATTGTGGTCAACGGGGGATATGCGAAGCGCCCCTCCCCGGGGTCGTCGAAGCCGACAACACTCACCTGCCGTGGAATGGACAGCTGTGCCACTCGCGCTGCGGCATACACACTGCTGGCGATGTAATGGGTGAGCGCGAAGACTCCGAGTGGTGATTGACGGCCCTGAACCAGGGCATTGGCCAGCCATACGTCAACCATCGGGTCGGCCCACGGGTGACTGACAATGCTGACCGGCACCGACGGGTCGATCGTGTTGACGGCATCCAAGAATCCGCGGATACGCTCGCGTCCGAAACGGTAGCGTGGTTCGTCGGTGACAACCACCAGCTCTCGCAGCCCGCAGCCAAGAAGGTGCGCCGCGGCGTCAAAACCACCCTGCCAGTCCGTCGCCCCGACAACCGTGAGGCCGGCGCGAATCTCGGCCGGTGGTTCCAGCAGAACCACCGGGATCCTGGCGCCGTCGAGGATGGACATGTGCTCTGTGGTGGGGCGGATGAGCCCAAGGACTACACCGGCGGAGCTGCGAGCGCGGATCCGGTTAGGCCAGTCGTCGCCGGGGGTGTCCCTCTCGACCGTCAGGACAAGGTCGTACCCGTGCCGGGCCGCCGCCGTGCGGGCCCCTGCGGTGATTTCGTTTGTCCACGGATCGTGGAAGCGGCCCATCACCAGGTCGATGAGGAACGCCCCTCGGCTGCGCGGTCGACCGCGTCGCTCCGCGCCCGGCTCATAACCGAGGGTGTGCGCGGCCTCATGGATGCGGGCACGGGTGACGCTGGTGGTTTCGCCACGGCCCGCGAGGACGCGGGACACCGTGGTCACCGACACCCCAGCGAGTTTCGCGACGTCGGCGAGCCGACTCCGGGGCGGTCGCTCCCCACCAGTGGCTCCGGCATCAGACATCCACCCAGCGTAGTTTTATTGCGCAAAATAATCGACACGCGTTCCCACCCTTGGCACACTCGTGGCAGCGCATCGGCGGACTGCCCGCGTGATTACAGGGGAGTAGAAATTGACAACATTCAGCAACCCGGTGCTCACGGGTTTCCATCCCGATCCATCGGTATGCCGCAGGCCAGACGGCGGCTTCCTGTTGGTCACCTCCTCGTTCGAGTACTTCCCCGGGGTGCCCATTTTTGCGAGCCACGACCTGGTGAGCTGGACCCCTCTCGGGCATGTCCTCGACAGGAAGGACCAACTCGACCTCGCCGGAATCGACAGTTCCGACGGTATTTGGGCGGCAACAATCCGCGAACACGAGGGCACGTATTACGTGGTGAGCACCCTGGTTCGGGACAGGAAGGGTGGCGGCAACTTTGTGGTGACCGCCACCGACCCCGCCGGTTCATGGTCGGAGCCGGTCTGGCTGCCAGCGGACGGGATCGATCCGTCTCTTTTCTTCGACGACGACGGACGGTGCTGGTTCACCGCCTGCCGGGACAATCCCGGTCGCAACGACCCGAATACCTCCGGTCTCGGAGCCGGCAACCCGGGGGAGCTGTGGATGCAGGAGTTGGACACGGCAACGATGCGGTTCGTCGGCGACCAGTACGTCCTGTGGCGGGGAGCCATGGAGGGGGCCTGGGTCGAGGGGCCGCACCTGTATAAAAGGGACGGCATCTACTACCTGGTCGCGGCCGAGGGGGGAACGGAACGCAACCACGCGGTGACGGTGGCGAGTTCGACAACGGTGACGGGCCCCTACCGGGGCCTCGCCAGCAACCCCGTCCTGACCCACCGGCACCTGGGGTCGGACTTCCCGATTCAGAACGTCGGTCACGCCGACCTTGTCGACACCGCCGCCGGCGAAACCTGGGCCGTAGTTCTCGGCGTCCGCCCGAAGAACGGCCACCACGTTCTGGGGCGTGAGGTGTTTCTTGTGCCGGTGCGGTGGGAACAAAGCGGCCCCGTGTTCGCCCCCGGGGTTGGGCACATCCGATTGTGGGAGCGCCGCCCCGCCAACATCCCCCGGCGACCCGGCCGAACGCGCACGGACAACGCGGCCATCACCCCGGACCAGTGGCATTCTTTCGCCTGGTCGACCCTGCGTTATCCCCGTGCCGAATCCGGCATCTCCACCCCCATCGTCACCGACGGCAAGCGCCTCAGCCTGAGCCTGCTGCCCGGGGGCCTTGGCGGAGTCGACCCCGTGGCGGCGCTTCTGCGCCGGCAGGAACACCACGTGTTTGCCGCGCGGGTCATCCTCCAGTTCGATCCGCTGTCGCCGGTGGAGGAAGCCGGCATCGCGGTTGTGCAGAACAGGAACGCCTTCGCCACCACGTCGCTCGGCCTGGGCGCGGCGGGTGAGAGGGTGATCGTCACCCGCGTGCACACCGGCGACGGCGACGTCGTAACGTCCGCGCCGGCACCCGAGGGCTCCATCGAACTGGCCGTAGTGTCCGACGGGGCCACATACGAATTCCTGTTCCGCGGCGTCGGAGTCGACCGGGTGACGGCCATGCTGGTTGAATCCGGGGTGCGCCACCTCGGCACCGAGCAGGCTGGCGGATTCACCGGTGTCACCCTTGGCCCCTACGCGACGAGCAACGGGGCTCTGTCGGACTCGGTCGCAACATTCACCGACTTTCGTTACGAGCCGGTCGGCACGAGCGGCGTGTAGCCGAGCGGGCTCAGCAGCAGCGTCCCTCGGGGTTGGCGTCCTGCCGGTCGGTCCTGTCGCGCCAGAACTCCCGCTCTGTCATCATCGGCGGGTGGTCCTCATGGTCGAGGGTCGCGTAATGCTCGCGGTATTTGTCATACGCGTCCTCGCCGAGCACACCCCGAACGAACCAGCGGAGGTGATGGATGCCGCGTCGTAACGTTCGCAAGACGGTTGTTGCGCCATCCCCCTGATCATCGGTCAGCTGACTGCTGGTCATGGTCAGTGGCCTCCGGTTTTCGCGGGTTTCTTTTGCGCGGGGAGGTCGTTCCATTGCGCCTCGAGAGCTTTCTCGGCCGGCGTCGCGACAAGACCGGCGGGGGCATAGCGGCGGGACGTGACAGCCGGGTCCTCGCTCGTGGCATTGCTGCCGGTGCGGAACGCACGCCAGGTGGCCAGCAGCGCGGTGATGATCACAATGATGGCGAGAGTGACGAACAGGATCGACAGCACCCCCTGGATCATGGTGTTGCGCACGACCGCGCGCATCGCCTCCTCGGTGGCGGCGGTGCCGAAGCTGGTCTCGCCGGCGTCGAGGGCCGCGCGGAATGCCGCAT
>JAODAO010000400.1 GCA_025463465.1 Glaciihabitans sp. | reverse complement strand
CTCATCGCCTCGTCATCGGTGATCGGGAGGTAGGAGGCACGGCCGATGTCGTTGAGCCAGGAGTGCTCCGGCCCGACGCCCGGGTAGTCGAGACCGGCGGAGATCGAGTGCGACTCGATCGTCTGGCCGTCTTCGTTCTGCAAGAGGTAGGTGCGGGTGCCGTGGAGTACACCGGGACGACCCCGGGTGATCGTCGCGGCATGTCGCTCGGTGAGGTGCCCTTCGCCCGCTGCCTCGTAGCCGTAGAGCGCGACATCCGGGTCGTCGAGGAAGGCGTGGAAGATGCCCATCGCGTTGGAGCCGCCGCCGACGCACGCGGTAACGGCGTCCGGGAGGCGTCCGGTGAGTTCAAGCACCTGGGCGCGGGCCTCCTCGCCGATGATTTTGTGAAAGTCACGCACCATGACCGGGAACGGGTGCGGGCCGGCGACCGTCCCGAGAAGGTAGTGCGTCGTGTCGACGTTCGTCACCCAGTCGCGAAGCGCCTCGTTGATCGCGTCCTTGAGGGTTCGAGAGCCCGTTGTGACGGGGATCACCTCGGCGCCGAGGAGCCGCATCCTCGCGACGTTGAGGGCCTGCCGCTCCGTGTCGACCTCGCCCATGTAGACGACGCATTCCATGCCGAACAAAGCGGCAGCCGTTGCCGTGGCGACGCCGTGTTGACCCGCTCCGGTTTCCGCGATGACGCGGGTTTTGCCGAGCCTCTTGGCGATGAGGGCCTGCCCGAGCACGTTGTTGATTTTGTGGGAGCCCGTGTGGTTCAGGTCTTCCCTCTTGAGGATGATCCGCGCTCCCCCGCAGTGCTCGGCGAACCGGGGCACCTCGGTGATGATCGACGGGCGACCCGTGTAGGTCGCGTGTAGCCGGGTGAGCTCGGCCTGGAACTCCGGGTCGACTCGCGCCGCCTTGTATTCCGCATCCAGCTCGTCCAGGGCCGCAATCAGGGATTCGGGAACAAAACGTCCGCCGTACTCGCCGAAATAAGGACCGACTTCATCGCGCAGTGGCATAACGACCTCAAAGATTATTTTAGGTAGGGGGATGACGTGATATCGCGACCAGCGCCGCGACGTCATTCAGGAGCGGAGGAACTCCGCGAGAGTGGCAACAGGATCGCCGTGGGTGACGAGCGCCTCACCGACAAGGACGACGTCGGCTCCGGCGGCGCGGTAATGCGCGACGTCGGCCGCCGACTTCACGGCGGATTCGGCGACACGGGTGACTCCGGAGGGGATCGAGTCCGCAAGGCTGCCGAAAAGGTCCTGGTCGAGTTCGAAGGTACTCAGGTTCCTCGCGTTGACACCGACGAGAGTCGCACCAAGGTCAAGAGCCCGGGTCACCTCGTCCGCGTTGTGCGTCTCGACCAGCGCCGTCATACCGAGCTGGCCGATGAGGTCGAACAGGTCCTGCATCAGCGGCTGTTCGAGTGCTGCGACGATCAGCAGCACAAGGTCGGCGCCAGCGGCGCGCGCCTCAAACACCTGGTACGGGTCGGCGATAAAGTCCTTGCGAAGTACCGGAACGGACACGGCGGATCTCACCGACGTGAGGTCGGCGAGAGATCCGCCGAATCTTCGGCGTTCGGTGAGGACACTGATCGCGCTGGCACCGCCGGTCTCGTAAGACGAGGCAAGGGCTGCAGGATCGGGGATCTCCGCCAGGGCACCGCGCGACGGGCTTGCCCGCTTGACCTCGGCAATAATCTTGACGTGGTCAGCAGGGGCGAGAGCGTTCAGGGCGTCAAGGGCAGGCGTCTGGGCGAGTGCGAGCGCTTCCACGTCAGCAAAGCTGATTGTGGTGCGGCGTTCCGACGCGTCTTCGAGGGCCCCTGAGACTAGGTCTACGAGCACGTTAGGAGTGCGCTTTAGAGGCGCTCTTGGGGCCGTTGACCCCGTAGCCGGCGCGGGCAAGCATCCAGCCAACGATGGGGCCGATTGCCAGGACCACAACCGAGGCGATCACTACCCAGGGCAGTTCAAACCAGAATGCGATGGTGCCGACGGTGAACGCGACAAGCATGATGATGACAGCCGTCCATGCGGCGGGCGAGTTTCCCTCGGCGTCATGTTCCTCTGCTGGCACGATACTCCTTCTTGGTGGGGCTGGGTGGTCTAGGTAATTCTAATGGAACGGCGCTTCGCCGACAGTCACCGACCCGCATTCAGCGGTCTGTTGGATCGGATCCGTCACTGAGGGCATCCCAGTCGCCCACCGAATCGCGTGGTGCCGATGGGTCCGCCTCAGCGCCTTCGAGACGCACCGGCTGGTACTTGCGGGAGGCAACCGGCCATCGTCGGGACGTGACAAGCAAAAGGATGCCCACAAGCGCTGAGAGCGCGCCGGAGACGATGGCGAGCCATGGCCACCCCGTCATAGTGACGCTCTCAACCAGGGAGGCAACCGATTCGGTGCCGGCGACCCCGGTCGCATCGGTGATCAGGGTCGATGACGTGCTGACCGGATCGGTGACAGAGACAACGGCACCGAAAACGACGGTGGCGCCAATCAACAGCTGGAGGATACCGAGGATCACGCGGAACACGGGCCCGGAGATGGCCAGCGCTGCCGCGAGGGCGAAACTGGACAGCGCCAGTGCCGACAGCGCCGGTGACGCGGTGGTACCGACAACCTCGAGGGCGCGGTCGGGAACCGCCACCGTCCACCAGCGCTGGGTCACCGACAGCAGCGTGAGCGCTGCGAAAAGGGGAATCGCCAGAATGGTGATGAGGCGAAGGCGGCGGGGGTTCATCAGAGGACCCGCCGCATCGCATTGGCCACAGCGACCGCGCGCAAAGGAGCGGCAGCCTTGTTCTGCGACTCCAGGTGTTCCGCCGCGGGGTCTGAGTCGGCAACGAGTCCGGCGCCAGCCTGAACCCGGGCCAATCCGCCCACGATCGTTGCCGTACGAATGGCAATGGCGAGGTCGGCGTCCCCGGCGAAGTCGAAGTATCCGACGACTCCCCCGTACACACCGCGCTGGGCCGGTTCGAGTTCGTCGATGATTTCCAGGGCCCGGGGCTTGGGGGCGCCGCTCAGGGTCCCGGCGGGGAAGGTCGCACGAAATACATCGATGGACGTGGCATCCGGCAGCAGGTTTCCCTCGACCGAGGAAACGAGGTGCATGATGTGGCTGAACCGCTCCACCTGCATAAACTCGGTCACTTCAACCGATCCCGGCGCGCACACCTTGAGCAGGTCGTTTCTGGCGAGGTCAACAAGCATCAGGTGCTCGGCCTGTTCCTTCTCGTCCGCGAGTAATTCTTCGGCCAGCTGCTGGTCGACGTCGGGTGCCTCGCCGCGCGGGCGCGAACCGGCGATGGGGTGCATCGATACGCGGCTGTCCACCACCTTCACCAAGGCTTCCGGTGAGGAACCGACGATGGAATAGGGTTCGCCTGCCGTGTCGACGAGCGTCAGCAGGTACATGTACGGGCTCGGGTTGAGGGTTCGGAGTACCCGATAGACGTCGATCGGGTCCGCGGTGATCTCGTGGTCAAATCGCTGCGAGACGACAACCTGGAAAACGTCACCGTCGCGAATATACCCCTTCGACTTTTCGATAGCCGCGGCATAATCCGCCGGGTCGGTGCGAGCAATGGGGTGGGGCTGCACGCTCAGGTCGACCTCGGCCAGCCAGGCCTCCGACGGTTGGGCGAGGGCAGCCTGCATCTCGTCGAGGCGCTTCTGCGCATCGTCCCACAGGGCCGTCGCGTCCTCGGCGCCGTCGTTCAGGGCTGCGGCAATCAACATCACGGAGCCCGTCCGATGATCCAGTACAACGAGTTCGGCGACAAAGCTGAGGGCCTGGCCGGGGACGCTGAAATCCGCGGGCGGGATGTCGGGGAGATTCTCCAGCTGACGGATCGCCTCCCAGCCGATGAAACCGACGAGGCCACCGGTCAGCGGCGGGTGGCCGGCGACGCGGGGTGTACTCCAGCGCTCGTACAGGTGGCGAAGCGCCTCGAGTGGAGCGGTAGGGGCCTCAACTCCGAGGGCCCGCTCGGCAGAAACGCCGTAGTCCATCCAGGCGGCTTCGCCGTCCAGCTGGGTGAGCACCCCAAAGGCCCGAGTTCCTACGAACGAGTACCGCGACCAGATACCACCCTGCTCCGCCGACTCGAGAAGGAAGCTGCCCGGTCGACCCACCGCGAGCTTGCGGTAGATGCCAACAGGGGTTTCACCGTCGGCGAACAGTTCACGAATGACGGGGACAACCTTGTGACCGGCGACCAATCGCTCGTCGAAATTGAGTCGGGTGGTGCTACTCATCGGGGCTTCCAATTCGAGGCGATAGCGGGTCAACGTCGAAGCAGGCGTGCGCCCCCGTGTGGCACGCGGGCCCGTACTGGTCAACGGTAAGAAGGAGGGTGTCAGCGTCGCAGTCCAATGCCGCGCCGCGCACGTACTGGCGGTTGCCGCTTGTGTCGCCCTTGCGCCAGAATTCCTGGCGGCTGCGCGACCAGAACGTCACGCGGCCCTCGGTCAACGTCCGCCGCAACGCCTCGGCGTTCATGTATCCGAGCATCAGGACTTCCCGGCTGCCCTCCTGCTGAACGATCGCGGGTAGGAGCCCGTTGTCGTCGAACCGGGCGCGGTCGATAACATCACCGACGGTCTCGGCGGACAGCTCTTCTCCGGTCATCGCGTCACAACTCCTGCTTCAGCCAGCGCGCCTTTGACGTCGCCGACGGTCAATTCTCCATTGTGGAACACCGATGCGGCCAAAACCGCATCGGCCCCGGCGTTGATCGCGGGAGCAAAATGTTCTAGCGCTCCGGCGCCTCCGCTGGCAATTACCGGCACGGAACTGATTTCTCGCATGGCGGTGATCAGTTGGAGGTCGAAGCCGGTCTTCATCCCGTCGGCGTCGATCGAGTTAACGAGCAACTCCCCCGCCCCACGTTCGATGGCATTGGACGCCCACTCGATCGCGTCGAGTTGGGTTTCCGTGCGTCCACCGTGGGTTGTCACAACGAACCCGGACGGCGTCCGGCTGCTGCGCTTGATGTCAAGGCTGAGAACCAGCACCTGGGCGCCGAACCGGTCGGCGATCTCGCCGATTAGCTCCGGCCTGGCGATCGCGGCGCTGTTTACACCGATCTTGTCCGCCCCACTGGCGAGGAGCCTGGAAACGTCTTCGGCGCGGCGTACGCCGCCTCCGACCGTGAGCGGGATGAATACCTGCTCGGCGGTGGCGCGGACGACGTCGTAGGTGGTATCCCGATTGTCCACCGTGGCGGTCACGTCGAGGAAGGTGATCTCGTCGGCACCCTGTTCGTAGTATTTACGCGCCAGTTCGATGGGGTCGCCGGCGTCCCGAAGGTTCAGGAAGTTGACCCCTTTGACCACCCGACCGGCAGCGACGTCGAGGCAGGGGATGACCCGTACGGCGAGGGTCATCAGATTCGCGCCGCGTGAATTGAGCTGACCAGGATGGCGCGGGCGCCCAACTCATACAGCCGGTCCATCACCTGGTTCGTGTCGGCGCGAGGCACCATGGCCCGAACGGCGACCCAGTTCTTGTCCTGAAGCGGCGAAATGGTGGGCGACTCGAGCCCCGGCGTGACCAGGGTGGCCTCGTCGAGAAGGGCGACCGGCACGTCGTAGTCCATCAGGACATATTGGCGAGCGACAAGCACGCCCTGGAGGCGGCGCTGCAGCGTCGCGATTCCGGGTAGATCACTCTTTGCGCTGATCAGTACGGCGGTGGATTCCAAAATGACGGGGCCGAAGATCTCCAGGCCCTGGGCGCGCAGCGTCGAGCCGGTGGAGACGACGTCGGCTACCGCGTCAGCGACACCCAGTTTGATCGCGGATTCGACGGCGCCATCGAGGGAGACAAGCTGTGCGGTGACGCCGTGTCGCGCGAGGAAGTCGCCGACGAGGCCGGCGTAGCTCGTCGCCACCCGCACACCTTCGAGGTCGGTCAGCTCAGAGAACTGGCCGGCGATACCCGCAAAGCGGAAGGTCGACTGGCCGAAGTCGAGGCTGTAGATCTCGCTGGCCGTTGAACCGGAGTCCAGAAGCAAATCCCGGCCGGTGATACCAACGTCGAGGGCGCCCGAGCCGACGTAGGTGGCGATGTCACGTGGGCGGAGGTAGAAGAACTCGACGCCGTTGCGCGGGTCGGCGACGTTGAGGGCGCGGGGGTCGCGACGGCCGGTATAGCCGGCTTCCGCGAGCATCTCGGCGGCGGTTTCGCTCAGTGAGCCCTTATTGGGCACGGCAATTCTCAGCATGGATTGTCTTTCAGGTCGAAGCGTACGGCTGGAGCGGAAGCGGGGTGAATGCTTTGCTCACAGATGTCGGTAGACATCCGCCGGGCTCAGGCCTTTTGCGACCATCATGACCTGCAGGTGGTACAGGAGCTGGGAGATCTCCTCCGCCGTTTCGACGTCGGACTGGTATTCGGCGGCCATCCACACTTCGGCGGCTTCTTCCACGATCTTTTTACCGATGGCGTGCACCCCGGCGTCAAGCTCAGCGACGGTCTTCGAGCCAGCGGGGCGCGATACCGCCTTTTCGCTTAGCTCGGAAAATAATTCGTCGAAGGTTTTCACGGGACAACGCTACCCGATAGTGGCAGCGTTGCCCCGCGCGTTCACGACAAACGGTTGGTTACTTGGTACCCAGGAGGTCGATCACGAACGTGAGCGTGCGCCCCGAGAGACGGTGTCCCCCGCCGGCCGGGCCGTAAGCCAGGTTCGGCGGGCAGATCAGCTGGCGGCGTCCGCCGACCTTCATACCGGGGATACCTTCCTGCCAGCCCTTGATCAGGCTGCCGAGGGGGAAGTTGATGGACTGGCCGCGGCCCCAGCTTGAGTCGAATTCTTCGCCCGATTCGAAGTCGACGCCAAGGTAGTGAACGTCGACGGTCGCCCCCGGGGTGGCAACGGCGCCCGTGCCCTCCTCGAGGTCGATGATCACGAGCTCGGTGGGCTCAGGGCCCTCGTAGAACTCAACTTCTGGTTTGGTCTTTGATGAATCTGTCATGACCCCATCCAAGCAGGTTTCGCTGGCATCGGAGCTGGACCGCGAAGATGCCAATACCAATACCCGGTGCTGGATGTCGCCTGGTCAGTGTCCCGCGCGCACCGCCAGGGTGCGCGCTGCCGTGGCGGCAACATCGGCAACGGCTCTCTCATCGACCCGGGTGAGCCGGCCATCGGACACCACGGTCTTCCCGTGGACCAGGAGTCGTTCAAGGGGTGGTACCGAGCCGAGGGTGAGCGCGGCGACCGGGTCGGCGATCCCGGCGTGTTCGATTCCATCCACGCGCCAGAGGGCGACATCCCCCAGCTTGCCGACTTCCAGCGAGCCGATCTCGTTCTCACGGCCGAGGACACGCGCTCCGCCCATGGTGGCGATGTAAAGACCCTGGCGACCCGTCATGCCGTCGGCTCCGGCCCGCAGCCGGTTCATCAGCACCGACTGGCGAATCTCCGAGCCGAGCTGTCCCGATTCGTTGGAAGCGGCGCCATCGACCCCGAGCCCCACCGGCACACCCGCGGCGAGCAGCTGCGGGATCGGCGCGATACCCGCGGCGAGGCGGGCGTTGGACGACGGGCAGTGCGCAACACCGGTGCCGGTCTTCGCGAAACGGTCGATCGCGTGGTCGTCGAGGTGCACGCAGTGCGCCATCCAGACATCGTCCCCCAGCCAGCCGAGGTCTTCGAGGTACTGGGTGGGGGTTTTCCCGAACTTCTCCAGGCAGAACGCATCCTCCTCGACGGTCTCGGATCCGTGGGTGTGCAACCGAACGCCCAACGATCGTCCGAGTACCGCTGCCTCGCTAAGCAGGTCGGCGGTGACCGAGAACGGTGAGCAGGGGGCGATGGCGATCTGCACCATGGAATCTCGCGAGGGGTCGTGGTATTTCTCGACCGCGACGGCGCTGGCCTGTAGGGCTGCCGAGGTGGTTTCCACGGCGAAGTCCGGCGGCAGGCCGCCCTGGGATCGGCCGAGGTCCATCGAGCCGCGGGTGCCATGAAGGCGCACACCGACCCTGCTCGCCGCGTTGACGATGCCACCGAGGATGTCGCCGGAGTCCTTCGGGAACACGTAGTGGTGGTCGCCCACCGTGCTGCACCCCGACCGGGCGAGCACTCCGATGGCGGCCTCAGCCCCGGCCTCGACCAGCTCGGCGTCGATCATCGACCAGGCCGGGTACAGCGCGACCAACCAGTCGAAGAGGATGTTGTCCTGCGCCCAGCCGCGCGTCAGCCACTGGTAGAGGTGGTGGTGCGTGTTGATCAGCCCGGGGGTGAGCAGGCAGCCGGAGCCGTCGATCACCTCGAGTTGTGGAACGGGGCCAACGGATCCGTCCGGTCGCTGCCCGGCCAAAGCCCATCGCGGTGCTGGCCCGCCGCCGACGGCGACAATGGTGGCGTCGTCAATGACCAGGTGGCCGTCGAGGTGTTCCGTTCCGATGGCGTCCACCGTGGCGATGGTCGCCCCGGTGATGATGATGCGGGATGTGGGGGCGACCACTGTGGCTCCTTCGCGGGCAATGCGGTGACGGCGGGACGGCGTCCCTGGTGTGAGTCGGTGCTCAGGCGCGGAGCAGCTGGGCGAGCAGTGTGGGGGCGAAGTTTTCTTCGAGTTCCAGCACCACCCGGCAGTGCGCCCCGGGCTGTTGCGGGTAACCGTTGAGGTAGCCGCGCAGGTCGCAGATGGTCTGGCCACGGCCGGGCCCATCCGTGGCGTCGACCATCACGTTGACAACGGGCGCGACGCGCAGCGGGATATCGCCAACGGCGATGGCCGCGGCCAGCGGGTCGTGCAGCGCGCAGGCGCGGCGGCCGTAGGTGGCAATGTAAAAGTCGTAGTAGAGGTCGAGAATACGGCCGAGGGTTTGCGGCATGGGACGCCCGGACGCGAGCAGCGCGTCGCGGTCGGATTCTTCGAACGTGTTGGTGAGAGTAACGTCGAGCGGCACCATCGTGATGAACCAGTCGGCTGCGAACACCTCGGACGCGGCGTCGGCGTCGTTGCCAACGTTCGCCTCAGCCACTTCGCTGATGTTGCCAGGCACCATGGCGGCGCCGCCCATCAGGGTGAGCTCCTTCACCAGGCGTGGCAGCCGGGGTTCGAGCCGCAACGCCGCGGCGATGTTCGTGAGTGGGCCGATGGCGACAATGCGCAATTCACCGGCATATTCGTGGGCGAGACGTACCAGCATCTCCGCGGCGGGCTCCGCAACGGGACGCAGGGAGGAGACGGGCAACTCGACGTTGCCGACCCCGTTATCCCCGTGGATGTGTGGAACACCGCCGTCGAACTCCCCGCTCTGTGGACCGGTAGCGCCAACGGCCACCGGCACCTCGGATCGGCCGACGAGGGCGAGCAGGTCCAGTGAGTTGCGGGCGCCCTGCTCGGCGGACGTGTTGCCGGCCACCGTGCCGATGCCGACCAGGTTCACCTTCTCGCTCGCCAGGAGATAGGCGAGGGCGAGGCTGTCGTCGATGCCCGTGTCACAGTCGAGGAAGTAGGGGTTCGCGACGGTGGCGGGTGAAACGGTTGTGTCGGTCAATATAAGCTCCGGGATAAAGCTGGAACCGGCCGGTGCGTACGCTACCGCCGGGGCCATCGGCGGTGATGCGCAGGAAATCTGGTAGATCATCCTAGCGCGACGGTGGTGCCGCTCCCCGCGGCTGACCGCCGCCCCAACGGGAACACCCCGGCGCCGATGCGCGAGGTGGTGGCACCGGGGTAGGCGGGGTTCAGGCGTTTTCTCCGTGCGGGTGTGCGTGAGATCGTGCGAGTTCGCGCAGCAGGTCGATCTGCGCGGCGGGGTTCTCCGCGGCGAACACACTTGACCCGGCAACGAAGGTGTCAGCTCCCGCTTCTGCAGCGATGCCGATCGTCTTGTCGCTGATTCCGCCGTCCACCTGCAGCCAGACATCCAGCCCACTTTTGGCCACCGCCGAGCGCAACAGGCCAAGCTTCGGCATCGTGGATTCCATAAACGACTGGCCACCGAAACCGGGTTCGACGGTCATCACCAGTACCTGGTCGAATTCGCTGAGAAGATCGAGGAACGGCTCCACCGGGGTCCCCGGCTTCAGGGCGATGCCAGCGCGGGCTCCGATGTCGCGCAGCCGGCGCGCCAACGAGACGGCATCCCTGGCGGCCTCAGCGTGGAATGTCACCGAGAACGCTCCGGCCTCGGCGTAGCCGGGGGCCCACCGGTCGGGATCATCGATCATCAGGTGGATGTCGAGGGGCTTCGGGGTCACCTGCTGGAGGCGTTCGACCATTGCCAGCCCGAACGTGAGGTTCGGGACGAAGTGGTTGTCCATGATGTCGATGTGCATCAGGTCGGCATTGGCCACCCGCTGCAGTTCAGATTCAAAATTGACGAAGTCGGCGGCCAGGATGCTCGGGTTGATTCGTATGGGCACGGGTCAAGCCTTTCGGAGGAGCTGGATGAACATGGCGTCGGTTCCGTGGCGGTGCGGCCACAGTTGGGCGTGTTGGGCCTCGGGAAGGTCGAGCGCCTCACGGGTGATCTGCGCGAGGACATCCTGGGTCTCGAGCTTTTCCACACCGTCGCCGGCACGACGCAGCGCGGTCTGCAGGATCACCTTGGTCTCGCCCAGGTGTGGGGAGCAGGTCACGTAGGCAAGAATCCCGCCGGGTTTCAGCGCACCAATGGCCGATTCGAGCAGACGCAGCTGCACGTCGGCCAGTTCGGCGACATCCTTCGGCTGCTTGCGCCAGCGTGCTTCTGGACGACGGCGCAGCGCCCCAAGTCCCGTGCACGGAGCATCGAGCAGGATTCGATCGAAGGTGGCGGGGTGGGAGGAGGAGATCGTGGTCCCGTCGAGCTCCCATACCTCGGGAGCCGGGGTGAACACGGCCAGGGCGTTCCTGACGAGTTCGGCCCGGGCGGGAACGAGTTCGTTGGCGACGAGCGTCGCACCGGCTGCCCTGGCTTCCGCGGCGAGCAGCGCAGCTTTCCCGCCCGGTCCTGCACACATATCCAGCCACAGCTC
>JAODAO010000375.1 GCA_025463465.1 Glaciihabitans sp. | reverse complement strand
GTGATCACAATCGCGGTGAGGATCAGCGCCTGCGGAAGCGGGTCGCTCATTTCCTCAGCAGTGACACCGTCCGCGACGATCGGTGCGACCCCGGACTGTCCACCCATGATGAGGATCAGCAGGTTCGCGGCGTTGCCCACAAGGAGGAAGCCGAGCAGCACCCGCGTCATGCTGCGCTCAAGCAGCAGGTACACGCCGCAGGCGAACATCACGGCCATAACAACGAGCAGGACCAGCGAGACGCTCAATTGCCGACCTCCACTGGGCTGCGGCCGGTGGGAGTGCCGGGGGCCGGACCATCGGGGATCGGATTTTCGGATGTGGGCTCCGTGGGCGCTGGCCCGTCGGTGGAGGAGTCCTGCTCGAGCACGTCGTCTTCCTGTTGGCGGTCGACCTCGGCACCGAGGCTGCGCAGTACGTCCAGCGCGAGCCCGATGACCACGAAGTAGACCCCGATATCGAAAATGGTGGATGTCACAAACTCGAGGTGTCCAAAGAGCCACACCTCTCCCTCGATCCAGGTGGAGGTGAGGGCGTCGGCGCCGAAGAACAGCGGAACCAGCGCGGTACCAACGGCGATGGTGAGCCCAGTTCCGAGGACCTTCCCGGCGTCGAACGGTGCCGCGGCGGCGAGTTCGTGCCGGCCGCCGGCCAGGTAGCGCGCCGCGAAAGCGAGCCCGGTTACGAGGCCAGCGGCGAAACCACCGCCCGGCGCGTTATGGCCCGCCAGAAGCAGGTACACCGAGAGCACAATCAGCGAGTGGAAGATCAGCCGAACCACTACCTCGAGCAGGATCGAGCGGTTACGGGTGGCCAAAGTACGGCCGGCGAGCAGCCACGCGCCACGAGCACCGTCGCCCGAGGTGGTCTCGGTGTTGAGGCGCTGGCGAATCGTTTTGCGGGCGAGGGCACCGGGGACCCGAGGCAGGTTATCCGTGCGGGTGCGCAGGAAGATGAGGCTGGCCACACCGGTAGCCGCCGCGATGATGACGGACAGCTCGCCCATGGTGTCCCAGCCGCGCAGGTCGACAAGCACAACGTTAACAACGTTGGTGCCGTGTCCGCCCTCGTAGGCCAGTTCCGGCCACTGGAGGGAGATGGGCAGGTCGGTGCGGGCGCCGAGCGCAACAACGGCAACCCCGGCCATCACGATTCCCACGGCGATGCCGAGGGCGGCCCTGAGGTACTTATGGGCGCCGATGCCGTTGCGCTCCCCCAGCCGCGCGGGCAGCCGGCGGAGGACGAGGACAAAAGCGATCAGCGTCATCGTTTCGACAAGGATCTGGGTGAGGGCGAGGTCGGGGGCTCCCTGCAGGGCAAAGATCGCCGACATCCCAAATCCGGTGACCCCCACGAGCACCACACCCTGGAAGCGCTTTGTAGCGCGGGTACCCGCTATCGCCGCGACGATCATAATCAGGCCAATGGCGGCCTGGGCGGGGTAGTCCCAGAGGCGGATGGAGTCTGGCCAGTCTCGGTTGAACGCCAGCGCCGTGCCGAGCGCCGTAACAAACACCAGCAGGATCACACCGAGGTAGAAGGGAAGGGAGCCGCGCTGGGTGACGCTGGTCGTACGCGCTGCGGTGCGGTCGATGACCTCCATCACCGCGGCGTAACCGGCGGTGGCCGAGAAGCGCCCCGGGCCAGTGAGCTCAGCGGCGCGATGCCCGCGGGTGAGGAACAGCACGATGCCAAGGGTGAGGGTTGCGGCGGAGATAAACAGGGCGGGCTCGAGGCCGTGCCAGAGGGCGAGGTGGTAACTGTTTTCGCCATCGGCGAGGGGGAAAGCGTCCGCATAGAGTGCGGCCGAAGCATCCACCACAAACGGGATCACCCCGAGGACAAGCCCGCTGAGGGCGAGGATGCCGGGGGCCAGCAGGAAGTCGAAGCTCTCTTCGACGCGGCCGACCGTCTCCACTCCCTTTTTACGGAAGAACGAGCCCCAGAAGAAGCGTGCGCTGTAGGCGACGGTGAGGATCGACCCGAGGGCGACACCGATAAGGGCGACCCAGCCGATCACACCACCGTGTTCGACAACTTCGAGAAGCGAGGTGAAGACGGCCTCCTTTGCCACAAATCCGAGCAGCGGCGGCAGGCCGGCCATCGACAACAGCGCGAGCGCGGCGATGGTCGCGAGCACGGGGGCTTCACGGCCGAGTCCGCTGAGTAGGCGCAGGTCGCGGGTGCCGGCACGGTGGTCGATGATGCCAACCACGAGGAAGAGGGTGGACTTGAAGAGGGCGTGTCCGAGCACAAGCGCGAGGCCGGCGATGGCGGTGTTGTGGGTACCGAAACCGACGACCACGGTGAGGAAGCCGAGCTGGCTGACCGTGCCGTGGGCGAGGACAAGCTTCAGATCGGTCTGGCGTAGCGCTGTCCACCCGCCGATGAGCATGGTGAGCACACCCAGGATGACGAGGGTTTCGCGCCAGCCGGGGGTGTCGGCGAACGACGGGGCGAGGCGGGCGATGAGGTAGATACCGGCCTTCACCATCGCCGCGGCGTGGAGGTAGGCGCTGACGGGGGTCGGGGCGGCCATCGCCGCGGGAAGCCAGAAGTGGAAGGGGAAAATGGCCGACTTGGACAGGGCACCGACCAGCACCAGCATGACCGCAACCGTGACCAGCGGGCCGGACGGGGCCGCTTCGATGATGCCGGACAGGGTGGATGTTCCGGTGGAGACGGCGAGCAGCACCAGGCCAACGAGCATCACCAGACCGCCGAGGGTGGTAACCAGCAGCGCCTGCAGGGCGGCGCCTCGGCTGGCTTTGCGCTCGGTGTAGTGGCCGATCAGCAGGTAGGAGAGAACGCTCGTGGCTTCCCAGAAGATGAAGAGGAGGTACACGTCGTCGGACAGCACAAGGCCGTACATGGCGCCGGCGAAGGCGAGGAGGGTCGCGGCGAAGCGCCCGAGGGACACCTCATCACTGTGAAAGTAGCGGGTGCAGTAGAGCAGCACGAGGCTGCCGATACCGGTGACCACAAGGGTCAGCACCCACGACAGGGCGTCCACTCGCACCGATAGTGACAGGCCGAGTTCAGGGATCCAGTTGTACGTCTCCCGGATCTGACCACCGTCGAGGATGGTTGGTGCCATCGTCAGGGTGTGGACGAAAGCCGCGAGGGGAACAACGGCCGCCACAAAAAACACACGGCGTCCGAGGAGGCGAGTGAGGAAGAGGAGGGCGATTGACGCCGCCGCAAATATGGCGATGAGCGCGATCATCAAGCCTCCCAGTGCGTCAGTGCGGCGAGTACACGTCGCTGGGGAGTACTCGGGAAGTCCTATAGCCGCAGATACATTCTAACTGACGCATAAGAATAGGCTGTCAGAACGCTGGGTATCCCCGCACTGGGATGAATGCTCACAGGCGTCGGTCGCCACAACCGTTCCGGCGCCGCGGCAGAGCCGCGTCAGAGCCGCGGCGGAGCGCATCAGAGCGCGTCAGAACGTGCCAGCCCCATGCTCCCTAACCGGCTACTGGCGCCGACCCTGGCCAGTCGCTCGGATGTTTCGCGCCGAACTGCGTACGAGCCGCTACTGCTCGTGACGCCCGCCCTCGCGGTAGTCGGCGAGGAGCTCGAGCACCTGGGCGACCTGGAGGGGCCCGGGCACACGGTACGCGGCGACGGTTTCGCCGGATCCGCTCTTCAGCCCGATGTCGTGCGGCTGGAGGGTGGCGAAAGCGTCCTCGTCGGTGACATCATCCCCCGCGTAGAAGACGGCGTCGGCGTTGGTGTACCCGCGGAGATGTTCAACCGCCTCGCCCTTTGTGGTGTCCCGGACGGAAAACTCGAGCACATTCTTGCCCGCGCGGATCTTGAGATCGTCAATCTCGGCCTGGGCCTCGCTGAGGGCGACAAGGTGGGCGACGCGGGAGTTGTGTTCCGTTGCAAGACGGGTGTGCAGGGCGAAGCCGAGCGGCTTGTGCTCCAGCCAGACCTGATCGAACGAGTCGGCCACCTCGTCGAGCACATCGTGCAGCGCTTTGACCCGCCGCTGCTCCGCGGCATCCAGCGGTACATGATCGTCTTCGTTGTCGAGACGGATCTCGACCCCGTGGGAGCCGACGAGCAGGGTGTTGTCCGGCAGGTCTGTCACGGTTTCGAGGCTGGCCATCGCGCGGCCGGAGACCATCGCGACGCGGGTGTTCGGCATCGCCAGCAGCCGCAGGACCGCTGCACGGGCCTCGGGGATGGCGCGGGCTTTCTCGGGGTCGTCGACCTCGGGGGCAAGGGTGCCGTCGAAGTCGAGGGCGATGAGTAGGCGCTTGACGCGGGCCATCTCGTTCAGCGCCCCGACAAGCTCGCGGGAGAGACCCCGTTCGCTGGCACTCATGGCCGGCGGATCTTGTTGATGGTGGAGCCGAGCTCGGCCAGGGGTTCGGCCTTCGCCTCATCCGACTCCATGTCGGTTTCGAGTGGGCCCTGCTTGGCTGCCTCGCGCAGGGCGGTGAGGAACTCGGTCGACCAGCGTGCGACGTCGTGGTCGAGGACCTGCTTGCGCATGGCCTTCATCCGCTTACGCTGCTCGGGGCGCGGCATTTCGATCGCCTTGATGATCGCGTCCTTCAGCCCGTCGATGTCGTGCGGGTTGATGCGCAGGGACTTCTTCAGCTCGTCGGATGCCCCGGTGAACTCGCTGAGGACCAGCACACCGCTCTCATCGAAGCGGCTCGCGACATACTCCTTGGCGACGAGGTTCATCCCGTCACGGAGGGCGGTCACCAGCATCACGTCGGCGGCGGCGGCCACCGACACGGCGGCCTCCGTCGTGTGGTGCTCGGCCAGCGCCTGCAGGAACGAGGCGGCCCACCGCTGCACGTCGTGGTCCTCGACCCGGCGCCGCAGCGAGCGCATCCGGCGCCCGGCCTCGCGCGGGGACATCCGCAGCGCCCGGACGATCGCGTCCTTCAGGCCGTCGATGTCGTGCGGGTTGATCATGAGCGCCTGGCCGAGCTCGTCGGCCGCGCCGGTGAACTCGCTCAGAACCAGCACCCCC
>JAODAO010000352.1 GCA_025463465.1 Glaciihabitans sp. | reverse complement strand
CCTGGCGGTCATCGGGGCGGTACTGCTGCAGAAGGGTGTTACGCAGCTGGTCCGCGCGCAGCTGGCCTTCCGCGAGGCCGCCGCAGCGAACGGCCCAACCTTGTCGTCCACGTCGATCCGGGTTGTTGCACTCAACCGGATCGTGTTCGCGCTCCTCTCCCTGGCCGTCTGCCTCCTCCTCGCCGTCAGCCACATAATCGGCGCGGTCACACCGACACCCGAATTCGACCCCGGCAACATCAGCGCAGAGTCCCGCGAACGCCCCCAACCGGCGCCTCCGGCGCCCGATCCACTGGCCGACCCGTCACTCCCCTCCCCCTACGTGCCCGACCCGGTCACCGCCCCACAAGTGGTCACCTCCCTGTCGACCTACTACACCCTGGCCGAGCTCACCGCGGCCATGCAGTTCCTCGTGGACAGCAGCATGGACACCGCGGGGCCGATCGACGACCCGTCCATTCCCCCGGGAACCCGGGTGCCCGTCAACGCGAACGGCTGCACCGTCGACGACGAAACCGGGCTGCAACTCAGCCTCGACGTGCATTTCAACACGGTGGATGATGCGGCCGGACTCGAGCGCGTCCGCGAGCTGTGGGCGGGCTACGGTTACGAGCTTTACGATCGCGCCGACGGGACAGACGGGGCGACCCTCGACCCGGCCTCCCGGGTGGATGCGCGCGGGGACGGCCGCCTGCCGGGCAATTCCCTCGCCCTGCGAACCAGCGAGGACAACCTGGTCCTCACCGTCAGCAGCATCTGCATCAACCCGCTCTGACGCTAGGCTTCGAAGCATGTCTGAGACGCGCGCCGAGGAAACCTACTCCTACCTGGGCCCGGCCGGCACGTTTACCGAAGCGGCCCTCGCGCAGGTCCCCGCCGCCGCCGGTAAAACCTGGCGCGCGGTGAACAACGTCGGCCAGGCACTCGACGATGTGGTCAGCGGGCGCAGCGTTGCCGCGATGATCGCCATCGAGAACACCGTAGACGGTGGGGTCAGCGCCAGCCAGGACGCCCTCGCGAATATCCCGAACCTGCGCATCATCGGCGAGTACCTGGTACCCGTCAACTTCGTGCTGGTCGCCCGCCCCGGTACCGCGCTCGCCGACGTTCGGGTGATCAACGCCCACCCCGTTGCGTACGCGCAGACCCACAGCTGGCTTGACACCATGCTGCCGAACCACGGCCACATTCCCGCGACCTCCAACGTCGCCGCCGCGATCTCGCTGTTCGACAACGAGTTGGCGGATGCGGCCGTGGCGCCGCCCGGGATTACCAAGTATTACAACCTCGACGTCCTCGCCGAGAACATCGGAGACAACCCCAATGCGGAGACCAGGTTTGTGCTGGTCAGCCGCACCACGGAGCTGCCGCCCCCCACCGGTTCCGACAAAACCAGCATCATCGCCGAACTCCCCGACGACACCGCAGGACGCCTCCTCGAAATGCTCGAGCAGTTCGCCACCCGCGGGGTCAACATGAGCCTGCTGGCCTCTCGCCCCATCGGGGACGCCCTCGGCCGCTATCGTTTCGTCATCGACCTCGACGGCCACGTCCTCGACGAACGCGTCGCTGACGCCCTGCTCGGCCTCAAACGTTTCAGCCCCCGGGTCATCTTCCTCGGCTCCTACCCGCGCGCCGACAAACTAACAATCACCGTCACCCCGCGTTACGACAACAACGCGTTCACCGACGCCAGAGACTGGTTGCGCGGGCTGATCAGCGGCGAACCTGAGCCGGCTGCGAACGACAACGGTTCTTAGCCGATCTCCCGGTCTGCCGGGATTCGCACCGTCAGCCCGAGATGGTCAACGGTGGCTTTGATCGCCACGGCCTTACCAAACGGGTCTCCGTCCAGTTCGAACTCCTGCGGGGCCTCCAGCCGCATCACGAGCTGGCTGCCCCGAAGGTAACGCAGGGTGCGCACCTCTTTGCTGAGGCTCATCAGCTTGCGCCCCACCGAGCTGCGCCGCAGCACCCCGTTCTCCCACACGATCTTCACCCAGATCTGCACCCAGCCGACCAGCCCGTCCGGGCGAAGCGCCACAATGTCGAACACACCGTCATCCACCGCGGCCTCTGGCAGCAGCAGGATGTTGCCGGGTAGCGACCCGCAATTGCCGATCAGCACGGTGTGCGCGTGCAGCGTCCTGGTGGTCGCGCCATCCAGCGAATAACGCACCCGCAGCTGGTTGCTGCCACGCAGCGACCGGACGATCGCGTCGACGTAGGCGAGCCAGCCCACCCGCGCCTTCAGCTTCGGGTTGGTGTTGGCGATCATGTCGGCGTCGAGGCCAAACCCCGCCATCACCAAAAACGCGTGGCTGTCGCTCGACCCGTCCTCGCGGCGGGCCTCCACGATTCCCAGGTCGATGCGCCGGTCCTTACCCGTGAACGCGGTCGCCACCGACTCGACCAGGTTGTCGAGGCCAAGGCCCAGGTTGCGGGCCAGCAGGTTGCCGGTGCCGGACGGCAACAGGGCGAGGGGGATGCCGCTGCCACGCAACTGCTCGGCGACAACCCGCACCGTTCCGTCACCACCGGCAGCCATCACCACATCCACCCCGGCGTTGATGGCATCGCGGGCCTGCCCGGCACCCGGGTCGACCACGGAGGTCTCGAACCAGAGGCTCGCACCCCAGCCGGACGCGGCCTCCGCCTCGGTGACCGTGGCGCGCAACCGGGAGATGTCGACCTTCACCGGGTTGAAAACGACCGCGGCTGTCCGCACCCGGGGGGTGCCCGGCGCACCGCTGGGTTCGGGCGTCTCGGATTCGCTGGTTGTCTCGCCGTGCACTGGGGCAGCCATGGCACAAAGCTACGGCACCCGGGCCGGGGGAGGAGTCGATAACCGGCGCGCCAAAGTAGACTGGGCCGGTGATCGACCCCCAGATACTGCGTGAAAACCCTGACTTCGTCCGCCGCTCACAGGTGGCCCGTGGTGACTCCGTTGACCTCGTCGACGAGGCCATTGCCGCCGACACCCTCCGCCGCTCCACGATCGGCGAGTTCGAGAAGCTGCGCGCCGAGCAGAACGCCTTCGGCCGAAGCGTCGCCCTGGCACCAAAAGACCAGAAAAAGGTCATGGTGATGCAGGCGCAGAAGCTGGCAGGCCGGGTGAAGGACGCCCAGGCGCAGGCGCAGGAAGCCGAGACCGACTTCACCCGCGTGATCCGCTCCATCGCCAACCCCATCATCGACGGTGTGCCCTCAGGTGGAGAAGAGAACTTCACGCTCCTGCGCGAGGTCGGCGAGAAGGCGACCTTCGACTTCGAGCCACGCGACCACGTCGAAATCGGCGAGATCCTGAACATCCTCGACATCACCCGCGGCGCCAAGGTCAGCGGCAGCCGCTTCTACTTCCTTCGTGGCCTCGGCGCCCGCCTCGAGCTTGCCCTGATGAACATGGCGCTCGACAAGGCCATCGCCGAAAACTTCGAGCCCCTGATCACCCCCACCCTTGTCCGCCCCGAGATCATGGCGGGCACCGGGTTCCTCGGTGCGCACGCCGACGAGATCTACTACCTTCCCGCCGACGACCTGTTCCTCACTGGAACCAGCGAGGTCGCGCTCGCCGGGTTCCACAGCGACGAGATCCTCGACGTCAGCAACGGCCCCATCCGCTACGCGGGCTGGTCCACCTGCTACCGCCGCGAGGCCGGTTCCGCCGG
>JAODAO010000337.1 GCA_025463465.1 Glaciihabitans sp. | reverse complement strand
CACTCCCCGTTCGAGTTCAGCCAGCCGGTTCGTGAACAGTGACTGGGCCTGGGCGAATTCGACGCCCACCCCCATCACCGACATGGCGGCGTCATCGCCGGTGACCGCGCTGATGTCGGTTTGAATGCGCGCCGACCAGTCGGCAGCGCTTCTGGCGCCGACGAGGTTGCGCAGCAGCAGGCGTTCAAAATGCATGGGGGATGGCAGGTAACCGAAGCACCCGTCGGTGGCGCAGAGCAGAACGAACGGCGCGTCCAGTTCGACCCGGCGGTAGTTGACGTGGAAGTCGGTGTCGGCCGACATGGCGTTGCTGACCACACTGTCCTGGTGCAGGTTCGACATGGCGTCGCCGGGCTCGCGCAGGTCGTCGGTGCTCAACTGGCGTAACCCATCGGCCTGCAGCACGTATGCACGAGAATCCCCGGCCCAGAACACATGGCAGGTCCACCGGGCTGCACCACTGTGGGTGCGTTGCAGCGCAATTATCGCCATCGTGGTGGGCAGCGCCCGCAGCAGCTTCGAGCGCAGTCGGCTGACCGGTGCCTTCAGGTCGGCAAGCTTTTCCTGCAAAGCCGTCTGCACACTCTCGCGCAGGTCCTCCGCTGCCGCGGCACCCTGCAGGTTCCAGTTGGGTTCCAACAGGTCGAGCATGCGCTCCTCGACCACGTCGCGGGCGATGCGTGAAGAAATGTAGGCCCCAGACCGGGCACCGTCCGGCGTTTCGTAAACGGTGCCGCCCGCGCCACCCATCCCGTCGAACACCCCGACCAGCCCAAGGTCGGGGCCGTCCCTCAGGATCGGGTCGGAATCTTCGCCATGATCGTCGATCTTCGCCAGGTTGAACCCGAACGAGAACGACGGCCCGGAGGCGGGAGAGAGTGCACCCGTTGGTGCTCCGCTCATACCGAGTTGCCGATGGAGTCGATGATAGTTCCGTAATCGACCTCGGACAGGCCGCCGCCGGCTTGGGAGGGGTTGTGCACCACGTTCTCCCACACGGAGGAGATGTCGCTCCAGCCCGGGCCGTCTGGAGCGAACAGGATGAGACGCTTCGAGGATGAACCCATCGTGCCCTGCTCGTCCTCCCACTGGTCGGTGAGGGCGCTGAAGTCGGCGGGCACCCGCGAGGCAAGGTCGGCGGGCACAACGGAGGCGTCCAGCGGGTGGGCCGGCTGGTCGGTCCACACCACAATGACCTGCCGGCGTCGGTCACCGATGCTGGTCCAGGGCGACCCGATGGCGAGGGCCACCGCTTCGAGGCCGGACTCGGGGGCATCGCCTCCACCCTGCGCGACGAGGCCGTTCACAAACTCTGAGAACCCGGCACGCTCGTCGGGCAGTTCGTAAAACGGTGACTCTTCGAGGGCCTGGTCCGCATCGGCTGCGAAGTCACGGAACGCGACCACCCGCACCCGAAGCTGGGCAACATTTTTGCCCTTCTCCGTCAGGTTGGTTTGCACGTCGTCATAGAAGCCGAGGGCGTTCGCCTTCACCGCGTCAAGGATCGGGTTCATACTGCCCGTCACGTCGATGCAGAACACGATGTCAACCGCGTAGGTCAAGCCGCGCGGAGCTCCAAGGCTCGTTTGGGTGGTGGCAGCGGGGGTCGGATCGGGGGCTTCATCGGGTGCTGCCTCGGCGGTGGATGAAGCTGGGGCGGCGACATCCACCAGGGGGGCCTCTTCCTCCGCGGAATCCGGTGTGGGGGCAGAAGCGGGAGCAGCAGGAGTAGGAACGGGAGCGGCGGTGGGGTCCGTTGTGTCAGTCATCGATTCTCCTCGTGGGGTGCCCAGGCACCGGAGGGACCTCGCGGTGCAATATCAGGCTGAATTACCTCAATGGCAATGTCACGGGGTTGTACGACGGCGGGACACCTGCTTATTCGCCCTCCCAGCTATAACCAGTGGCGTGCCTTGAACACCCGGTACAGCACAAATCCGCCGATGACCATCGCGACGACGGCCAGGGGGTAACCCAGAGGCCAGTCCAGCTCGGGCATGTAGGTGAAGTTCATTCCGTAGATGGTGCCGATCAGTGTGGGGGCGAACAGGATCGCCGCCCAGGACGAGATCTTTTTCACTTCCTCGTTCTGGGCCAATCCAGTTTCGGATAGCTTCCGGGTTTCCTCGTTTTGGGCGAGGCTCGCCTCCGACAGGCGGCGCATCTCGTCGTTTTGCTGCTGGGTGACCAGCGTTGAGTGCACCGTGAGGGCGTTCTGTAGCAGGATGCGAAAAGACTCAGCCCGCTCCGTAATCCGCTGGACATGATCGGCCACATCGCGGAGGGAGCGCTGCAGCTCGATATCCACCTCGTACTTTGTGGCACCGCGCAGCAGTGACTCGAGCATGCCGTTCAGCGGTCCGGTTGCCCGCTGGAATGAGATCACCTCGCCAAGCAGCTCATAGATGCGCCGGGACACGGCGGGATCGCCACCGAAGAGTTGGTCCTCGATCTCGTCGATGTCGTTCTCGAGGCCGGCGATGACGGGTGCGTACCCGTCGACGACCTCGTCGAGGATGGCGTAGAGCACGGCCTCCGGGCCAAGGGCCAACAACTCGGGGTTGTTCTCCATGCGGTGTCGTACCCGGGCGAGGTCGGGGTTGGCCGCGTGGCGCACCGTGACCACAAATCCGGGCCCGATGAACAGGTGGACTTCGCCGAACTCGACCACCTCCTCCTTGTCGAGGTACCAGGCGGGGCGGAGCACCACAAAGAGGGTGTCACCGAACCGTTCGAGTTTGGCGCGCTGGTGACCCTTAAGGGCGTCCTCGACGGCAAGCGGGTGCAGGCTGAATTCCGCCGCGACGGAGTGGATCTCGGTCTCATCCGGGCGGTAAAGACCGATCCAGGCCATGCCATGGCGCTCCCGCATCAGCTCGTACGTCTCATCCAGGGTGGATGGGTTGCCGGTGCGTTGGCCGTTGACATAGATCCCGTTGTCAATGAGCGTCATGATGTTCCCGTCGTTCAGTCGACGACAGCAGAAACAGCCGGGCGACCACACCGTGGTGCCCGCGACGGGGACGGAAGCGCGCCCGGCATGCGCCGGGCCCGGGCCAACCTTCTAGCGTGAAGGACGGGCGACGGTCATCGGCGGCACCATGGCGCAGCAACTATCACCAGCCATAGCTGCTCACCTGCTTTCCGTCGAAGTTATCGAGCCCGATCGGCCCTCGCTAAAGCTACTCCACGATGTCACCGGAAGGTTGTGCGCCGAACGGTTCGGTCTCCGACGGGCCACGGCATTGCCGCGCAGCGCCTCTGCTGGCGGCGAGTTCTGTTCATATTGTTTCCTTGGTCTCACTTTCTGACACATGTCAGGCTTTCTCTGCACTCGCGACAAGGAGAGATTTGAACAACAGCCACGGCCACAGCAGCGCCGGCCACAACAGCACCACCGACATCTCGGAACTCACCGTCCCGTTTTTGGTCGACCTGATCGACCTGGTCCAGCGCCACCGTCCGGCGTTGGAGGCGCTCGCCGAGAATGACAACGCGTCGCTCGTCGAGGCGGTTGCTAGCACCAACGGGCAGGCAGCGGGCAATGTCCGCTTCCGGCGCGATCGCGCCGCACACAGGGTGGTCGCTCTCCCGTTCGAAACGCGGCCCGTGGGCCCCCATGACTTCGACCTCGAGGCGTTCGACCACTTCGACGCGGAGTTCTAAATCGCGGGCACCTGTTACGCCCGAATAGGCCTTTGTCCTCGGGACAGCTCTGAAAACGGTCAATCTGTCCGCCGCCGGCTGACCTGGAATCTCAATCCGCCAGCAAGGAGGCTAGCGTGGGGCTGTCTTGCGTTAGACCTCCCTAACCCATCGACCTACCGGCGTGGCCGCGAACGTACGGCGCGAGACCTCCGGCCGAAGCGATTGCAGAACCACCCATCGATTAAGCCCGCGTCGAACAGCAACCAGCGATCGCCGCTTCAGGGCAGGACTACGACGAGACGAATGCCGGCCACACCATCCGCTGACTAATCTTTGTGTTCCTGCGGTATCGAGATGGCGATACGCCCGGTCCTCAAGTCGGGCCAGTTGTTATCCGCGTCAGGGGTAGGTGCAGGAATCGTCTTCTCTGCTTCCCACAGCAGGTTCGCGGTGTATGCGGTCGGGTGAAACACCTCGTCAAAGGGGGCTATGAGTCCGCCGGCCGAGACTTGGCGTGGGTTCCTCTTATGCTCGCGCATAATTTCCCAACGGCGCCAACGAGGATAGACAAAAGGGAAAATGGCGAGCACCACGAAGCCGCCGCCGAGCACAAACTCCACAAGGCCCACCCTCCGTGCCGAAGCACAACTCATCAATACCTAAAAGCTAATGAGCGCAGGGCAGCGGTGCATCCCCCACCCGGCGGAGCTTCAGCGCTAATTGTCGCGACTCTTGTACGTAAGCCGATCCTCCAACGGGCACGTCGTTTCGCACGGTCGCGTTTGATCTTCGGCGACGATCTCAACATTCTCCGCGGCGCGATGGCAGCCCGGCTCCGGGCGCTCGGTTCCGTTGAAGTTCTCAAGCGCCTTGGCTGCGGGAGTGGTCGCGTCGTAATAAATGTCGCCGATTCCTTTAGCGATCGCCGTCGTGGTGACGGTCTCCCACAGCGCACGGGCGTCCCCGGAGGCGAGTGCGAGAAGAGCGTCGCGGACGAACGTGTCGCGGGTGATCTGCGAGGCGCTGGCCCGGGCCGGGTCCAGTCCTGGTGGTAGGCGTAGAGGGCGTCCGGGCATTTGCAGCCGAGTTCGTCAAGAAAGAACAGCCCTGCTGGGCTCTACTCCGGCCTTGGCATTTCGTTCCAGTCGAACTGGTCGTGGGACCAAAAGGCCGAGTCGCTCGCTGCTCCCGTGAAAACCGGGTTGATGAAGGCGCAGACGTCTGCGAACTGTTCTTCGAACGATTCGAGGGACAACTGCTCAAGGCTCGACTTCACTCGCCAGGCCGTCCATTTCGTCTGCGCGGCGGCGGGCCAACCTGTGCCTGCGATCGCTAACGATCCGAGTTCTGCGGTCCTGTAGGCCGTTACTCGTTCGGCCGCTTCGCGCAGTTCGCCCGCGCTGAAATCCTTTGTCTTCGCGAAGTTTCGCAAATCGACGACATCTCGCCACCGAGTGCTGGTGGCGCCGCGGGTCAGAATCGTCACTGCCTTCTCGGCGATGACCATCGGCATCGGATACCCAGCCATCCGGATGTCGCCGCCGAGGAGTTTTTCGACTTCAACCGGTTGAGGTTCCGGCCAGATCGGATCGCCGGTGCTGATGTCGAGATGGAACGAGACATGGCTGTTGTACACCTTCGATGAGACTTTCACTCGAAGCCCGCTGTAGTCGTCCCCCTCCCGAATAGCGGCCACGGTCGTCAAGGTCGGATCGATCGTCAGGGCATCATCGACGTCGACTTCAGAAACGGCTTGGACTACGGCCTTCATGTGTTCGGCGTCGAGTGTGAACTCGAATGCGGCCAGGTCGATATCACTGGTGGGCCTGCGCATCTTGAATGCAGCGAGTAGTACCCCGCCTTTGAGCACAAAGTCATTTTTGTACTCTGTGACGGACAGTCGGTCGAGGATGCACTCCATCGCGTACAGGGTCAGATACTCGGCAAAGGGTCGGCCGGCGTCTCTGGCCAGTCGTTGGACCTTTGCGTAGATCTGCGACTCGGCACTCAAGTCAGGATGCTTAGTGCTGAGGCGAGAGGCTGTGACGCTCGAGGTAGCTGCTCCGCGATCTTGATGAGATTGACAGGGTGCGAGGCTCTAAGTTTCAGCCAGTTCTTTAGGGCTTCATTTGCCATTTCGTACCCGGCCTGCCCGCGAAGCCGGAAGGCATCGACGATGGATCTTTCAGCTGAGTAGATCGCGATTTCGGAGTCTTCACCGTCAAGAGTCAGGTGCAGGCGTCCGAGATCGAAGGTGTACGGGTCGAAGCGGTGCCACCGGACGGGTGCATCAGTCTTCGGCGGACGCGCTGTTCTGGGGATGGCCAAGTCGATGCGGGACGGGATTTCGTCTATCAGCTCGTACTTCGCCAACGCGGAAGCTAAGCAGATGGTGGCGAGTTCAGACTTTGCAGCGATTTCCGCCAGGTCCAGATCGGTGGGTGGGAGGTCTGTGCGGCGGTATAGACCGCGGCTGATCCGTTCGATGCTGCCAGCTTCTAGGAGAGACTGTAGGTTGCGTCGCGAAAGATCACTTGGAGCGAATGCC